>DATLFP010000066.1:0-68102 GCA_035540955.1 Acidimicrobiales bacterium
CTCGTGCTCACGCGGGAGTAGCCCAGTCCACCTCGGGCACGGGCAGGTCGACGGTCACCGGTCGGCCGCTGCGCTCCTCCAGCGTGAGTCCGCCGCGCCCGTCGAAGGCGAGGGCGAAGTCGCCGGCCACGAGCCGGCGGATGGGGTCGCCGAGCAGCCGGTGACGCCAGCCGTGCGCGAGCCGGGAGTCGGGGTCACCGTTCAAGAAGCTCGACAGGTCCGAACGGGTGGCGAGCAGGGTGGTGTCGATCTTGAGCTCGCGTGCGAGCTGGCTCAGCCACGCCGACGCGAGCGCCACCGCCGGGCGCTTGTCGCGCTCGACCTCGTCGCGCCGGGGGGCGGGGATCGACTCCGGCGGCGCGGCCTTGCCCTCCTCCACGGCGGCGAGGATGGCGGCCGCGACGTTGCCGCGGGCGTGCCGGGCGTCCACCCCCCGGAGGGCGGCGATGCCCGCCGCCGACGTCGGGGGGTTCATGGCGATGCCGACGATGGCCAGGTCGGGCAGCACGTGGCGGGCGGGCACGTCGAGCTCGGCGGCTCGCCGCTCCCGCCAGGCGGCCACCGCGCGGGCGATGCCCCGGGCCTTGCCTCGCAGCTGGCGGGCCTCCTTCATCCGGAGCCAGGCGGCGTCGGGATCGGGCGGTCCCCAGTCGCGGGCCCGCAGGTCCTCGCACTCCTCCTCGGCCCACGCCAGCCGCTCCGTCTCGGCCAGGACCCGCCGGAGCGCGGCGGCGATGTCGGCGAGATGGGCCACGTCGGCCGCCGCGTACCGCTGCTGCTCCTCGCCGAGCGGCCGCTGCAGCCAGTCGGTCAGCCGACTCGCCTTCGGGAGGTGGACGCCCGCCACCCGTTCGGCCAAGAGCGCGAGCGACGGGGTGGAGAACCCCACGAAGCCGGCCGCGAGCTGGGTGTCGAACAGCCGGGACGGCACGGTGCCACAGGCCCGGTGCAACACCTCGAGGTCCTGGTTGCCGGCGTGCATGATCGCCGTGCCCGGGCCCTCGAGCACGGTCACCAGCGGGGCCAGGTCCACCGCCAGCGGATCGACGAGGGCCACGTTGCCACCGGGCCAGCCGAGCTGCACGAGGGCGACCTTGGGGAAGTAGGAGCGCTCGCGGTGGAACTCGGTGTCGACGGTGTACTCGTCGGCGCCGGCGATCTCGGCGATCAGGTCGTCGAGGGCCCGGCGATCGGTGATCAGGCGGTGGCTGGCCGGCACCCGTCAGGCCGGCTCCGGCCCGGCGACCACCGGGTGCCCGGCCTCGATCCAGGCCTGGGTCCCCCCGGCCACGTTGACCGTCGTCCGCCCAGCGCCGTTGAGCGCCTCGACGGCCCTGGCGCTGCGGGCGCCGCTCCGGCAGATGACGAGGACGTCGCCGTCGGGGACCTCCTGCCACCGCTCACCCAGGTCGCCCAAGGGGATCAGCACGGCGCCCGGCACGTGCGCCTCCTCGTACTCCGCGGGGTTCCGCACGTCGAGGAGGTACGCGCCGTCGGCTCGCCGCCGGATCATCTCGTCGATGTCGATCTCGGGGACGGTCGGATCGGCCACGGGCAGAGTCTGGACGAGATCGGCAGGGGTGTTCACGTTGCGGAGCCACGCGGGGTCGATGCCGGCGACCTCCACGACCCGCAACCGGTCGAGCACGGCCCGCACGGCGAGCGTCCGGGCGCCGATGGCCGCCAGGACGGCGGGGCGCGCCGTCCGGCGCCAGGCGGCGTGCAGGGGCTCGCCCGGCGGGAGCGCGACGTCGGCTGCCCGATCGCCGGTGAGGGCGTCGACTACGGCCCGGATGCCCTCGGGCCGGACGTCGGGGAGATCGCAGGCGAGGACCACCACCACGTCGTTCCGCGCTCGGCGCAGGGCGGTGGCGATGCCGCCGAGCGGCCCGTTGCCGGGTTCGTCGTCGGCACCGACCTCGAACACCTCGCTGGCCCCGGCGGCGTGGAGGGCCGCGGCCACCCGGGCACCGAAGAGCGCCGCCTTGTCCGTCCCCATCCGGCGGCTCCGCCCCCCGGTGAGCACGACGCCCGAGAACGCTTCGGTCATCCGCGGATGGCGGCGAGATCGGCCAGGTCGTCCTCGTCGAAGTCGCGCGGCGGTCCCCCGGTCAGGAGGTCGGCGACGAGGGTCGACTCGACCGCCCAGTACATGACGCTGCGGCGGTTGCTGGAGTGGCCCGGGTGCTCGGGATCGGCGCGACCGGTGTCGAGATAGAGGTCGACCAGGCCGAGCAGGTGCCCGACCTCGTGCGTCGTGACCGCGGTCTCGATGGCGCCGGCGCCCACCAACGGTGACGCCGACCGGGCCACCCGGTCGACGAAGATGGCGGCCACGTCGGCCCGCACGGCCACGCCGAGGGCCGTGTCGCTGTCGGCGTAGCCGCCCCGGACGAACACGAGCCGGAGCACCCCCGTCGCGCCCTGTCGTGTCACCGCGGCAGCGTCGGCGGCGGCCCGGATGTCAGCGGCCGACCATTGCTCGCGCGGCGCCACCGAGCTCCCCGCCACCACCGAGACCTGCTTGCCGCTCACCGCCGCGAGGGTGGAGCGGACGTGCTCCATGGTCGCGGCTCGGGGCTCGGCGCCCGCCTCGGCGCTCACCTCGACCACGAGCGACGTGGCCGGCTGCGACCGGAGGAAGTACGCTGCCGCCGATCCCGGCGGGCCCGAGGTGTCGGGCGCCGGATCCGGGGCGGGACCGGGCAGCGTCGTCGTGTCGCCGAAGGGGGGCCCGCCCCCGAGCGGCGTGGTCGTGCTGGCCGTCCCGGGACCGGGGTCGCCCGCACCGGTGTCCGACGGCGCCGCGGGTGCCGCTCCGTCGGGCGTGGCTCCCGGTGCGGGCACCGTGGGGTCATCGCCCCGGCCGCAGGCGGCGGCGAGGAGGGCGAGGGCGACGACCGCAGCGGCGCGCCGGGAGCGGTTCAACGCGACGGATCCAGCTGGGTCAGGAACTGCACGCACCGCTCCGCCTCGTCGGTCTCACCGATGGCCGCGGCCTGCCGGCCGAGCCCCTCGAGGGACCGGAGGAAGCCGTGGTTCGACTCGTGCCGCCAGCGCACATACCCCGATCCCCGCCAGCCGTTGGCCCGCAGGGCGTCGAGGCCGCGGTGGTAGCCGACGCGGTAGCACGCGTACCGCTCGATGTCGTCGCGGCCGAGATCACCGAGGGCGGCCCACGCGAGCAGCGAGCGGGGATGGGTGGCGGCGACGGCAGCCACGGCGGCGCGGTCGGTGCCGGCGGCCGCGAGGGCGGCGACGACGTCGGCCGGCTCCGCCGGCAGCACCGTCTCGGGAAGCCCCCGGCTGAGGTTCACGGGTGACCCGGTCATCCATCACACGGTACGGGCGTCGCCGTAGGGTCGCGGCCGTGGAGCTACCTGAGGGGATCGAGCCCGACCAGGTGAAGGTGGCGGCCATCGTGGCGATCGCCGTCGTGGTCCTCGGCGCGTTCCTCGTGCTCCGCTTCATCCAGAAGCTCATCCTGAAGCTGGTGATCGTGCTCGCGCTCGTCGGCGCCGGCGTGTTCCTCTACGCCCAGCGCGACTCCCTCGACGACTGTCAGCAGCGGGTGCGCGCGAGCCTGGGGCGAGATTGCGTGTGCGGCTTCGCCGGCTTCGACGTGACCGTCCCCGGCTGCACCGCCGTCAGCCGCCCGTAGCCCATGGAGCTCCTGATCATCAGGCACGGCCTGCCCGTTCGGATCGACGACGCCGGGGGGCCGGCCGATCCCGAGCTCTCCGACGAGGGCCACGCCCAGGCCCGGCGGCTGGCCGACTGGTTGCGGCACGACCGCATCGACGCGGTGTTCACGAGCCCGATGCGCCGCGCCCGCCAGACGGCGGCACCGTTGGCCGAGGTCCTCGGGGTCGAGCCCATCGTCGACGACGAGCTTGCCGAGTTCGATCGCGGCCAGCACTTCTACGTGCCGCTCGAGGAGCTCAAGGCCGCCCGGGATCCCCGCTACGAGCAGCTCATGCGGGGTGAGCAGATGGACGAGGTCGATCCCTACACGTTCCGGGAGGTCGTGACGGTCGCCGTCGAGCGAGTCATCGAGGCGCACGCCGGCGGCACCGTCGCGATCGTGTGCCACGGCGGGGTGATCAACGCCTACGCCAGCCACGTGCTCGGCCTCGACTTCCCGCTGTTCTTCCAGCCGACCTACACGAGCATCAGCCGGTTCCTGTGCTCGAGCGCCGGCCACCGTTCGGTGGCGAGCCTGAACGAAGCCGGGCACCTGCTCGGCACCCGTCACTGAGCCCCGTCTACGACCCTTGTGCGCGCAAGCTCGGCTTTGAGCCCGCCCCGAGTGAGCGCGCACAACGAGTGAGCGCGGATGGCCTGAGGAGCCTCAGCTGCGGGGCACCTTCGTCCACGGGAGCTCCTTGTCGACCCGGATGTCGCCGGGCAGACCGAGCACGCGCTCGCCGAGGATGTTGCGCATCACCTCGGAGGTGCCGCCCTCGATGGAGTTGGCGCGGGAGCGGATGAAGGCCTTCTGCAGGGAGTCCGAGCCCATCGCGGTCTCGGGCCGGCGCATCTCGTAGCTGCCGTAGAGCATGCCGTCGGCGCCCATGAGCTCGACGACGTACTCGTAGATCCGCTTGTTCGTCTCGGCGAAGGCGAGCTTGCCCACCGACCCTTCGGGACCGGGCGTGCCGACCTTGCGTGCGGTGCTGGCGCGGATGTTGGTGAGCCGGTTCACCTCGGCCTCGATCCAGAGCCGCATCAGCTTGTCCTTGCGGGCGATGTCACTGAGGCCGCGCTGCTTCCAGATCTTGACGGCTTCGGCGATGGGACCCGAACCCCGCGGCGCGATCGAGCCGCCGATCGACACCCGCTCGTTCATCAGCGTGGTCAGCGCCACCCGCCAGCCGTCGCCCACGTCGCCGAGCCGCTCCGAGTCGGGAATGCGGACGTCGGTGAAGTACACCTCGTTGAACTCGGCCTCACCCGTGGCCTGGCGCAGCGGCCGGACCTCGACACCGGGGGCGTGCATGTCGACCACGAAGTGCGTGAGCCCCTTGTGCTTGGGCTGGTCGGGATCGGTCCGCACGACCAGGGTGCCGAAGCGCGAGAGGTGGGCAAGGGTGGTCCACACCTTCTGGCCGTTGACGATCCACTCGTCGCCGTCGCGCACCGCCTTGGACGACAACCCGGCGACGTCGGAACCGGCACCGGGCTCGGAGAAGAGCTGGCACCAGATCTCCTCGCCCGTGAACAGCGGTCGCAGGTAGCGCTGCTTCTGCTCCTCGGAGCCGTGGGCGACGATGGTCGGCGCCGACATCCCGTGTCCGATCGGGTTGCGGTAGTACGCCACCGGAGCACCGGCGGCGGCCAGCCGCTCGTTGATCAGCTTCTGGAGCTTCGGCGACAGGCCGAGACCCCCGTTGCCCTCCGGGAAGTGGACCCATGCCAATCCGGCGTCGAACTGCGCCCCGAGGAAGGCCTGCGCATCGGTCGTCTTCGGGTCGTGGGCGTCGAGCAGCTCGTCGATCTTCTGCGTGACGAGCGCTTCGTCGGTCATGGCGGCTTCGGCCAGCGCCATCGCGGTCTCCCCCTGCGATTCGTGTTCGGACGGTGCGACGAGCGTACTTGACCGAGCGGTCAAGTGCCCCGCCGGCCTCAGTTGAGCCGGGCCCGGAAACGCTCGGCGGCGGCCGCCGCCGCCACCGACCCGGATCCGCCCGCCGCCGCGTACCGGTCGAGGACCTCGGCCGCCTCCCGGAACCGGCCGCCGGCGGCCAGCGCCGTGGCGTGACGCTGGTGGTCGGCGAGGACGGCGCCGGGCATCGCCGCCCGCAGGGAGACCGCCCGCAGGAGCAGTTCCCGGTCGGAGCGGATGCCGGCCACCGACTCCAGGTTGGCGAGCATCCGCACGAGGATCGCCCGCTTCCCCACGGGCTCGAGGAAGGCGTCGTCGAAGACGGCGCCCGGCCCGTGCACGGCATGGAACCGAGCCGCGCACCCACCGCGATCGAGCACCTGCCCGCGCGCGAAGGGATCGATGTACACCCCGGGGTCGACCTTGTCGCGCACGAGGAAGTGACCCGGCATCGACACGCCGGCCAGGGGGATGCCGACCCGGCGGCCGACCTCGAGCATCAGGACGGCGAGGGTGATCGGGATCCCGACCCGGCGCTCGATCACCTCGTCGAGCCAGGAGTTGGCGGGGTCGTGGTAGTCCTCGGCGTTCCCGGCGAAGCCGAGGTCGCGGAACAGGAGCGCTCGCAGACCGTCGAGCGTCGGTGCCGGCACCTCGGCGGCGAGCGCGTCGAGTGCCGCCAACCCCGCCTCCACCTCGCCGGTGCCCCGAGTCGCCGCCGCCAGGACGAGCGCGGCTTCGTCGAGCGGGATGGCCAGCTCGGGCCCTCCCGCGAGCGCCGCGAACCGCTCGACTGCCTCCACCCGCTGCACGGTACCCACGTCGGCGACTGGGAGGTCAGCCCATGGTTGTCGGTACGGTTCGGGCCATGTACCCCGGCGTCCACGCGCAGACCACCCCGGACAAGCCCGCCTACATCATGGCGGGCACCGGTGAGGCCGTGACCTATCGCGAGCTCGACGAGCGCTCCAACCGCCTCGCCCACCTCCTCCGGGAGGCCGGCCTGCAGCGCGGTGACTCGATCGCCCTCATGCTCGAGAACCATCCTCGCTACTTCGAGATCCTGTGGGCCGCGCAGCGGGCTGGCCTCTACTACACGGCGATCTCGTCGCGCCTGACCCCGGGCGAGACGTCCTACATCATCAACGACTGCGGGGCGAAGGTCTTCATCACCTCCGCCTACAAGCGGGACGTCGCCGAGATGGTCGCCGTCGACACACCCGAGGTCACGGTCCGCTTGATGCTCGATGGCACGACCACCGGCCACGACTCCTACGAGGACGCCGTCGCCAAGTACCCCGCCACGCCGATCGCCGACGAGTCAGAGGGCACCGACATGCTCTACAGCTCGGGCACGACGGGCCGGCCGAAGGGCGTACGGGTACCGCTTCCCGAAGGCGCGATGGGCCAGCCCAGCGGCGTCACGCTCGTCGGCCAGATGCTCTACGGCTTCAACGACAGCATGGTGTACCTGTCGCCGGCGCCGCTGTACCACGCCGCGCCCCTTCGCTTCACGATGGCGGTGCACCGCGTCGGCGGCACCGCGATCGTGATGGAGCACTTCGACCCCGTCGAGTTCCTCCGCCTCATCGAGACGCACAAGGTCACGCACACCCAGGTGGTGCCGACGATGTTCGTGCGCATGCTCAAGCTGCCCGAGGCCCAGCGCACGCAGTTCGACGTCTCGAGCCTGCAGATCGCCATCCACGCCGCCGCGCCCTGCCCGATCCCGGTCAAGGAGCAGATGATCGCCTGGTGGGGACCGGTGATCATGGAGTACTACGCCGGCACCGAGGGGAACGGGTTCTGCGCCATCACCTCCGAGGAGTGGCTGCAGCACAAGGGGTCGGTGGGCAAACCGCTGATGGGCGTGGTCCACATCGTCGGCGAGGACGGCGAGGAGGTCGCCACCCGCGAAGAGGGCACCATCTACTTCGAGAGCGGCTCGACCTTCGAGTACCACAACGACCCCGAGAAGACGGCCCAGTCGCGCGACCCGAAGGGAAGGGGCTGGAGCACGCTCGGCGACGTGGGCTACGTCGACGAGGACGGCTACCTCTACCTCACCGATCGCAAGGCGTACATGATCATCTCCGGAGGGGTGAACATCTATCCGCAGGAGGCCGAGAACCTCCTCACCACCCACCCGAAGGTGCTCGACGTGGCCGTCATCGGCGTGCCCAACGAGGACTTCGGCGAGGAGGTGAAGGCGGTCGTGCAGCTCGTCGACGGCGTGGAGCCCAGCCCCGACCTCGAGCGGGAGCTGATCCAGTTCTGCCGCGACGAGCTGGCCGACGTGAAGTGTCCCCGCTCTGTCGACTTCACCGATGAGCTCCCCCGCCACCCGACCGGGAAGCTCTACAAGCGGCTCCTCCGGGACAAGTACTGGGAAGGGCATCAATCACGGCTCGTGTAGGGGCATACTTCGTTCCGTGACGGCGGACGTCCAGGTTCACCACGACGGCCCGCGGGCCATCGTCGCCGTGCGAGGTGAGATCGACATCGCCACCTCGCCGGCGCTCGACGATGCCGTGGCCGGCATCACCTCCGGCGACATCGTGATCGACCTCGCCGGGGTGACGTTCATGGGCTCGAGCGGCCTCGCCTCGCTCCTGCGGGCGGCGCGGCGGGCCGAGGAGATCGGGGGCGCCCTGTCGCTCCGGGCGCCGAGCAAGGCGGTGTGCGACCTCCTGACCATGACCCACCTGGTGGAGCGGTTCACCATCGTCGTCGACTAGGTACCGTCGGCGGCGTGCCCGCCTCGGAGTGGACCTTCCTCGACCATCCCGGCGTGCTGGCCTTCTCCCACCGGGGCGGCGCCGGCGACTGGCCGGAGAACACGATGCGGGCGTTCGAGCAGGCGGTCGAGCTCGGCTACCGCTACGTCGAGACCGACGTGCACCTCACCGCCGACGGCGAGCTCCTCGCGTTCCACGACGACGTGCTCGACCGCGTCACCGACCGCCACGGGGTGATCGCCGACCTGCCGTGGACGGTCGTGCAGGAAGCGCGAGTGGGCGGGACCGAACCCATCCCCCGGCTCGAGGAGCTGCTCGTCACCTGGCCCGATCTCCGGGTCAACATCGACCCGAAGCACGATGCGTCCGTCGCCCCCCTGGCCGCGGTGATCCGCCGCACCGGCGCCACCGACCGCGTCTGCGTCGGCTCCTTCAGCGACGAGCGGCTGGAGCGGATCCGCGAGCTGCTCCCCGGCGTGTGCACCTCCCTGGGTCCGCTCGGGATCCTGCACCTCGGCCAGGCCGCGCAGGGTGAGGCGGTGGGCCCCCTGCCGGCGCCCTGCGCCCAGGTCCCCACGCACTTCGGCGACATCGAGGTGGTCACGCCGGCGTTCGTCGACGAAGCCCACCGACGGGGGATGCAGGTCCACGTGTGGACCATCGACGAGCCCGAGGAGATGGCTCGCCTCGTGGATCTCGGCGTCGACGGGATCATGACGGACCGGAACGCGGTGCTGAAGGACGTGCTCGTGGCCCGCGGGCGCTGGTAGCCGCGGTGGAGCTCCCGCTCACCCCTCTCGACCTGCTTGCCCGGGCCCGCCGCCTGTTCCCCGAGCGAGTCGGCGTGATCGACGGGGATCAGGAGTGGACCTACGCCGAGTACGGGGCCCGCTGCGACCGGCTCGCCCACGCCATCCGCAGCCTCGGTGTGGCGCCCGGTGACCGGGTGGCGTGGCTGTGCGGCAACACCCACGAGCTGCTGGAGGCCTACTACGGCGTGCTGCTGGCGGGTGCCGTGCTGCTGCCCCTCAACATCCGGCTCGCGGCGCCCGAGCTTCGCTTCTGCATCGACGACGCCGGGGCCGCGCTCCTGTTCTGCCACCCCGACCAGCTCGATCTGGGTGACGCCGGGATCCCGGTGGTGACCCTGGGCGACGAGCACGAGGCGCTGCTCGCCGCGCAACCACCGGAGGTGTTCGTCCCGCCCCCGATCGAGGAGTCCTCACCGGCGGAGCTCTTCTACACGAGCGGCACCACGGGCGACCCCAAGGGCGTCGTCCTCACCCATCGCAACCTCTACCTCCACGCGATCCACTCTGCCCTCACGAACGCGCTCACCGGCGAGGACGTGATCCTGCACACCATCCCGCTCTTCCACGTCAACGGTTGGGGCACCCCGCACTACGTGACCGGGCTCGGGGGCCAGCACGTCCTCCTCCCCCGCTTCGAGGCCGCCGAGGTGCTTCGTCTCGTCGAGACGCACCGCGTCACGCGGTTGTTCCTCGTGCCGACCATGCTGCAGTCCCTGCTCACCCATCCAGCCTTCGACGCCACCGACCTGTCGAGCGTGCGGCAGATCTCCGTCGGTGGGGCGCCGGCTCCGCCGTCGCTGCTGGCCGAGGCCGAGGAGCGCTTCGGCTGCGAGGTCATCTGCGGCTACGGGATGACCGAGTCGGCGCCCACCCTCACGCGGTCGCTCGACAAGCCCGGGGAGCCGCGGTCGCGGGCACGGCGGGCGACGACCGGGCTCCCCATCCTCGGGGTCGACGCCCGGGTCCTCGACCGCGACGACGCCGAGGTGCCCTGGGACGGCGCCACGCCCGGCGAGATCTGCGCCCGGTCCAACCACGTCATGCAGGGCTACTGGAACCGGCCGGAGGAGACCGCGGCGGCGCTCCGGGGCGGGTGGCTGCGCACGGGCGACATCGCCGTCGTCGATCCCGACGGCTACCTGACGATCGTCGACCGCCGCAAGGACGTGATCGTCTCGGGCGGCGAGAACGTGTCGTCGGTCCAGGTCGAGAACGTCCTCGCCGAGCATCCCGCCGTGCTCGAGGTGGCGGTCGTCGGCATGCCGGACGAGCGCTGGGGCGAGGTGCCTCGGGCATGGGTCGCCCTCCGGCCCGGCGCCTCCGCCACCGAGGGGGAGCTCATCGCCTGGGTGCGCGCCCGCCTCGCCCACTTCAAGGCGCCGAAGGAGGTCGTGTTCCTCGACGAGCTCCCCAAGGGCGGCACCGGCAAGATCCTCAAGCACGACCTCCGCACCCGCCCGTAGCGGACACGCTCCCCGAGCTCAGGGAAGGAGGACGTTCGGGTTCAGGATCGCCTGGGGATCGAGGGCGCGCTTCACCGCCCGGAAGGCGGCGATCTCCGCCTCCGACCGGTCGAGGTGCAGGAGCCGCTTCTTCGCCGTGCCGATGCCGTGCTCGGCGCTGATGCTCCCGCCCGACGCCACCACCAGGCGCAGGACGGCCTCGTCGACCGAGTCGTCCTCTTCCGCCGGTCCCACGACGTTGACGTGGACGTTGCCGTCGCCCACGTGGCCGAAGAGGAACACGCGGTGGTCGCCGACCACCGTGCGGACCTCGTCGCAGAACGGGGCCAGCCGCGCCGCCGGCAGCGTGACGTCGAGCTTGTGCGGGACGCCGAGCGCGCTGATCGCCTCGGTGATCGACTCCCGGTAGCGCCAGAGCTCCCTTCGCCGGGTCTCGTCCGTGGCCACGGCGGCGTCGCCGGCGTCGACGGCGCCGAGCGCGTCGGGCGCGCCCGACCACTCGAGGAGCAGGTAGCACGCCGCGTCCGGCACCGGCGCCGGCAGGTCGAGCCACAGCTCGGCCGCCTCGAGGACGACGTGACGGCGCATGATCGCCACCGCCTCGACGGCGGCTGCCACCGACCCCCGCCCGAGCACCGCCGTGACGAGGTCGCGGGGCCGAGGCACGAGCCGGAGCCGAGCGGCGGTCACCACGCCGAGCGTGCCCTCCGAGCCGCACAGGAGGGCCGACAGGTCATAGCCCGTGTTGTCCTTCGTGAGCCCCGAGAGGCGGCGCACCACCGACCCGTCGGCGAGGACGGCTTCGACGCCGACGACGTTGGCCCGCATCGAGCCGTAGCGGATGTGGTGCAGGCCGCCGGCGTTGGTGGCGATCATCCCGCCGACGGTCGCCGAGTCGCGCGACGACAGGTCGACGGGGAACAGGAGATCGGCGGCCCTCGCCGCGTCCTGCACCGCCGCGAGCGTGGCGCCGGCGCCGGCCGTGACCTGCGCGGCGAGATCGTCGACCGCCTCGATCCCCGCGAGGCGCCGTAGCGAGAGCACGATCTCCCCGGCGAGCGGGACCCCACCCCCCACCAGCCCGGTGTTCCCGCCCTGGGGGACGACGGCGGCGCCCGCCTCGGCGCAGCACCGCACGACCGCCGCCACCTCCTCGGTCGATGCCGGCCGGACCACCGCCGGCGTCCGCCCGCGGAAGCGCCCGGTCCAGTCGACCTCGTAGCCGGCCCGCAGGTCGGCGTCGACGAGGACGTTGTGCTCGCCGACGATCGACCGGAGCGCGTCGAGGTCGATCACGACGCGGTCACGACACCGGAGGCCGGTTGTCGATCTGGGCCCGCTGCAGGCGTCCCGAGTAGTCGATGTAGACGGTCTTCGTCTCGCTGAACTGCTCGAGCCCCCGCATCCCCGCCTCCCGATACCCGTTGCCGGTGTGCTTGGTCCCCCCGAAGGGCAGGTGGATCTCGGCGCCGATGGTCGGTGCGTTCACGTACACGATCCCGGTGTCGATCGCCGCCACCGCCCGCAGCGCCCGGTTGACGTCGCGGGTGTAGACGGCCGCGCTGAGCCCGAAGGCCGCGCCGTTCACCACGTCGACCGCCTCGTCGAGCGTCGCCGCCTCGATCACCGAGAGGACGGGGCCGAACACCTCCTCGCGGGCGATGAAGGCGTCGCCGGCGACACCGGTCAGCACCGTGGGGCGCACGAAGGTGCCGCCCTCGCAGCCGTCGACGTCGCGGACGACCTCACCCCCGGTCACGACCGTGGCGCCGTCGGCCACCGCCCGCTCCACCATGGCCAGGATGCGATCACCGTCGCCGCTCGTGATGACCGGGCCGACGTCGGTCGCGGGGTCCGTGGGATCGCCGAGCCGGAGCTGCTCGGCGCGTGTCGAGATCCGCTCGACGAGCTCGCCGGCGACGGCGGGGTGCACGATCAGCCGCGACGTGGACGTGCACCGCTGCCCGGCGGTGCCGAACGCTCCGAACAGCGCACCGTCGGCTGCCAGCTCGAGGTCGGCGTCCTCCAGGACGACCATCGCGTTCTTGCCGCCGAGCTCCAAGGAGACGAGGCGGGGGCCGGTCTCCATCGCGGCGGCTGCCACCTTGCGGCCGGTCGGGACCGAGCCGGTGAAGGAGACGGCCCGTACGCCGGGGTGCACGGTGAGCGCCGCCGCCGGTTCGGCGTGCCCGTGCACCACCTGGACGAGCCCCTCCGGGATGCCGCCGTCGAGGCAGGCGGCGACGAACGCCTCGGCACACGCAGGCGCGTGCTCGGAGGGCTTGAGGACCATGCCGTTGCCGGCGAGCAGCGCCGGGAAGCACTTCCACGAGGGGATGGCGACGGGGAAGTTCCACGGCGTGATCATCCCCACGACGCCGACCGGGTGGCGGGTCGTCCACGCCAGCTTGTCGGCCAGCTCCGACGGGTGGACGGTGCCCCACGCGGCCCGGCCCTGCCCGGCGACGAAGCCGGCCATGTCGATGGCCTCCTGCACGTCGCCCCCCGCTTCGACGAGCACCTTCCCGGCCTCCCGCGCCACGAGGTCGGCCAGCGTCGCCTTGCGGGCCGCCAGCACCTCACCGACCGCCGCGATGCGCTCGGCCCGCGCCGGAACCGGCACGCTGGCCCACACCCGCTGTGCGGATGCCGCCGCCTGCACGGCAGCGTCCACGTCGGCCGCCGTCGACGACGGGAACGTCCCCACGACCTCTGCGGGCCGCGCCGGGTTCGTGCTGTCGAAGCTCATCGGGCCGCCGACACCTTGTAGACGAGGGTGGCGTTGGCGCAGACACGGTCGCTCGGCGACGACCGCACCTCGGCCCGGCAGAACACGATCGACCGACCCCGCTGCTCGATCCACCCCTCGGCCACCGCGTCCTCGGCGACGAGTGCGCCGAGGTACTGGACGTTCATGGCCACGGTCAACATGGTGGGCCGCTCGTCGTAGCCGGTGCCGATGGCCGGCACCACCACGGTGTCGATGAGCGTCGCGATGGCGCCCCCGTGCACGACTCCCGCCGGCTGGTTCAGCTCGGGGCGGAACGGCAGCCGCATCCGCGCGTAGTCGGTCCGGAGCTCCTCGACCTCGAGACCGATCAGCTGGGGGAAGTAGGTGGCGTCGTCCCAGCGCCCGAAGCGCGACCACAGGTCGAGCTTGTGGGCCGGGAGCGGTGCGAAGCGGTCGGCGATCACGCAGACAACCTACGGTGCCGTCGTGCCCGAGCCGCTCGTGCCGTTCGCCACCGCCCACGCCCCGACCGGGATGGTCTGCTCGGTCGATCACCTGGCCAGCGGCGCCGGGGTGGCGGTGCTGCGGGCTGGTGGGTCGGCCGCCGATGCGGCCGTCGCCACGAGCGCGGTGCTGGCCGTCACCACCCAGCACATGTGTGGCATGGGTGGCGATCTCTTCGCCCTCGTCCACCACGGGTCGGGGCCTCCCGAGGTGCTCAACGCATCGGGCCGGGCCGGGAGCGGCGCCGATGCCGACCGGTTGCGGGCCGAGGGCATGACGACGATGCCGTTCCGGGGCCGCATCGAGAGCGTCCCGGTGCCGGGATGCGTCGACGGCTGGCTGGCCCTTCACGAGCGTCACGGCCGGCTGCCCCTCGCCGACGTCTTCGCTCCCGCCATCGGCTACGCCGAGCACGGCTTCCCGGCCTCGCCGACGCTCGCCGCGAGCGTGCCCGCCATCCGCGACATCGAGGGGAGCGACGACTACACGGCGGTGCCGGTGCGGGCGGGCACGTTGATCCGCCGGCCCCTCGTGGCCGGCGCGCTGCGCGACATCGCCGCGGGCGGCCGCGACGCCTGGTACGGGGGTCCGTTCGGCGAGAGCCTCCTCGAGCTCGGCACCCGCGCGGGCGGCGCTGGTGCGGGCGCCGAGTACACCGTCGCCGACCTCGAGCGGCACCACGCCGACTGGGTGGCGCCGCTCGGCGTGCGGGTGTGGGGCCACGACGTGTGGACCGTGCCGCCGAACAGCCAGGGGTACCTCACCCTCGCCGGGGCCTGGATCGCCGAGGGGCTCGACCTCCCCGACGACCCGGACGATCCGTCGTGGGCTCACCTGCTGATCGAAGCGGCGCGCCAGGCCGCGTTCGACCGCGTCGAGGTCCTGCACGAGCGCGCCGAGGGCCCCGCCCTCGTCGCGCCGGCCCGTCTCGCACCGCGGCGGGCGGCGATCGACCCCGACGCCGCGGCCCCGCTGGGCGATGGGTACCGGGACGGGGGCACGATCCACCTCGCGGCCGTCGACGGCGATCGGATGGGCGTGTCGCTCATCCAGTCGAACGCGTCCGGCTGGGGGTGCGGGCTCGCCGTCCCGCGCGTGCGGGTCTTCCTGCAGAACCGCGGCTACGGCTTCTCGCTCGTCGCCGGCCACCCGGCGGAGTACGGACCGGGTCGGCGCCCGCCGCACACCCTGAGCCCCGCCCTCGTCACCCGGCCCGACGGCGCCCTGCAGCAGGTGATCGGGACGATGGGCGGCGACACCCAGCCGCAGATCCTGCTGCAGCTCCTGGCTCGGCTGCTCCGCCACGGCCAGTCGCCCGGGCGTGCCGTCGCCGCCGGACGCTGGGGCCTCGCCGGCGGCCAGAGCGGCTTCGACACCTGGCAGGACCGGGGTCGGGTCACCGTCCGGATCGAGGGCCATGCCTCCGAGCGGTGGGCCGACGGGTTGGTCACGCGAGGCCACGAGGTCGCCGTCACCGGGGCGTTCGACCACGGCGTCGGCCACGCCCACGTCATCGCCGTCGACGGCGACGTGCTCGCCGGCGCGAGCGACCCGCGGGCCCGGACAGGCGCCGCCTCCGGCTACTGACGCCGCGACGCACGACGGCCGGCCCCCGGAAGGGGGCCGGCCGCTGCGGACTGCCGGCAGCGTCGTTGGTGCCGGGTCCTGCTGGGGGATGGTGGGGGGAAGAGCTGTGCGGAGCTACGCGACCTGTCTCGAGGTCGCTTCGCCGGCTACGCGAGCCTGTCTCGAGGTCGCTTCGCCCGGCTACGCGACCTTGCGCAGCGGGCTGTGGGCCCCGAGGGTCTCGTCCTTCGTTGCATGGTCGTGGGTGAGGTAGCCGAAGATCGCCCGCCACCCGCTGGTCATGCCAGCGACGCAGAAGCCGGTGATCCACACACCCACGGTCCGGTCGTCGATGGCGGTCTGGAACCCGTCGAACATGGACCAGTTCAGGAGCAACGTCGACCCGATGGCGACCACGAAGGTGGCCAGCGAGCGCATCCGATCGAGCATCGGCACGTTGTCAGCGAGGAAGTCCACGAGCTTCACGGTTGCCAGCGCCAGGAGGGCGACGATCGCGAACGTGTACATGGAACGCTCCTTTCGGGTACTGCCGCTCTGGCCGCACCCGGAAAGTCAGACCCGCGCCACGCTGCGGGGTCACATGACGAGTTGCCGACGCTCGTGTTTCCAATGTTGCTGATGTGACAGATGTGGTCACTCAGGGCAGGCGCGAAGCGGGCGAATGGAGAACACTGAAGCGATGGAGCACCCGGAGATCGCGCCCGACCTCCTGGGCCGCACCTCGGCGCGCCTCCTGGCCGCCGGCATCGGCCGCCGGGCCCGGCTCGACGCCCTGCACCTCCTCGCCGTCCTCGACGCCAGCACCGACGCCACCGGTGTGGTGCGGCGTCCGCTCGACGACCTCGCCGCCGAGTTCGAGCTCGAACCCCTCTCGGTCATCGTCGCCCTCGACCACCTCGAGCGCGCCGGCGCCGTGCAGCGCGTCGGCGACCACGTCGCCCTCGCCGGGCACGAGGGCGACACCGTCGGGGGCATGCAGCTCGCCGGGTTCCTCGACGACGTCCGAGCGTCCTTCGATGGTGGTCACGGAACCCCGGCGCCCCGTCGCGCCCGCCGCGTCGCCCGCGCCGGCGTGGCGCTCGTGGCGGCGGCCGCCGCCATCGCCGTCGTGACCATCGCCCCGTCGAACCCGCCGGCCGCCGACACGCCCCTCGCCGTCGCCACCTCGACCACCGCCACGCCCGCATCGTCATCGAGCACGGCGCCGCCGACCGCGGTCGCCCCCACCACGACGCAGGCTCAGGTCCCGGTTCCGACGGCCGACGCGGTGCCCGCCGCGCCCCTGCCCGCTCCCGAGACCACCGTCGCCGCAGCGTCGTGCCCGACGGGCTCGCCCGTCGCCGAGGTCATCGACGGCATCATCCGCATCACGAACCCGACCGACGAGGATGTCGTGGTGGAAGCCGGCGCCATCGACGGGGTCATCCTCACCGAGGCGGTCGTCGTTTCCGCGGGGACGTCCGTCATCCGTCCGGCGCCGGGCGCGCTCTTGATCCCGGCCCACGCCCTGACCGATGGTTGGGCGTGGCACGACGCGACGGTGGCGCGCACCTGTCCCGCGTGAACCTGGCCTGGTACGCCGCCTACGGCTCCAACACCGACGAGGGGCGCTTCCGCCGCTACCTGACCGGCTGCCGGGCGCCGGTCGAGCCGATCGACAGCCGACCCCTGGTCATCGACCTGCCGCTCTACTTCGCCGAACGCCGGTCCCGGACCTGGGGCGTGGGCGGCGTGGCGTTCGCCGGCCCTGACCGGGACGACGAGCCGTCCACCCTCGCCCGGGCGTGGCTGCTCCCCGCGCCCCGCATCGCCGAGATCGGCGCCCAGGAGAACGGCCTCCCGCTCGACGCCGCCGCGCTCGACCCCGACGGTGGGGACCAGGTCGCCTTCCCCGATCGCTGGTACGACGTGTGGCGGCGATGCGGCGCGCTCGAGGGCCATCCTGTCTTCACGCTCACGTCGTCGTCGTCCCGGACCCCGTGCACAACCCCCGGGCGCCCGTACGCGGCGACCGTGGCTGCCGGACTCCGCCACACGCATGGTCTGTCGCCGGCAGCGACCGCGGCCTACCTCGCCACGCGCACGAACCTGCCCGTCGCCACGTTGATGGCATGGCAGGGCGCAGGAAACGGGTAACCGGGAGCGAATGGGTGAGCCGATCGTCCGGGTGGCGGACAGCAACGTGACGGTCGGTCCCAAGGTCATCGTCCTGGGCCGCCAGGGGTCGGGCAAGGGCACGCAGTGCGCCCGCCTGGCCGAGCACCTCGCGATCCCCCACATCAGCACCGGCGATCTGTTCCGGGCTGCCATCGCCGCCGACACCGGCCTCGGACGGCGGGCGAAGGCGTTCGTCGACCGCGGCGCGCTCGTCCCCGACGAGCTCGTGCTCGACCTCGTCGCCTCGCACCTGGGCGGCGTCGCCGCCCGGCGCAGCGGCTACCTCCTCGACGGCTTTCCCCGCACGCTGGCACAGGGCCAAGCTCTGTTCGAGGTCCTCGGCGCCGGTGCCGCCGACCTCGCCGTGGAGCTCCACGTTCCCACTGAGGTGGTGGTGCCGCGGCTGGCGGCGCGGCGGGTGTGCCGCGACTGCGGAGCCGTCACCGCCGCGCCGGACGGCGTGACCCATCACCTGGCGTGCTCGTGCGGCGGCATCGCCACGCGCCGCGACGACGACACCGACGAGGCGATCGCCCGGCGGCTCGCCCTCTACGATGAGGAGTCGGCCCCCCTCCTCCTCTGGCTGGGAGAGGAGGGGCTCCTCGTGACCGTCGACGGCGTCGGCACGCCCGAGGAGGTGTTCGCCCGGCTCGACGCCGCGGTGCAGCCGCGGCTCGCCCGCCTGCGGGCGACCACGACGCGTCGCAGCGAGCGTCCGACGTAACGTCGGCGCCGTGCCGACGCACGGAGAGGGCCCGCTGGCGGGCATCAGGGTCCTCGACTTCTCGCGCGTGTACTCCGGCCCCTTCTGCGGGCGGGCGCTGTCGGACCTGGGTGCCGACGTCGTCAAGATCGAGCCGCCCGATGGCGACCTGAGCCGGTTCCTCGGGGTGCGGTCGGGATCCATGTCGCTGTACCACGCACAGCAGAACGCCGGGAAGCGCAACATCAGCCTCGACCTGAACCGCCCCGAGAGCCGCGACCTGCTGCTCCAGCTGGCGGCGACCGCCGACGTGGTGCTCGAGAACTTCCGCCCCGGGGTCATGGCCCGGTTCGGGCTCGGCTACGACGAGGTCGCCGCGGTCAACCCGCGCCTCGTGTACGCCTCGCTCACCGGCTGGGGCCAGGACGGGCCATGGCGGGACCGCCGCGCCTACGCCGTCATCGTGCACGCGGAAGCCGGCCTCACCGCCGGCGTCATCGAGCGGGGCGGCGATCCCCGCAACGACGGCTACTCCCACGCCGACGTGTACGCCGGCCTGGAGTGCACGATCGCGATCCTCGCCGCCCTCCAGCAGCGATCGCGCACGGGCCGCGGCCAGCACGTCGACGTGGCCATGGCGTCGTCGCTCCTCCACGTGAACGAGCACGTGAGCGGCGAGCTCCACGGCGCCGCGCGCGGACCCGGGCCCCACCTCTACCGCACCCGCGATGGTCGGTGGTCGACCACCTCGGCCGACGTGTGGGCGCCGGGGGTCTTCGAGCTCTTCTGCAAGGCCATGGATCGCGCCGACCTGCTCACCGACGAGCGGTTCGCCGATGAGCGGACCCGGTCCCGCAACCGCGACGCGCTCGTCGCCATCGTCGAGGCGTGGGTCGGGACCTTCGAGACCGCGGCCGACCTGGAGGCCGCCCTCGACGAGGTGCGCCTGCCGGTCGGGGTCGTCCGATCGGTGTCGGAGCTGGCCGCCACCGACTGGGCCGTCGAGCGAGAAGCCATCACGGTGGTGAGCGACCGATCGGGTGGCACCATCCACATCCCGTCGTCGCCGTGGCGCTTCTCCGACGCCGACGCCGGCGTCCGCCGCGAGCCGGCGTGGCGAGGTGAGCACAACCGCGAGGTGCTCCTCGAGGCCGGGTTCACCGACGTCGAGATCGACCGGCTCGAAGCCGACGGCGTGCTCTCCCAACGACCGCCCCGATCGTGACCGGCCCCCACGGTGCGGTCGTCGGGCGGCGGCCCCTCTAACCTGCCCGCAGTCATGCGGCGGACGCTCGGGGCTCCTCTCCTCATTGCCACCTTCCTCGCGTCGCTCGTCGCCGTGCCCGTCCCCGCCGGGGCGGCGACCACCCCCGCACCCGTCGACGCCCTCGGTTCCGCCGCCGATCGGGGGGCGGCCCAGGTGGCGCCCGGTCACCGAGCGGTCGGGATCGCGCACGCCACCGGCACCGGGTACTGGATCCTCACGAGCGACGGCGGCGTGCAGTCCTTCGGCGGCGCACCGTTCTACGGCTCGGCCGCCACGCTCGCCGCCGCCCCCGCCGTCGCGATCGCCGCCACCCGTGAACGCGACGGCTATTGGGTCGTCACCGTCGATGGTGGCGTCTACTCCTTCGGCGGCGCCCCCTTCCACGGCTCGCTCGGGGGCACACCGTTGGCGGCGCCCGTCGTGGGCCTCGCGGCCACGCCCACCGACGACGGCTACTGGCTCGCCGCCGCCGACGGCGGCGTCTTCTCCTTCGGCAGCGCCCGCTACGCCGGTGGTCTGGCCGGCACGCCGCTGGCCGCGCCGATCGTCGGCATCGCCGCCTCCCCCACCGGGGGCTACTGGCTCGTCGCCTCCGACGGCGGGGTCTTCTCCTTCGGCGGCGCCCGCTTCCACGGCTCGGCCGGCGCCCTGGCCCTGCGAGCGCCGATCACCTCCGTCGCCGCCACCCCCTCCGGCAGCGGGTACTGGCTGGCGGCGAGTGACGGCGGGGTCTTCACCTACGGCGACGCCATCTTCCACGGAGCCGGCGGCGGCGGCAGCGACCCGGTCGCCGCCATGGCGTCGCTCGGGAGCTCCGGCTACTGGCTGCTCCGGTCACCGCAGCCGGCGTTCCCGCCCCTCCCGGCCGGTTCCGGCTCGGGCCGGCGCATCGTGTACAGCAACCCCCAGCAGCGCGTCTGGCTGGTCGAGGCCAACGGCACGGTGATCCGCAGCTACCTCGTCTCCGGCAAGTACCGCACCCCGGCGGCCGGCACCTACAGCGTGTTCTCCAAGTCGCGGCACACGAGCGCCGGCCACGACGGCATCACCATGAACGACATGGTGCGCTTCGCGCGGGGCTCGCGGCTGGCGATCGGCTTCCACGGCATCCCCCGTGACCGGTACGGCCGTCCGCTGCAGACCGAGCACGACCTCGGCGGCTTCCGGAGCGCGGGCTGCGTCCGCCAGTCCGACGGCGATGCTGCCTTCCTGTACGACTGGGCCCCCATCGGCACCACCGTCGTGGTGCTGCACTAGCCGAGCACCCGGCGTCAGGTCACAGCGTCGCCGTAGTCGACGCACGCCGGCACCTGCGCGAAGGCCGGGTACCGCTCGGCGAGCGCCTCGCGGGCGGCCTTCGGGTACACGAAGACCTTCTCCATGCGGACGAACAGACTGGAGATGCGCGACACCAGCGGCTCGGGGTCCTCGTCGTCGGGGAACGCGTCGGCCAGGGCCACGAGCTCCTGGGTGACGCGACGGCTCTGGCCGATCGCCTCGACGATCACGGCGGCCGCGGCCCGGCCGTCGCCCGTGGGCGGCGCCACCCGTCGCAGCTGTCGCTCGAGGTCCCAGGTTCGGAGGTCGATGGCGCGCGCGAACTGCCGGTAGTGCTCGACGCGGTCCGACGCGCGCTCGATCGGTGTGATCGCTCGGGAGAGCCTCGTCGCCTCGTCCTCGAGGGCGTCGATCCAGGTCTGGATGGACGCGCACGACGATGCCGCGATCGCGGTCACGGGATCGACTCGACCGCCTCCGCAGCTCACCAAGGTCATCGCCGCGGCCAGGGCGGCCATCCCGGCAACGGCGCGCCTCACGGCACCACGAGGCCGGCCACGGCTGGGTCGTCCGGCGGCAGCCGTGGGTCCATCGCTTCGAGGGCGCGCACGACGATCTCGGCCACGACCGCGTCCCGCAACCACTTGCGGTCGGCGGGCACGACGTACCACGGCGCCCGCGCCGTGCTCGTGGCGGCGAGTGCCCGTTCGTAGGCGTTGATGAACTCGGGCCACCGGGCGCGGTCATCGAGATCGCCCACCCGGAACTTCCAGCGCTTCTCGGGATCGTCGAGCCGAGCCTGCAATCGTGCGCGCTGCTCGTCGGCCGAGATGTGGAGGTAGCACTTGACGATCGTCGTGCCCTCCTCGACCAGCATCCGCTCGAAGTCGTTGATCTGGCGGTAGCGCTGGCGCGCACGGGATCGGGTGATCGGCCCGCGAACGTGGGCCGCCACGACGTCTTCGTAGTGCGATCGGTTGAAGATCCCGATGTGGCCCCGGCGGGGCACGAGGGCGTGGACGCGCCAGAGGTAGTCACGAGCCAGCTCGCTCGAGGTCGGCACCTTGAAGCTGGAGACCTGGAAGGCAGCGGGTGTGATCCCCCGCAGCACCTTCCGGATCACGCCATCCTTGCCGCTGGCGTCCATCCCCTGGAGGACCAGCAGGAGCGAACGCCGGCCCTCGGCATAGAGCCGTTGCTGGAGGAGGTCGATGCGCTCGCTTCGTTCGGCGACGTACGCCTCCGCGTCGGCCTTGACGAGATCGAAGCCGGCGACGGACCGGGTGTCGATCCCCTCAAGGCGCAGCGTGGCCTTCGGGACCACGACAAGGGCATCGAGCACGAGCGCTCACGTTACGTTGGCAGCCATGGGGAACGATGCCGAGCTCACCGTGTGGTTCAACGCCAAGTGCTCGAAGTGCCGGACCACCCAGGGGATCCTGGCGGAGCGCGGCGTCGACGCCGACTACGTGCGCTACCTCGAGCAGGCGCCGACGCGCCAGGACCTCGAGCGGGTGCTTCTCCTCCTCGGTGCCACGAGCCCTCGCGCCATCGCTCGCACCGGCGAGCCCCGCTGGCACGAGCTCGGCCTCGACGACGCATCCGACGACGACATCCTCGAGGCCATGGCCGCCAACCCGATCCTGATCGAGCGCCCGATCGTGATCCGCGGGGATCGTGCCGTCGTCGCCCGTCCCCCCGAGAAGGTCCTCGACCTGCTCGACTGACGGCCGCCTCGTGTGTCGCTCGTCGCACCCGGAACCGACGAGCGCCACCGGTCGTCTCAGTGGCGTGACCAGATCCCGCACGTTCCTGCTCCTGTTCGCCTGCCTCGTCGCCCTGGCGCTGGCCGGCTGCGGGGATGACGACGGCCGGTCGACCAGCCCGACCACGGCCCCCGCACCCGCATCCGACACCTTCAGCGGCCGCGTCGTCCGCGCCGATCGGGATGGGCCGTCGGTCGAGATCGTGGAGGTCGAGATCGTGACCGGTGCGGATGCGACCGCCGCGGCCCGGGCCGATGGTGCCATCGGGCCCGACGAGGAGTGGGAGCTCGACTTCTACGTCGTGGAGGGAGAACGCCGGTGGCTCGACCTCGATCCCGACGCCTCGGTCGCCGTCTACGACTGCACCCAGGCGTGCGAGCACGTGGCCGGCACCCTCGAGCACGTGCTCGCCGGCTCGCCCTACGCCGGCGAGCATGCGATCTGGACCTTCGAGCTGCTCGACGGACGAGCCGTGAGCGTCGACGAGGTCTACCTCCCGTAGCCCGCCCGAGCTACTGCTCGAGCGCCCGCCAGCAGTACCAGGCGACGATCGACCGGTACGGGCGGAAGCGCTCACCGAGGGGTTCGAGCTCCTTCGCCGTCGGGACCGCCGGCAGGTCCCACGCCCGCGCGTAGCCGGCGCGCACGCCGAGGTCGAGCACCGGCCACACGTCGAGCCGCCCGAGCTGGAGCAGCAGGAACATCTGAGCCGTCCACTCCCCGATGCCCCACACCTGCGACAGCTCTGCCACGATCGCCTCGTCGGTCAGCCGGGATGCCCGCCCCAGCCTGACGCGGCCATCGGCGACGTGGGCGGCGAGGTCGGTGATCGACCGGGTCTTGGCGCCCGAGAGCCCGGCGGCGCGCAGGTCGCGCGGATCGAGACCGATCACCGCCGGCGGCGTGAACGGTCCCGGGACCAGCGTGCGCACCCGCTGCCAGATGGCCGCCGCCGCCCGACCGGCCAGCTGCTGGTAGGTGATCGATCGGCAGAGCGACTCGAAGTGCGACCGCCCAGCCCGCGCGCCGAGCACGCATGGCCCGGCCGTCTCGATCAGGCCGGCGAGCACCGGGTCCCGGACGGCCAGCGCCCGCTCCGCGTCCCAGATCCTCACGGCCGACATCACGGCGCAGTCTCGCGACGATTCGCGATGCTGCAGCCATGAGCCACAGCCACGACGACGAGCGAGCGCCTGACCCCGTCCTCTGCGAGGTGAGCGATGGCGTGTTCGCCTACGTCCAGCTCGACGGCTCGTGGGGCCTGAACAACAGCGGATTCTTCGTCGGCGGCGACGGGGTCCTCGTCGTCGACACGTGCTTCACCGAGCGGCGCAGCCGGGCGTTCCTGGAGGCGGTGCGCACCGTCACCGACCGCCGGTTGCGCACCCTCGTGAACACCCACCACCACGGAGATCACACGCACGGCAACTGGCTGCTCTCGGAGGCGACCATCGTCGGACACCGCCTGTGCCGGGAGTCGGTGATCCAGTCGGGCCATGCCGCCGCCGGTCTGTTTCCCGGCGTCGAGTGGGGCGAGATCCCCATCACGCCTCCGTTCGTCACGTTCGAGGACCGGCTCACGATACACGTCGACGATCTCGCCGTCGAGCTCGTCTTCGCGGGACCGGCCCACACGACCAACGACGTCGTCGCCTGGGTACCGGAGCGGCGGTTGCTGTTCGCCGGAGACCTGGTGTTCAACGGCGGCACGCCGTTCGTCGTGATGGGCTCGGTGGAGGGTTCGATCGCCGCCGTCGAGCGGCTGAAGGCACTCGACCCCGAGACCGTCGTCCCCGGCCACGGCGACGTGTGCGGCCCGGCAGCGCTCGACGACCAGCTCGCCTACCTCCGGTTCGTGCAGTCCGTCGCGCGCGAAGCGGTGGCATCGGGCACCCCGGCGCTCGACGCCGCCCGCGCCACCGACCTCGGCCGCTTCGCCGAGTGGCACGACCCGGAACGGCTCGTGGGCAACCTCCACCGGGCCATGGCCGAGGAGCGCGGCCTGGTCCCTGGCGGAGACCTCGACATCCTCACCGCGATCCAGGAGATGATCACCTTCAACGGAGGGCATCCCCTCCGCTGCCTCGCCTAGCCGGGCTACGGCACGAACGCGCCGACGAAGATGAGGGCGGTGAACGCGGCGAGCCCGGCCCCGCACGCGGTCAGGACCGCCCGCTCGACCCGGGGATCGAGGGTGACCGACGCGAGCGCCATCGTGAGCGGGAACGCGAACAGCCCGTAGCGCTCGAAGGACCCGAGGTTGTTGGCCGACAGCGCCAACGCGAGCACGGCAAGCGAGAACGCACCGTAGGACGCCGGCCAGCGGGCGAAGGTGACCACGAGGAGGAACGCGAACAGGCCGATCCACGGCACGTGGAGCCCGTCGCCCATCCGGCCACCCGACACGAGCGCCTCCATCGACCCCCACACCGCCGAGAACGGGTCCTCCCACCCGGCCCGCAGGTCGGCGCTGTTCTGCAGCCGGAGCGGCAGGTTCCAGTCGCCGTGCTGCCAGTGCACCCACGCGAGGTACAGCCCCGTGCCGAGCGGGCCACCGGCCACGGCCGCCACCCTCCCCACCCGGTCGCGGGCGCTCGGCCACCCCCGGAGCGCCTCGATGAGCGCCGGCACCGCGAACAGCGCGGCGGTGGGTCGGCAGAGTCCCAGCAGCACCCCGAGCCCGGCGGCCGCCCACCAGCGCCGGCGACGGAGCATCAGGAACGCGGCGATCACCAGCGCCAAGGCCGGTGCCTCGGCGTAACCCAGCACCATCACCACCGCGGGCGGCAACAGGGCGATCAGCCACGCCGCCCGACCGGCCGTGGCCCGATTGCCCGACTCCTCCCGCACCAGCCGGTGCAGCAGGACGCCGGTCGCCAGGGCGCTGATGTTGACGATGATCACGAGCGCGAGGCCGACGTTGCCCACCAGTGGCACCGACAGCGCCCGCGCCGCCATCGGCAGCAGCGGGAAGAACCGGAGCCCCTCGCGCGCCACCCCGTCGTAGCCGTGCTCTGCGATGTCGCGATACCACGCCGCGTCCCACGCGAACAGGCCCTGATCGAGCTGCAACGGGCGGTCGCCGGGGCGCAGCTCGTCGGCGGCCACCACGGCGAGCAGCACGCCGAGCGCCACCGCCAGGCGAGCGATCAGCCAGGCCGGCAGCGCGGCGACGAGGTCGTCGCCGAACGGGCCTCTCAGCAGGCGCGGCTGCCTCACGGCACCGGCCCGTACTGGTAGAGCCAGGCGTGCTCGAACTCCTCGCCCGACGCCACGACGGCGGTGCCGCCCGGCCGGAGCCGATGCAGCTGGTCGGCGATCGTCTCGCAGCTGGCGCCGAGCGTCCGGTAGCCGCCCGACCACACGAGCCACACGGTCGCGCCCGCCGCCCGCTCGTCGAGTGCTGTCGCGAACGCCGCCGGGTCGCCGCTCACCATTCGCTCCTCGTAGTCGACCCAGTCGACGAACCGCGGCGACCCGCCGTCGGGGAAGGTGAGCTGGTCGAACCCGGCCGGGAGGACACGGGTCACGGACGGGCCCAGCTGATCAGGGCAGAACGCCACGACGTCCCCGGCGTCGCCGTGCGCCGCGATGTAGCGAGCGATCTGTCCGCCTTGGGTGCGCTGTGTCAGCGCGTTGTCGACGGCACCGACCAGCCCGAGGACGGCGAGGACCGCGACGAACCCTCCCTGGATCGTCTCCCGCGGCAGCCGAGTGATGCCGTAGGCGGCGACCAGCAGCACGAGCGGGAACACGCCCGCGGTGTACCGGCTCGCGAAGGCACTCGACGTGGCGTAGCCCGCGAGCACGGCGAGGCCCATCGTCAGCGCCACGACGACGGCTTCCGCGCGGGCGTGCGGCGTCGTGCGCACGTCGACCTCGAACCGATGGCCGCGGGCGGCGCCGGCGAACAGGGCGAGCAGGGCGAGCACGGCGAGGCCGGCACCGAGCAGCTGGGCTTCGCCCCGCAACCCGTCGAGCGTGCCCCCGCCCCAGTCGGTGAGAGAGATCGTCACCACGTTGGTCGGCCGCTGGGGCCGACCCCAGGGGGTGCCGGTGCTCCCCGCCTGATCGAGGAACGCCGGCAGCCAGGGCAGGAACAGCGCGGTGCCGGCCGCCATCGCCACGAGCACCGCGCCGGCCTCAGCCCGTCCCCGGCGCCACCCCCACAGGAGGACGGCGCCCGCCGCCGCCACCAGGTAGAAGGACCAGTAGTGGGTGAGGAGCAAGAGGCCCGTCGTCAACGCCACGCCCGTGAGCGCGATCCGCGACCGGGAATCGAGCGCTGACCGCACGGCGAGCCACCCGGTGAGTGCCAGCAGGCTGACGAGGGCGTACATCCGCGCTTCGGTGGCGTACCGGATGGCGAACGGGTTGGTGGCGAGCAGGACCACGGCCGCCAGCGCCGCGCCCCGCCCCCCGTAGCGCCGGGCGGCCACCCACATCACCGGCAGCGTGGCGACCGCGAAGATCCCGCTCAGGCTGCGCGCCGCCTCGTCACCCTCACCGAAGAGCGACAGCCAGCCGTGGAGGAGGAAGTAGTAGAGCGGCGGGTGCCCGTCCCGCCGGAGCGCGTCGACGAGCTCACCGGGCGGGAGGGAGGCGATGTGCACGCTCAACGCCTCGTCGAGCCAGAGGTCCGATCGAGAGGCGACCCGGAACGCCACCCCAAGGGCGACGGCGAGTCCGGCCGCGATCAGCCCGACGGTCCGAGCCTCCGGGCGCGCGCCAGCGACGTCCGGGTGGGCAGCCATCGGGGCGAGACGGTAGCGGCGGGTCCGGCGATGACCAGTGCAGGGCGACGGCGACGGTACGCTCGGACTTCCCCGAACCACGATCCGTCAGGCACTCGCATTGACCTCCGTCACTCCACCCAACGACCTCGAGGTCGTGATCATCGGCGCCGGCCCGGCCGGCCTGACCGCGGCCCACGAGCTGAACCGGCGGGGCGTCGCCTCCACCGTGCTCGAGGCCACCGACATGGTCGGGGGGATCAGCCGAACCGTCGAGCGCGACGGCTGGCGCTTCGACATCGGCGGGCACCGCTTCTTCACGAAGGTGCCCGAGGTCGAGGCGTTCTGGCACGAGATCCTCCCGGATGAGGACTTCCTCCTGCGACCGCGGATGAGCCGCGTCTACTACCGGGAGAAGTACTTCGACTACCCGCTCGTGATCAGCAACGTGCTGAAGAACTTCGGGCTGCTCGAGTCGCTTCGCATCGGTCTGTCCTATCTCTGGGCTCGCATCAACCGCCCATCGAAGGAGGAGCAGGTCTATCTCGAAGGGTGGATCTCGGCGCGGTTCGGGAAGCGGCTCTACGAGCACCTGTTCAAGAGCTACAACGAGAAGCTCTGGGGGCGTCCGGCGTCGGAGATCTCCGCCGACTTCGCGGCGCAGCGGATCAAGAACCTCACGGCGTGGAACGCGGTGATGACGGCCCTGAAGCCGAAGCGCTTCCGCAAGCAGGCGAACATCACCTCGCTGATCGAGGAGTTCCAGTACCCGAAGTTCGGGCCCGGGATGATGTGGGAGGTCTGCCGCGACAAGGTCGAAGCGGCCGGCTCGAAGGTGCTGATGGAGTCACCCGTCGCCCGGATCCGGCACGAGAACGGTCGCGCCGTCTCGGTCACGGCGACGAACGGTGGGGTCGAGACCGAGTACCCCTGCACCTCGGTGATCTCCTCGATGCCGTTCCGCGAGCTGCTGCAGGCGATGGACCCGCCCCCACCGCCCGAGGTGCTCCAGGCCGCCAGCTCGCTCACGTTCCGCGACTTCCTGACCGTCGCGCTCGTCGTGCCGGAGGAGTACAGCTTCCCGGACAACTGGATCTACATCCATGATCCGACCGTGCGGGTGGGGCGCATCCAGAACTTCGGCTCGTGGTCGCCGTACCTCATCAAGGAAGGCCGCACCTGCCTCGGCCTCGAGTACTTCGTGTTCGAGGGCGACGCCGACTGGAACATGGCCGACGAGGACCTGGTGGCGCGGGGCGCGCGCGAGCTCGAGATCCTGAAGCTCTCCAAGGCCGACAAGGTCGAGGCCGGCTACGTCGTGCGGATGCCGAAGGCGTACCCGGTGTACGACCACGCGTACAAGGACAACGTCGAGATCATGCGCCGTTGGCTCGAGGAGCACGCATCGAACGTGTGGCCCGTCGGGCGCAACGGGATGCACAAGTACAACAACCAGGATCACTCGATGTTCACGGCCATGCTCAGCGTGCAGAACATCGTCGAGGGCGCAACGCACGACATCTGGTCGGTCAACGTCGAGCAGGAGTACCACGAGAGCAAGGCTCAGTAGGGCCAATCGCGCTTCACGACGCGGGCCGCGATCAAGCCCTTCAGCACCACGTTCTTCGCGAACCACGGGAGCTGCGACAGCTGTCGCGCCGCGTTCCGGGCTCGGCTCGGGGGCGGCTCGCGCCGGTACTCGGTGAGGGAGCCGCTGCGCCCGGTGTAGGTGTAGCCGGCGTCGGTCACCAGGCTGGAGAGGATGGCGAGGGTCACGCCGATCGAGCTGAAGGAGTCGTGGATCAGGAGGGTGCCCCCGGGCCGGACGCGCGCACCCCATGCTCTGATGTCGTCCCGGGCAGGGCGGTAGCGGTGGGCCCCGTCGATGTAGAGCAGGTCGATCGGGTCCTCGACCTCGCCGTGCGCCTCGCCCGAGAAGCGCCGGATGTGGCGGACGCGGTGGCGTACGCCGGCACGGGTGAGGTTCGCCTCGAACCGGCGGTTGTCGCCGGCGGCTTCGACCTCGAAGCCCTCGATCTCCTGCGGACCTCGATCGGTGCCGGCATGAGGATCGATGGCGACCACCTCGACGCCCTCGGCCGCGGCCCGGGCGAGCACGATCGTCGAGCGGCCCTGGAAGCTCCCGATCTCGACGATCCGAGCCGGCGGGGTCAGCGCCGACGCCGACGCCCACAGCCGGCGCGCCTGCGCGTCGGTCAGCCAACCGGCGACCCCGTCCAGGTCACGAAGGGTCGCGTCGAGTCCCACGGCGCAAGGCATACCATCGCCCGGCCATGACGCCGGACCACCTCGCGGCCCTGGTGGCCGAGTCGGGCCTCCGGAGGATCCATCTCGTGTCCTGGCGGGACCTGGACGACAACGAGGCCGGTGGCTCCGAGGTCCACGCCTCGAACGTCGCCATGCGGTGGGCGGCGGCCGGACTCGACGTGCACCTTCGCACCTCTTTCGCCGTCGGCCGTCCCGCCACTGCAGTCCGCGACGGCGTCCGGGTGACACGACGGGCCGGGCGGTACGCGGTGTTCCCGCGGGCGGCGGTGAGCGAGGCGCTGCGACGAACCGGCCGCTGGGACGCCTTCGTCGAGATCTGGAACGGGATGCCCTTCTTCTCGCCCCTGTGGACCGTGGGCAAGCCGTCGACGACCTGGTTGCACCACATGCACGCCGACATGTGGCACCAGACCTTCGCCGACCAGCCCCGGGTCGGCGCCTTCGGCCACGCCCTCGAGACCCGCATCGCCCCGAAGCTGTACCGGCGCACGCGGATCGTCACCCTGTCAGCGTCGTCCAAGGACGAGCTGGTCCGGGAGATGGGCTTCCGCCCCGAGCGGGTCGATGTCGTGCCGCCGGGGATCGACGAGCGCTTCAGTCCCGGGGGGGAGCGCTCCCCCACCCCCCTGGTGGTGGCGGTTGGCCGGCTCGTGCCGGTCAAGCGCTACGACCTGCTCATCCGGGTGCTGGCCGCCGTGAAGCAGCGGCACCCCGACCTCGAGGCGGTGATCGCGTCCGAGGGCTACGAGCGTCCCGCGCTCGAGGCCCTGCGCCGGGAGCTGGGTGCGGACGCGTGGCTCCGTCTGCCCGGTTGGCTGGGCGATGCCGAGATCGTCGACCTCTACCGGCGGGCGTGGGTGCTGGCCAGCACCTCGCTGCGCGAGGGATGGCACATGGGCATCACCGAGGCGGCGGCGTGCGGCACCCCGGCGGTCGTCACCGACATCGCGGGGCACCGCGACGCCGTCGACCATGGGCGCAGCGGGCTGCTCGCCGCCGACGAGCGGGGTCTCGTCGACGGGATCGACGCCGTCCTGCGCGACCGCGCCTTGCGGGCCCGCCTCGCCGAGGGCGCCCTCGCCCACGCCCGCCGCTTCACCTGGGACGCCACCGCGTTCGGCACCTTCCGGGCCCTGGCCGAGGAGGCCGCCCGCCGCCGCTGACCGCCCCCGACAGGATGGTCAGAAGCCGCGGGCAGCGCGCTGGGCTCGGCGCCAGACGCCGCGGTAGGCCTCGAGGCCGTCCTCGGCGAGCCACGACTCCGGACCCGACGCGATCGAGACCCGCTCGGGCACGCTTCCCCACACCGGCACCCCGGCCTCGGCCCACAGGTCGATGGTCTCCTGGTGGTCCCTCGTGTAGGTGCGGGCCGAGCTGATCACCAGACCGGCCGGGACCCGCTTGGGCACCAGCGCCAGCACCGCATCGACCCGGGCGATCTCGACGCCGCCGACCCGGGTCGGGACGAGCACGACGTCGGCCCGCTCGATGGCCTTCGCCAGCATCCGGTCGTTGCCGGGCGGGGAGTCGACGATCGCCCACTCCTCGTCCTCGATCGAATCGAGCGCCTTCCCGAGCAGCCGCTCGGTGGGCGCCTCGACCAGCGACACCCGCTCGAGGTTCGGGTCCTCGGTGCCGTCGAGCCAGTCCGCGGCGCTCGCCTGGGGGTCGGCGTCGACCAGGGTCGACCACCGCCGGCTGGCCGAGGCCAACGAGGACAGGTACACCGACGCGGTCGTCTTGCCGACGCCGCCCTTGAGGGCCGCCACAACCAGGATCACGGCGCCGACGCTAGCCCCGCGGCTCGATCAGATCGGCAGCCGTGCGAACAGGGCGTGGGGCAGGTGCCGGAGGACGACCATCACCCACCGCATCGCCGACGGCGCCCACACGATCCGGGCGCCACGAGCCAGGCCGAGGTCGACGACCTCGGCCACAGCTTCGGGGGTCGTGGCCAGCGGCGGCACCCGCAACCCGGCGGTGAGCTTGGTCCTGACGAAGCCAGGGCGGACGACGAGCACCTGCACACCCTGCGGCCGGAGCGCGTCACCGAGGCCGAGGGCGAAGGCGTCGATCCCGGCCTTGCTGGAGGCGTAGGCGAACAGGGACCGCCGGGGGCGCTCGGCAGCCACGGAGGACAGGACGACGAGGGCGCCGTGGCCCTGGGCGCTGAGCAGCCGACCCGCTTCGAGCGCGGCCGACACGGCACCCACGTAGTTCGTCGCCGCCATCTCGAGCGCCAGGCTCGGCTCCCGCTCGGCCGCCGCCTGGTCGTGCTGGACGCCGAAGGCCAGCACGACGGCGTCGAAGCCCCCGTGGTCGGCCCAGAGGCGCTCGAGGACGGCCCGGTGCTCGCCGGTCGCGAGGGCGTCGAACCACTCGACCGAGACGTCGGAGCCGGTGCGGGCCGCGAGGTCACCGGCGTCGACAGACCGCCCGGCGAGGACGACCGCCGCCCGGCGGGGCGCCGCCAAGCGCACCGCGATCGCCTGACCGATGTCGGATCCGCCGCCGAGCACCAGCACCCGCTGCACGGCGCCCAGCGCGTCCCTCACGTTCGGGCTCCCCGGCCCAGCAGGTCGAGGCGGCGGGCGAGGTCCGACACCATGACACCGGCCGGGTCGAGGCCGGCCTGCACCGCTCGCCACTCGTCGAGGCGCGGGTACCAGGCCCGGACGAGGGCGGGATCGGAACGGCCGTCCTTGGCGAAGTAGCACCGCCCGCCCGCCTCGGTCACCCGCACGTCCAGCTCGTCGAGCAGGCCGGCGAGGTGGCGGGGGCCCACCGCGAAGTCGAGCGCCAACGTCCAGCCCGCGGTCGGGAACGACAGGGGCCCCGGCGTCCCCGGCCCGAAGCGCTTGAGCACGGCCAGGAACGATGCCGCGTGCGACCGGCTCAGGCGTTCGATCGCGTCGCGGAGCGCGTCTTCGGCCCCGAAGGGCACGACGCACTGGTACTGCACGAAGCCTCGCCGTCCATAGAGCCGGTTCCAGCCCGCCACCAGGTCGAGCGGGTAGAAGAACCAGCCGTGGTGCTGTACCAGACCCCGGGCGCGCGCCGGGGCCTTGCGGAACCACAGCTCGTTGAACGCACCGACGGTGAGCCGGTTGACGAGGCCCGACGGCACCCACGGGGGCGCCGGGACGCTCCGCGGCCGCGGCACCTCGAGCGCCGCGTGCCGTTCGCCGGAGGGGAGCTCGTCGGCCGTGGCGTGGCGACCCCTCGTCAGCACCGAACGGCCGAGCCCTCGCCCCACCGCCTGGCAGTCGATCCATGCCACCGAGTACAGGTAGTCGTCGTCGCCGTCGGTCATCAGCGCCATGACCGTGTCGAGGTCCGGCGCCCGGTCGACGTCGACCAGGAGGCGTGAGGTCGCCACCGGGCGCAAGCGAACGGTGGCGTCGAGGATCACCCCTGTCAGCCCCAGCCCGCCGGCGGTGGCCCAGAACACCTCGGGGTCGTCGACGGGGCTGACCGACAGCACGCCGCGCCCCGGCGTCCACAGCGTCAGCGAATCGACGAACCGGACGAAGCTCCCGTCGACGTGGTGGTTCTTCCCGTGCACGTCGGCGGCGATGGCGCCACCGACGGTCACGTGCCGGGTGCCGGGGGTGACGGGTGGGAACCAGCCGTGGGGCAGGCCCACGTCGATCAGGTCGGCGATGCTCACACCGGCGCCGACGTGCGCGATGCCCGTCGACGGATCGAAGCCGAGGAACCGGCGGTGTCCCGAGAGGTCCAGGACCAGACCGCCACCGTTCTGGGCGGCGTCGTTGTAGCTGCGCCCGAGTCCGCGGGCGATCACCCCCCGGGCCGGCGCCCCCGAGGCCGCCTTCACCGCATCGTCACCGTCGGCGGCCCGGTGCACCGCGGCCGCCGATGGCGCCGTCCGTCCCCACCCGGTGAGGAGCTGGCGGGCTGCGTCAGGTGCCGGCACTGACACCGAGCCCCACGAGCACGACCCAGCAGAGGCCGAGCGCCTGCAACGTGCGATCGCGCATGACGATCTCCTCCGGCGCCGACCCCTCTCCCTGCTCCAAGCGGAGCGCGTAGTGGAGGATCCCCAGCACGAAGGGGATGATCGAGAGCTCGTACCAGATCTCGCCGCCCCCGATCTCCTGGGGCCGCTCGAACGCCCACAGGCAGTACGCGGCGAGGCACGACGCGGCCGACACCGACCGGACGAACCGGAGGAAGGGCACCGAGTAGTCGGCCAGCGTCGCCCGGATGGCCCCGGCGTCGACGCCGAGGTCGGCGTGCTCGGCTGATCGCTTGCCGGCGACGATGAACAGCGAGCCGAACCCGGCGACGATCAGGAACCACTGGGAGATGGCCACGCCGGCGGCGGCGCCCCCGGCCACCGCCCGCAGCACGAACCCGGAGGCGACGGCGGCGATGTCGAACACGGCGATGTCCTTGAGCCGGTAGCTGTACGCGAGCTGCACGACCACGTAGGCGCCGACGACGGTGGCAAGCTGCCATCGCACCGCCAGCGCCGCACCGAGGCCGGCGAGGGCGAGCACGGCACCCAGGACCACCGCGGTGCCGACCCGGATCTCCCCGGCGGCGACCGGGCGCCGGTGCTTCGACGGGTGAGCGCGGTCCGACTCGTGGTCGCGCGCGTCGTTGAGGCAGTAGACACCGCTCGAGACGAGGCAGAAGGCGACGAAGGCCGCTGCGGTGCGGAACGGCGTCCCACCTTCGAGGAGCGACCCAGCGGCGAACGGCGCGCCCAGGACCAGGACGTTCTTGGACCACTGCCGGGGTCGGATCAGGCGCACCACCGCCGGCACGCGAGAGGGCGACGGCACGGCGGCGGCGGGCGAGGCGGCGGCGTCCATGGGGTCGGACGAGGGTAACCCCGAGCAACGCGGGCGCCGGGCCACGGTGGGCGCCGCCCTGCTGCCGTGCCGGCTGCCTCACTCCCCTATCTTGTGCCACTCAGGGTGACCACGCACCAGACGACGCAGCCGCAGGAGATCGGTGCTCCGCGCATCGGCGCGCTCGACGGGCTGCGGGGGCTGGCGGTCGCCGGTGTCCTCGCCTACCACGCCGGCTTCGGGTGGGCGCGGGGCGGCTTCCTCGGCGTGTCGCTGTTCTTCACGCTCTCCGGGTTCCTGATCACCACCCTCCTCCTCGGCGAGTGGGCGAGCTCCGGGCGGATCTCGCTCCGCGCGTTCTGGGCCCGGCGGGCGCGGCGACTCCTCCCGGCGGCGATGGTCGCGCTCGGCGGCATCGTCGTCTTCGGCGCCACCGTGGCTTCGGCGTCCCAGCTGCGCGATCTGCGCGGCGATGTGCTGGGCGCCCTCGGCTACGTCGCCAACTGGCGGTTCGTCGCCGCCGGGTCGTCCTACGGCGACCTGTGGTCCTCGCCCTCGCCGGTGCAGCACTTCTGGAGCCTGGCCATCGAGGAGCAGCTCTATCTCGTGATCCCGCTCGTGGTCGCGGCGTCCCTCGCCGCGGCACGGGGCCGGCTCGGCGTCGTCGCCGCCGCGCTCGGGACGCTGCTGCTCGCGTCGGTCGGCGCCGGGCTGGTCGCCGGCGATGGGCTGCGCGCCTACTACGGCACCGATGTCCGCGCTGCCGAGCTGCTGGTCGGCGCCCTGCTCGCCGTGGCCGTCGCCGGCCGACCGGCGATCGAGCGCCATCCCGTGGTGCCCGTCGCGGCACCGGTGGCGCTCGTGGCGCTCGTGGTCGCGTGGGTGGCGACGAGCCAGACCGATCCCCGCCTCTACCGCGGCGGCCTCCTCGCCCACGCCGTGCTGGCGGCGATGGTGATCGTGGGCAGCCGGTCCGGCGGGCCGATGGCCACCGCGCTCGAATGGGCACCGCTGCGATGGCTCGGCCGGATCTCCTATGGCGCCTACCTGTACCACTGGCCCATCTTCCTGTGGCTCGACGAGACGCGGGTCGGCCTCTCCGGTGTCTGGCTCGCCGCCACTCGGGTCGCGGTGACGCTCGCCGCCGCCGCCGTGTCGGCTCGGGTGCTCGAGGAGCCGGTGCGGCGCGGCGCTCGCGTCCGCGGCCGGTTGGTGCCGGTGATCGCGGGAGCCGCCGCGGCAAGCGTCGCCGCCGGCGTCCTGCTCGTCACCGTGTCCGTGCCGGCCCCGGCCATCGGCGTCGAGCTCACGGGCGCATCGCGGCTCGTGGAGCCGTCCCGCGTCGCGCCCGCGCCGCTCGCCGTGGCACCCATCGTCGCGCCCGGCGCTGCGCCGGCCACCGCGCCCCTCGCGGACGCCACGACCATCGCGCCGCCCGCCGGTCCCGGCCCCGGTGTGCACATCGCCCCGGTCCCCCGCGCGCCGGGTGAGCGCCTGCGCGTCTACGTGGCGGGCGACTCGAACGCGTTCGTGCTGGGACTGAAGATGCTGCGCTGGGGCGAGCGCAACGGCGCCGACGTCTGGGCCAGCGGCTGGTTCGCCTGCCACATCGTCCCCGGTGGCACCTACCGATGGGCGGGCCAGCCCAAGCACACCGAGGACAAGTGCAACAACTGGAAGGAGACCCGCGCCCGGGAGATCGCCACGATCCAGCCCCACGTGGTCCTCGTGATCTACGGATCGTTCGACCTGCTCGACCGTCGGTGGGACGGCTCCGACGAGTGGACCCACATCGGCCGGCCCGACTTCGACCGCCTCCTCAAGCAGAACATCGAGGAGATGACCGACCTCCTCGCCGCCGGCGGCGCCCGGGTCATCTGGGCCACCTATCCCCGCACCCGCACGGGCGTCATCGACGGCGTGCCGCCACCCCGCGACTTCCCCGAGGTCGACGAGTACCGCGTGGCGCGGCTCAACACCTTCATCCGCGAGGTCACCGCCGCCCGGCCGTTCGCCGGCGTGATCGATCTGCGCCGGTACATGCAGGCGTGGCCGAACGGCGAGCTCGATCCCGAGCGCCGCCCCGACGGGATCCACCCCAGCGACCACGAAGCGGTGAACATCGCCGAGTGGGCCGCGCAACAGCTCATGTCGCGGATGGAGCGCGAGCGCGCCGCGACACCATGAGCACGCCCACGCCGATGGCGGCGACCGGCACGGCCGGCACGTGGAAGCGCGGGTCCCCGAAGAAGATCAGCGGTGGCAGCAGCGCGCCGACACCGGTGAGGACGACCAGCAGCCCGGCGGGTGCGGCGCGGCGGACCAGGATGGCGAGACCGGCGACGCCGACCACGCCGGCGACCGCCCCGTACCAGTTGGCCACCGTCCGCAGGCGGTCACGGGTGCCGTCCGCCATCCATGGGTCGTCGCCGTAGGACTCCACCGCCGCCAACCCGTCGGCGTCGTCGGCGAAGAGGGCGCCGATCCGCCGGAAGACGAGGCGCAGCTCCTCGCCCGGGTGCCCGCGCACGAACTCGAGAGCGACTCGCCGGCCATGGGCATCCCGGGCGGTCTCGAACTCCGGCCGGTCGAGGGCGTCGAAGGGCCCGACGAAGCAGTCGTCGTTGGGGAAGTCGAAGCCGCCCGACGCCCCGAGGTGCCGGCTCATGCACAGGTTGTCGCCCGTGTTGGTCGACAGCGTGAGCTGGTCCATCACCATCGCGTTGCGGACCATCCACGGGATCAGCACGGCGACCGCCACCCCTGTGATCACCGCCGTCTGCGTGAGCGCCCGACGCCATCCGGCACGCCCGGCCAGGAACACGACGAGCAGCAGCGGGAACACCGGCGCCGTGACGGGCCGCACCAGGGTGGCGGCGCCCAGCACGAGTCCCACGGTCACGAGCCGCCACCGCTCCCACTGTCCAACCGGCCACGGGGCACTGACCCCGAGCAGCACCGCCACCAGCAGGAGGCACAGGAAGAGCGACTCGGTGAGAGCGGCGGCGGTGTGGAACACGAGGTTCGGCCAGAGCGCGAGGACGGCCGCGGCGGTGTACCCGGCGAGAGGGACGCCGGTGAGCCGGCGAGCCGCGAGGAAGGCGAGGACGATCGTCGCCAGCTGCCAGGCGATGTTGAGAGTGGCGACGATGCCGACCTCGGGGTGGGTGAGGCGGTCGAGCGGCCAGTGGTAGCCCAGCCACATGAACGGGGCGAGGGCGAAGGCGTAGCCCGGCGGGTAGTACGCCGTCGGCGCGCCGTCGAGCAGCCGGTACCCGTTCCCGTTCGCCAGCTGCTGGCCGTACAGGTAGTAGAAGTTCGGATCGTGGAGCCCGCCGCCGGGCAAGCGGGCGGCGTAGAAGCACCAGACGACGCGCAGCACGAGGGCGACGGCGAGGATGGTGCCGAGGATCGCCCGCTCCTGCCTGGTCACAGTCACTCATCCTGACCCACGCGCCCGTACGATCCCGCGATCCCATGACCACGCCGCCGCTGCTCGATCTCGTGGTCCCGGTGTTCAATGAGGAGGCCGCGCTCGAGCCGAGCATCCGTGCGCTCGCCGCTCACCTCGCCGGGATGCCGTTCTCCTGGCGCGTGTCGATCGTCGACAATGCGAGCACCGACCGCACGGGCGAGATCGCGGCGGCGCTCTCGGAGGAGCTCACCGGTGTCCGCCTCCTGCGACTCGACGAGAAGGGCCGGGGCCGTGCCCTCCGAGCGGCGTGGATGGCCAGCGATGCGGAGGTCGTCGCCTACACCGACGTCGACCTGTCCACCGACCTCGCCGCCCTCGAGCCTCTCGTCGACGCCGTCCGGACCGGCGCGGGCGACATCGCCATCGGCTCGCGCCTGGCGCCGGGGTCGATCGTCACCCGCGGCGCCAAGCGCGAGCTCGTGTCGCGCTCGTACAACAGCATCATCCAGGCGATGACGCGCGCCGGCTTCAGCGATGCCCAGTGCGGCTTCAAGGCACTCCGCGCAGACGTGGCGCGAGCCCTGTTGCCCGAGGTGGAGAACGAGAACTGGTTCTTCGACACCGAGCTCCTCCTGCTGGCCGAGCATCACGGCCTCCGGATCGCGGAGGTGCCGGTGGCCTGGGTCGACGACCCGACCTCGTCGGTCGACATCCGGCAGACGGCGATGGAGGATCTCCGGGGCCTTTTGCGCCTCACCAGGCGCCTCCTCGGCCAGCGCGCTCCGGCGGCGCCGATCCTGCAGCGCCAGGTCATCTCCTTCGCCGCCGTCGGAGCGTTCACGACGGTCGTGCACGTCGTCCTGTTCCTGGCGCTCCGCGCCGGCATCGGGTCGTTGCCGGCGAACGCGGTCGCGCTCGCGGTCGCCACGCCGGTGAACACCGCCCTGAACCGGCTCGTGACCTTCTCCGTCCGCGGCCGTCGACGTCTGCTGCGGGATCACGCCCAGGCCGGTGCCATCTTCCTCGCCGGCCTGGCGATGACGTCGCTGGCCATCATCGGCTTCGGCCTGATGTGGCCCGATCGCCCGGCCCTCGTGGGCGTCGTCGCCGTCCTCGCTGCCAACGCCACCATCACCCTCGGTCGGTTCCTGCTCCTTCGCGCCTGGGTCTTCAACCCTGCGCGCCGCCGTCAGCCACCGCCCTCGCCGGCGCCGTAGGGGTCCGGGTCGAGGAACAGCCCCACGGTGAGGCGGTCCCAGCGGTAGCGGAGGGCGGCATAGCGAGCCACCTCGGCAGCCCGGTCGTCGGGGATCTCGAGCAGGCCGTCGTTCACGAGGGCGGCCAGCTCGCCGAAGGCGAGCAGCTGCTCGGCCGTCGGCGTCCCGTCGGCGAAGGAGAGGAGGGCGCCGTTGGATCGGGCGGCCCGGCCGCTGTCGCTCAGCTCGACGGGCAGGTCGACCAGCCGCCGCTCGAGGGCATGGAGCTCGCGGACCTCCTCGACGTCGAGCCCGGGGACGTAGGCGACCCTCCGGGTCCCGTCGGGCACGGTGCTCGCAGCATCGCCCTCGAGCGCGAACACGCGGGCCGCAGCCTCGCCTCGATCCGCGCGATCCCCGCCCAGCTGCCGCGCCCACACCGGATCGTCGACCGTGAAGTCGATCCCTCGCTCCTGCATCACCGCCAGCAGTGCGGAGGTCCACGGCTCGGCGAACCGCAGGCGACTCGTGTCGTACACGACCGTCCCGACGCCGGCGAGCGAACCGAGCTGGCCGCTCAGCTCCCGCACGATCGGGATGGCCGCCCGATCGGCCTGCGGGCCGGCGGGCACGGCATGGGTCGGCAAGGTGAGGATGGCCAGCCCGGCGGCCGCGACCCCCAGCGCTCGCACCGCCCACCGCGCCGGGAGCAGCGCGAGGGCGGCGGCCACCGTGGCGAACGCGCCGATGGGCCAGAGGTACCGGACCTGGTGCGGCGGGACGCCAACCCCGCCGACGGGCAGCCGAACGGTGACGGCGGCGGCAACGAGCGCGGCGAAGGCTGCGACCCCGACGACCGAGCGCGTCTCGGGGGTCACCGACCGGCGTGCCCGGAGCCCGGCCCCGGCGAGCACCACCCCAACGAGGAGCAAGCCGACGACCGCGACCGCGAGGGAGGGCAGGCCGCTCACGTTCGGACGATCGCCGACCAGCGGCGCCTGGCCCGGCGGAACGCGGAGCGCGTCGCCGAAGCCGGGCCGTCCCCACCACGGCGGCGTGGCGAGGACCTCGGCGGTGATGCGGATCCCGAGCGCCGGGCCGACCGTCTCCTGGTCGACACCGACGCCGCTGACCAAGGTTCCGAGGTTGCCCTCGCCCGCGATCTGATCGGCGAGGGGCTGCGCCCAGCAGACCGCCGCGACCACGGCGCTCACACCGAAGGCGACGAGCACGTCCCGGCCGTGGCGACGCACCAGCCACGCGACGCCGAGGGCGACGAGGGGTGGGACCAGCAGGGTGTAGCTGAGGTGGGTCTGGACGATGAGGCTCGCCACACCGACCGCCACCGGCATGGCCAGCAGGTCGCCCCGCACCATGCCGACGACGAGCACCACGAGCAGGAGCACGGGGAACAGCAGGGTGTGTGGCTGCCAGGGGTCGTAGAGCAGCTCGCTGCCCATCGACCATGCCAGGCCGGCACACGCAGCCAATGACGCGAACGCGAGTCGGGTGCCGCCCGCTCGCTGCCCGAACCACGCCATGAGCCCGATGGCGGCGAGATGCACGAGCAGGACCCCCACCGCCAGCCCCCCGGATCCGCCGAGCTTGGCCGGGATGGCGAGGAGGTCGAACAGCAGCGGACCGGGATGATTGACGTTCTCACCGATCGGGATCGACGCCGACGACCACGTGCCGAGCAAGGGGTGATGCGACGTGAAGACGTCGCGGGAGCGGATCAGGAAGTTGCCGTTGTCGCCGATCGCCAACCACCCGTCGCGCAGCGCCCGGATCGTCGACACCACGAACGGGAGGGCCACGACCGCCGCCAGCCCCGCGATCAGCCTGCCGTCTCGAGAGGGCGGTTCGATGCTGGCCGGTCGCCGCAGCGCGGTCATGGGCCGGACAGCGTGGCGCCGACGGGCACGAGGAACACCGCTCCCGGGCTTCCGAGCGCGAGCATCCGCTCGATCCGCTCTCTGGTGGCAGCCGGCAGCCGCGTGTCGATGGACAGGCCGAAGAGGTTGCCGTCGACGAGGTCGATGTCGCCCTCGGGGAAGCCGGCGGCCCGCAGGTCGGTGATGACGCGCTTCCGGAGGGCGTCGTACTCCGCCACGTCGCGCCCATCGCGCGGGTCGTGATGCGCGAGCTCGACCGCGTCGGGGTGGCGCCGCCAGAGCTCGACGAACCGGCCGACCGCGAGGTGCACCTCCTCCTGCGCCTCGCCGGGCTGCAGGACCCGATGCGGCGTGAGGGGGACGCGCCAGGTCTCGGTCACACCCACCCGGAACCCACGCCGATCGAGCGCGCTGAGCAGTCCCATCCCCTGCGAGCCGATGTAGAAGCTGTCGTCCCAGGTGATCAGGTAGGTCGTGGCCCGGTCGAGGGCGGCGGCCGTCGGGGGCACCACCTCGGCGAGCACTTCGGACAGCTGAGGCGCCGGCGGTTCGGCGACGGCCGCCCGGACCGTCAGCAGCCCCGCGCTCACCACGCTGATCGCGACGAGGACGGCGCCGACCGCGCGAGTGGCTCGCTCGCGGTCCACGACGCGCCACACCGTCATGCCCACCGACAGCAGCAGGAGCGCGGCCGTCCCCCACGACCACAGCATGAGGTAGTACCAGACCTTGCCGAAGATCCGGCTCATCGACACCACGCCGAGCAGCAGGGCGCTGCCGACCACGACGTTCAGCCGGTTGATGGATGTGTACCGGTGCCGCCAGGCCACCACCGCCGCGACGACCCAGCCCAGCAACGTCACGAGGCCGGGCAGGATCGAGCCGCCGGCATCACCTGAAGACGTGGCGAGCGATCCGAGCGAGCTCCCCTGGCGGCTCAGGAACGACGTGACGTCCAGGTGGCGCAACCCGAGCCGAACCCCCTCGACGACGCCGACGGTCTCGCCTTCCTCCTGCGGCGGTGAGGTGAAGTGATCCCACAGCATCGACAGGTTGCCGGGGTCCTCGGTGATCTGGTCGACCACGACCGGCGACCAGAGGAGGACGCCGAGGGCGACTGAGGCCACTGCCCATCGCCCGATCGACCGCCGCGTTGCGGCCGCGGCGTGCTCGTCGGCGGTCCGGCGCCACCACCACACCAGCCCGCCGCCGGCGACCGCGGCGAGGCCGAGGCACAGGCCGAGGTAGGGCACGTGGGTCTGGGCGGCGATGGAGGCGGCCAGGACGGCCACCGGGAGCATCGGCAGATCACCGTCGAGCACCGACCACACGCTCAGGAGGACGAGCACCCACCACAGCAGCGGGAGGTAGGGGTTCCAGGGCTCGGCGAGGGTCTCGATGCCGTAGCCCCCCATGAGGACCGCGAGCAGGGCGGTGACGGCAACGGCCACCCGCAGGCCGCCGCGGCGGAAGGCGACGAGCACCGCCGCCGAGGCGGCGATCCCGTTGAGCACCAGCGCCCCGGCCTGCATCCCCCACGGCGTCCCTCCGAACGCTCTCCATGTCGGCCAGAGCGCGTAGAAGCTGGCGGGCCCCGGATGGCTGCCCTGCTCCGGGAACCGTCCGATCCGGCCGGGGAGACCGATCAGCGGGGTGCGGGAGCTGAAGATGTCGCGCAGGCGCAGCTCGGCCATCGCGTGGTCGAGGACCGGGTACCACGGCGGTCGTCGCAGGGCGACGATACCGACCACCAACGGCACGATGAGGATGGCCATCAGCGCGACGAGCAACCACCGGGCCTGCCGCACCGGCCGGAGTGTAGGAGGCGGAGGCGTCAGCTCCGATCCAGCAGCCACCCGAGCACGAGGGCCGCATCATCGGGGTCGACGTGCGTGCCGTCGGTCTCCCGCAGATCGCTGCACGGCCCGTCGGGACCCGACGGGCACAGGATCTCGGCGAGATCGATGACCGGCACCTCGAGGTCGCCGGCGAGTGCGAGCAGGCGGCTGCGGATGCACGCCGAGCGCTCCAGGTGGTCGTCGGTGGCGAGGAAGCGGGCCTTGTCGCCGCCCCACGCCGGCAGGACCAACACCACCCGGCCGGCGTGCGACCGCAGGTAGTCGATCCGCCGCGTGACATCCTCCGCGTACCACTGGAGGTCGTCGCAGGGCCCGACCCAGCGATCGCCCACCAGGCGGTCGACGATCGGCGCGTTGCCGACCATGAGCAGCGCCACGTCGACCAGGAGTGACGGATCCTCCACCGCCTTGGCGTAGGTGACGGGCCACTCGTCGCAGTCAGCGGGGAGCGGGAGGATCTGCCCGGCCCGGCCGCGGGCCGTCGGGATGTCGACGGCGCCGTCACAACCCTCGATGGCCGCATCGATGACAACGACGTCCGGTCGGTCGAACGTCGCCGCTGCGTCGCGCAGGAGCCAGTCGGCGATGGAGTCTCCGAAGATGGCGACGACGCGCGGGCCCGTGGCGGTGGGCGCGACGGCGTCCGGCACGAACGTGTCCGGTGCGATCCTGCTCGACGCCACCGCGTTCGGCGCCGAGTCGGCCGCCATCACCGGCACCGTCCCATCCGAGGAGCGGGCCGACGCGGACACGACGAGTGCCATGGCGAGCACGAGCTCCTCGGGTTCCTCGACCAGGGCCTCGAACGCGACGAGCGCCGGCGACTCGGTCGAAGCTGGTCTCGGTGGCACCGGCGCGCCCGCGGCCACGAGCACCACCGGTTCACTGGTGCGAACGGGCCGGTCGACCGTGGGCACCAGCACCACCACGGCGGCGGCCACCACCAACAGCGTGCCCGCCGCCGCCGGGACGAAGGCGCGCCGCGTCGACAGGCGGACACCGGTGCGGATCGGTCGCTCGACGAGGTAGTACGACGCCACCGTGAGCCCGCCGGTCAGCGCCAGCTTCTCGGCGACCCCGGCGTCTCCGAGGATCGTGAAGACCGGCCAGTGGAAGAGGTACAGCCCGTAGCTGATGCGCCCGATCCACGGGAGTGGCTCCGTCGACAGCAGGCGCGCCACCGGCCCCGGCGCCTGCACGCCGAGGATGAGCGCGGCCGAGAGCAGGGCGAAGAGGGGCAGACCGCCGGCATACGCCCACCCACGGCCGGCCGGCGTGAACGCGGCGAGGGCGACGACGGCGACGAGGCTCGGTGCTGCCAGCCGGGCCGCCCACGCCGGGACCGGTCGCCCGTGGAGCGCGGCCGCGAGCGCCGCTCCGGCCAGGATCTCCGGGAACCGGGCCCACGATGCGAAGTAGGCGGCATCGCCACCTGCGACGCGGGCGGTCACCAACGCCGACGCGGCGAAGACGACGAACCCGACCGCCAGGATGCGTCCGACGCGGCGAGGCGCGACGGTGGTGAGCCCCGCCATCGCCAGCGGCCACACCCAGTAGAACTGCTCCTCGATCGCGAGCGACCAGAAGTGGTCGACCGGCGATGGTGCCAGGAACAGGTCGGCGTAGGAGCGCTCGCTCAGCAGCTGGTGCCAGTTGGCCACCTGGAACACCCCGGCGAGCACGCCGCCGCGCAGGTCGCTCCGCGCTGCCACCTCGCCGAGCGCCGCGAGGAGGGCAATCCCGAGGAGCACCAGCATGGCGGCGGGCAGCAGCCGCCGCATGCGCCGCACGTAGAAGGCCCGCACGTCGATCCGACCACTCGCCGACCGCTCCGCGAGCAGCAGTGACGTGATGAGGAAGCCCGACAGCGTGAAGAACACCGAGACCCCGAGATAGCCGCCCTCGAGCCACGGCGCGCCGAGGTGGAAGACCAGGACCAGCGCGATCGACAGCGCACGGACGCCGTCGAGCGCCGGTCGGTACCCGAGCTTCCCCCCCATGCAACTCTCTCGAGAAATCGGTGCAAACCGGTCGAACTCAGGACAGCTCGAACCGCTCCCAGCAGGACAGCTCCGACTGTGCCACGAAACCCGACCAGATCCATGTCACATGGCCCTGGTTCCCCCCGCTCGACCGGCGTGCACTGGACCCATGACCGCGGCCAGGCGTCCCGCCCGCGACCTGTGTGGTCGCGTCCGGTGACACCGCGCCTCTTGCTCGTCCTGCTCCCCGCTGCCGTCGCCCTCCTGCTCGTCCCGCTCGTCCAGCGCGCGACCGCGCAACCGGGCGCGGCGCCCGTGTCCGCGAGCTGCCGCGGTGAGCAGTGGGTCGCCGCCTGGCGCGCCGCTCCGCAGGGGTCGTCCCTCGGGCGCCCCGACGACGAGCCGTGGGGCGACGCGGACGGACTCGCCCGCACCTTCGACGACCAGACGCTTCGGATGGTGCTGACGCCCAGCATCGACGGCTCCGGGTTGCGAGTCCGGTTCGGCAACCGCTTCGGCCCGGCGCCGGTCACGATCACCGCTGCCACCATCGGGACCAGCGCCGGCGGGGCGGCGGTCGATCCCGCCACGGTGCAGGGCGTGACGTTCGGCGGCGACCGGTCGGTCACCATCGGCGCCGGCGCCGCCGTCGTCAGCGATCCGCTGTTCGGCCCCGTCGCGGGTGGCGTGCCGCTCTCGGTGACGATGCACGTCGCCGGGCCGGCCGTGCTGGATCACCACCAGTGGGCGCTCGCCCCGCAGTACCTGGCGCCGGCGGGCACCGCCCACCTGGACGACGCGACGGGCACACCGTTCTCCGAGGAGCTAACCGGCTGGTACGGCGTCTCCGGCGTGGACGTGCTCGCGCCTCGCGGCACCGGTGTCGTCGTCGCGCTCGGAGACTCGATCACCGACGGGATCGGCTCGACGCCGGGCGCCGACCGCCGGTGGCCGGATGTGCTGGCCCGCCGGCTCGCCGCCGGCGACGACGCCTTCGCGGTGGTCAACGCCGGCATCGCCGGCAACCACGTCGTGACGAGCGGGCTCACCTCCGTGACCGCCATCGGCCCGAGCCTGCTCGACCGGTTCGCCACGGACGCGCTGGCGGTCGACGGGCTCACCGACCTCCTGGTCTTCGCCGGCATCAACGACATCTACATGGCGGGCGACGGCACCGACATCGCTCCCGACCTGATCGCTGCGTACGAGCAGGTGGCGGCCACGGCACGCGCCGCCGGCGCCCGGGTGCTCGTCGCCACCATCACTCCGGCGTCCCTGAGCGCCGACAAGGAGGAGGTCCGCGTCCGGGTCAACGACGCGCTACGGGCGAGCGATGCGTTCGACGCGGTGGTCGACTTCGACGCGGCGGCGCGCGATCCCGAAGACCCCTCCCGTCTCCGGCCCGAGTGGGATGCCGGCTTCGCCCACCTCAACGACGCCGGCTACGCCGCGCTCGCCGCTGCCGTGCCTCTCGATGCCCTGCAGGGCGCCAGCTGCTGACGCCGTCAGGGAAGGCGCTTGAGGAGCGCCATGACCCCCATCCTGACCGGCGACTGGTGGTGGCTGGCACCGGCAGCCTCGCCGCGGTGGGTGCGGAACCACTCGTAGGACTCGATGACCATCGAGACGTTGGAGTGCAGCGGTGACCACTCCAGCTCCTCGCGTGCCCGCGTCGTGTCGAACCACAGCGACTCCGAGTACAGGAGCCAGTGGTAGGGGGCGAACGGGGCGAGGCCGAGGCCGGAGAGCACGCGCATGCCCCAGCGGGCCGGGGCGACCGGGACCGATCGGACCCGCGCGCCGGTCGCCGCGTGATCGCAGAGCGCTTCGAGGGTCTCGCGCATGGTCCCGAACTCGGTGGCCCCGATGTTGTACGTGCGAGGTCCCGGTCGGTCCGCGGCGCGGAGGATGGCGTCGGCCAGGTCTTCGGCGTGCACGAGCTGGTACCGGTTGTCACCCGGACCCATGACGAAGACGGGCGCGCCGGCCGCCACCAGCTCGAAGAGGACGGCCATGATCCCGAGGCGCCCGTGACCCAGGATCGTCCGCGGCCGCACGACGGTCACGTCGAGGCCGCCGGCGGCCGCCTCACGGCACAGCGCCTCGGCCTCCGCCTTGGCCCGGCCGTACGCTTCGAGCGGCCGTGCCGGCGCCGACTCGTCGACCGGGTTGTGGTCGGGGATCCCGAAGATGGCGCTCGACGAGGTGTGCACGACCTTGCCCACGCCGGCGTCGCGCGCCGCCAACAGCACGTTGGCGGTGCCGGCCACGTTGACCGACCAGAACAGCGCCCGGTCCTTGGCGAGCGGCACCTGGGCGACGTTGTTGAGAACGACGTCGACGCCCTCGCACGCGGCCCGTACCGCGGCGAGGTCGCGCACGTCGGCCACGACCGCCCTCACCCCCGGGGCCGGCGCCGGCTCGTGCAGGTCGAGCACGACCGCCTCGTCGCCGGCGGCCGCCACGCGGGCGGCGAGGATCGAACCGAAGTAGCCGGCTCCGCCGGTGATCAGGACCCGGCGGGTCACTCGAAGCGCATCCCGCGCTCGAGCCCCCAGCGGATCGACGCCCGCATGCCCTCCAGCAGGCCGACGGAAGGCGCGTAACCGATCTCCCGCTGCGCCGCCGACACGTCACAGGCGATGGTGTCCTTGAGCTCGCCGAGGACGTGGACCGCCTGCTGGTACCGGCCGCGCGACTGCAGGACGCGATCCGCGACCTCGGCGATCGTGCCCACCGCCCGGGGCACCCGTCGGAGCCGGCCGGAGACCGCCAGGCCCTCGGCCTCGAGCGCGGTCCGCACCGTCTCGAGGATCTCGCGCAGCTCGTACGGGTCGGGATCGGCGATCCACCATGCCCGGCCCGGAGCGGCACCGGCGACCTCAGCCCGCAGGAGCCCGTGCACCAGGTTGCCGGCATAGACCATCGACCGACGCTGCCTGCCGTCCCCGACGACGGGGAAGCGGCCCCGCCGCACGGCCGCGAACCACCGGGACTGCCGCTCGGGCTGGAACGGTCCGTAGAACCACGGCGGCCGGACGATCACCGCGGTGATGTCACCCCGATCGTGGCTCCGAGCGACGATGCCCTCGGCCTCGAGCTTCGACCGCCCGTACGCCATGTACGGGTTGGGGGTCGAGTCTTCGTCGAAGCGATCGAGCGGGTGCCCGTTGGCCCCGAACGGCGAGTTCGACGACACGTGGACGAAGCGACGCACGCCGGCCCGCCGCGCCCGGTCGAGGACGAGCTGGGTCCCGCCGACGTTCACGTCGAACAGCTCTCGCACCCGCCGGCGGGGGTGGATGACGGCCGCGGCGTGGAAGACGGTGGCATCCTCGCCGATACCGGCGAAGAGGCGGTCGGCGGTGACAGGGTCGCGGACGTCGCCCACGATCACCTCGACCGCCGGCGAGACCAGGCCCAGCGACGACCCCTCGTCGGGGCTCGCGACGAGGCATCGCACCTGCTGCCGGTCGCGCAGCGCCCGGACGAGGTTCTGCCCGAGCCAACCGGCGGCACCGGTGACGACGACGGTGGTCGACGGCGGAAGATCGCTCACGTGGTCGCCAGGAGGTGCTCAGCGTTGCGGAGGGCGATGGTCATGATGGCGGCCTGCGGGTTCACGCCGGGCGCATCGGGGAGGAGCGACGCGTCGTTGACCCGCAGGTTCTGCGTGCCGTGGACGCGCCCGAAGCTGTCCGTTCCCGTCCGCCCGGCATCCTCGCCCATCCGCACCGACGACGTGAGGTGCACGGTCATGAGGTTCGTCCGGCGGCGGTCGACCTGGTCCCACCACGCCCCGAGGTCCTCGAGGCGGTGGGCCACCGTTCCGCCGATCATCGACGGGTACAGGTCGGTGGCGCCGGCCGCCAGCAACAGCTCACCGAGGTGCACGAGGCCCCGCGCCAGGCGCGACATGTCGGCGTCGGTGAGCGAGTAGGTGACGATCGGCGAGCGGAGGCCCGGCACCCACACGACGCGGCCGCCGGCGTCGCTGCGGATCGCCGCGTAGTACACGAACAGCTGCTCCCACTCCTCGAGCGACGCCGCCGGGTCGATGCCGGCGTCCGCGACGGCGAGTGCCAGGTGGCCGCGCCGGCTGGCGGAGCCCCCGATGGTGAGGTTCGGCGCGAACTCGTTGACCCGGTGCATCGGCACCTCGTCGTGGTCGACGGGGTGCGGGAACCGCGCCGCGATCTTGATCGTGGGGTGGAGCTTCAGCCCGTTGCCGATGTTGCGGCGGAACCCGCTGCGCTGGAGGAGCGCGGGCGTCTGCACGGCCCCACCGCAGACCACGACGTGGTCGGCGCGGATCTCCAAGGGCTCGCCGTCCCGCTCGCAGCTGGCGCCGATGACGCGGTCGCCCGATCTCCGCACCCGCTGGACGCGGCAGCTCGGCAGCACGACGGCGCCGGCGGCGACGGCTCGCGGCAGGAGGGTCCGCGTCATCGTCTGCTTGACGCCGCGCCCGCCGCCGTCGTCGTCGAAGCGGAACACCCTCGGGAACTCCACCGAGTGCCACCCGAGCTTGCTCGCTCCCCGCTCCAGCAGGGCTGAGGAGAGCGGCGGCGCTCCCGGGAGGCGCGACACCGACTGCCACTCCTCGACCCGTTCCGCGTAGCCGTCGAGCGCCGCCGCCGAGAACTCCTCGATGCGGTACCGAGCACGCCACTCCTCGGCAAGGTCCTCCGGCAACCGGTGCCACAGCCCGCTGTTGATCTCGGTGCTGCCGCCCACGCATCGCCCCTCGGCGAACGCGACGGGCGGCGAGCCCAACGCCGCCGACGGCCCGTGGTGGCGGTACTTGGCGCGCATCTCCTCGAGGGAGAACGGCTCCAACGAGTCGGGGTCGACCCAGGGTCCCTCCTCGGCGACGACGACGTCACGCCCGGCCTCGGCCAGCACCGCCGCTGTGGTCGCCCCGCCGGCGCCCGATCCGATCACCAGGAACTCGGTGTCGAGACGGCTCACCGACCGCGCTCCGAGCCCGCCAGCTCCTGCTCGGCGAAGAGCACCAGGCCCTTCAGCAGCCGCACGTACTGACGCACGGGCCAGAGCGGGCTGCGCTCGAGCGCGGGGACCAGCGCGGCGTCGTCGACGCCGCTGACGCGGGCCCACAGCCCGAGTCCGACCGACTCGGCGGCCACGCCGAGGCGCAGGTGCTCGGGCATGTCCCGCAGCGTGTCGGCCACCCACACCTCGATCCCATCCCGGCGGGCGGGGTCGGTCGAGGCGGTGAGGGCGGCGAGCATCCGCCGCTCGAAGCCGAGCATGGCGGGCGAGGCTAGTGGCGAGCCCTACCGTCTCCCTTCCGTGAGCCGATGGAGCCGGTGGGGACCGATCGCCCTCGTCGCGGTCGTGTGCGCCCTCCCGCTACCCGGCCTGTGGCGGGCGCCGGGGGCCCCGATGGAAGAGGGCTTCATGCTCACCTTCCCCGAGCTGGTCCTCAAGGGCTTCGTCCCCCATCGCGACTTCCTGCACCTCTACGGTCCCGGCGGTCTGTGGCTCCTCGCCGGCGTGTACAAGGTCGTCGGCGTCAGCATCGAGGCCGAGCGCGCCGTCGGCTACCTCCAGCAGCTCGGTGTCGCATTCGGGGTGTTCGTGCTGCTGCGCGGGTGGGGCCGGTGGGTGGCAGCCGCCGGTGGCGCGACGGCGGCGGTCATCGTGATCCCGCCGATCGGCCTGGTGGCCCTGGCGTGGGTCGGCGCCGTCGCCCTCGGCCTGTGGTCGCTCCAGGCCACGATGGCCGGCACCGACCGGAACGACCACCGGCTGATCGGCCTCGGCGGGTTGCTCGCCGGTCTCGCCCTCCTGTGGCGCCCCGACCTGATCCTCGCCGTCGCCCTCTCCGGCGCCGTGCTGCTCACGGCCCTCTCGCCCGCCGCCCGCCGCTGGTACGGCGCCGGGCTCGGCGCCGGGCTGGCGCCGTACCTGTTCCTCCTCGCGTGGGCGGGGGTCGGCAACGTGGTCACCGGTCTGTTCATCGAGCCCGTCTTCCACCTGCGGGGCGGGCGGCGCCTGCCCCTTCCCCCCTCGTTCGACGCGTTCGACGGGTTCCTCCAGCGGGCCGGTCTGCTGGCTGAGCCGCCGTGGCCGTTCCCCACCCTCGGGTCGCCACTGCAACTGTCCGTGTGGCTTGGCCTGATCCTCGGCTCCTGCGCGCTGCTCTTCGCGATCGGTCGAACCGTCGCTCGCCGCACCGGCGACCGCCGGCTGTTCGCCCTCGCACTGTTCGCCTGCGGACTGCTGCCGCAAGCGCTGCAGCGGGCCGACTCCACCCACCTGGCGTGGGTGAGCTGCGTGCCGTTCGGCTTCACCGCCGCTGCCGTCGCCGTGCTCGTGCGCGACCGGTGGACGTGCCGGTGGCGGACCGCCGTCGCCGGGCTCGCCGCCCCGCTGATCATGCTCGTCGTCATCCCCGACTTCACCTGGCGCGCGTACGCCGACTACGTGGCCGAAGGGTTCGGCCAGGCCCGGAGCGCCGGGGTGATGCGCAAGGGTGACCGCGTCTTCTACTACGGCCGGCCCGACGCGGTCGTGGCCGTGAACGAGCTGCTCCCGGTGGTCCAGCGCATCGCCCGTGCCGGCGACACCCTCTTCGTGGGCACCGGCGACCTCCGCAAGACGCCCTACAGCGAAGCCTTCCTCTACTACCTCCTTCCCGACCTCGACCCCGCCACCCGCTACATCGAGATGGACCCGGGCGTCGCCAACGCCGAGGACTCGGGCCTCGCCGACGAGCTGCGACGAGCCGACATCGTGATCCTCTCCTCGATCCGCGACGACTGGGACGAGCCCAACGACTCCCGACTCTTCGGGCCCGACGAGCCGAACCGCGTCATCGAGTCCGAGTTCTGCCTGGTCCAGTCGTTCGGCACCGGCCTGTTCGGCCGCGGCCTCTACGAGCTGTACACCCGATGTGACCGGGGTGTGCAGGGGGCCGACCGGTAGGTTCCCGGCCCGTGCGGACCCTCGTCGTGATGCCCACCTACGAGGAGGCGACCAACGTCCGGGAGGTCCTGCACCGGATCCGGGCGGCCGCTCCCGAGGTCGACATCCTCGTGGTCGACGACAGCAGCCCGGACGGCACCGCCGCGCTCGCCCGCGAGGTCGGCGAGGAGCTCGGACGCATCGAGGTGGTCGTGCGGCCCCGCAAGGACGGCCTCGGCAACGCGTACCGGCACGGCTTCGGGATCGGCCTCGAGCGGGGCTACGAGCGGCTCGTCCAGATCGACGCCGACCTGTCGCACGACCCCGCGGTCCTGCCCGAGCTGCTCGCCCGCCTCGATCTCGGCGCCGACCTCGCGGTCGGCTCCCGCTACGTCCCCGGCGGTGCCATCCCCGCCGACTGGCCGTGGCACCGGCGCGCCCTGTCGCGGTGGGGCAACGCGTACGCGTGCTGGGTGCTGGCCCTGCCGATCCGCGACGCCACCGGGGCGTTCCGCGCCTACGAGGCGCACGCGCTGAAGAGCATCGACGTCCAGTCGACACGGGCCCGCGGCTACGGCTTCCAGATCGAGACCGCGTACCGGATCGCCCGCATCACTGACGCCATCCAGGAGATCCCGATCACGTTCACCGACCGCGTGCGCGGCCACTCGAAGCTCTCCCTGCTCGTCGCCGTGGAGGAGCTGGCGCTGGCGACCGGGTGGGGCGTGCGGGACGTACTGCTGCGGCGACGCCGGCGGCGCCGTTGAGCCGGCTGCGGCGGGTCACCAACGCCCTCCCGTTCCTCCTGCTCGCCGGCGTCGCCTACGTCCCGCTCCTGCTGACGGCTCCCGGCCGGGTGGCCGCCGACACCAAGACGTACCTCTACCTCGACCCCGGCCGACTCCTCTCTCGGGCGTGGTCGATGTGGGACCCGAACATCGGGCTCGGCACGGTCACCCACCAGACGATCGGCTACCTCTGGCCGATGGGACCGTGGTTCTGGTTCTGGGAGTCGGTCGGCGCGCCCGACTGGGTGGCGCAGCGACTGTGGGTCGGCACCGTGATGCTCGCCGCGGGCGCCGGTCTCGTCTACCTGCTTCGCACCCTGGGCATCCGCTCCGTCCCCGCGCTCGTCGCCGCCGCGCTCGTCTACGAGCTCTCGCCCTACGTCCTCCACTACGCGGCGCGCATCTCGGTCATCCTCCTGCCGTGGGCCGCCCTCCCGTGGCTCGTCGCCCTGGTGCATCGCGCACTCCACTCGCGATCGTGGCGCTACCCGGCGGCCTTCGCCCTCGTGGTGGCCACCGCCGGCGGCGTGAACGCCACCGCGCTCGTCCTCGCCGGGCTCGGACCCCTCGTGTGGCTGGTGGCAGCGGTCCTCATCGACCCTGACCTGCGCTGGCGAGATGCCGGCCGCGTCGTCGCCCGCTTCGGCGCCCTCACCACCCTGTGCTCGCTGTGGTGGATCGCCGGGCTCTGGGTGCAGGGCGGGTGGGGCATCGACATCCTCCGTTACACCGAGACCGTCGAGACCGTCGCCCGCACGTCGCTGTCGTCAGAGGTGCTCCGGGGTCTTGGCTACTGGTTCTTCTACGGCGGCGACAAGCTCGGCGCCTGGATCGAGCCGGGCCGCTCCTACACCCAGGAGCTGTGGCTGATCGCCGCCGGCTTCGCCGTCCCCCTCCTCGCGTTCGCGGCGGCGGCCGTCACCCGCTGGCGGCACCGGGGCACCGCGGTCGCGCTCGTGCTCCTCGGGACGGTGATCGCCGTCGGCGCTTACCCGTACGGCGCGCCGTCGCCCGCCGGCGCCGCCTTCAAGGCGCTGGCCACGTCCTCGACCGTGGGGCTGGCGTTGCGGAGCACGCCCCGGGCCATCCCTCTCGTCGCCCTCGGCCTCGCCGTGCTGATCGGCGCCGCGCTGGCGGCCCGACGCGCAGCCGCCCCCGCCATCGCGGTCGGCCTCGTCGCCCTGATCGGGCTCCCACCGCTCTGGACCGGCGACTTCATCGGCGAGAACCTCCAGCGGCCCGAGACGATCCCCGAGCACTGGCGCGAGGCGGCCGCCGTCCTCGACGGCGGCGATCACGGGACGCGCGTGTGGGAGATCCCCGGCATCGACTTCGCCTCCTACCGGTGGGGCAACACCGTCGACCCGATCACCCCCGGCCTCATCGACCGGCCCTACGTCGCGCGAGAGCTCATCCCGTACGGCACGCCGGCGGCTGCCGATCTGCTCATCGCCGCCGACCGGCGCATCCAGGAGATGGTCCTCGATCCCGACGGCCTGGCGGCGGTGGCCCGGCTGCTCGGCGTGGGCGACATCGTGCTCCGCTCCGATCTGCAGTACGAGCGCTACCGGACACCGCGACCCCGCACCCTCTACCGAGACCTGCGGCCGACGCCCGTCGGCCTGGAGCAACCTCGGCCCGTCGGCGCGCCGGTCCCCAACGAGGCCATCGACCGGCTCGCCCTCCGCGACGAGGTGTTCCTCGCCACGCCCGCCGACGCCCCCCACCCCGCGCCGGTCGAGATCTTCGGGGTCGTCGCTCCCCTGCCCATCGTGCGGGCCCGGGCGGCGACGGCCCCGATCGTCGTGGCCGGCGACGGCGAGGGCATCGTCGAGGCGGCGGCGGTCGGACTCCTCGGCGGCGACTCGGTCGTCCTCTCGAGTGCCGCCCTCACCGACGAGGAGCGGCGCGCCGCCATGGAGGCCGGGGCCGTGCTGGTCCTCACCGACACCAACCGGCAGCGGGGTCGGCGGTGGGCGACGCTGCGCGACAACGCCGGCTACACCGAGCCAAGGGGCGAGACCCCCCTGCGTCCCGACCCGAGCGACAACCGCCTGCCGCTGTTCCCCGGTGCGTCCGACGACGCGTTCACCACGGTCGACCTGAGGGGCGCGGCCGCGGTGCGAGCGACCGCCTATGGGAACCCTGTGTCGTTCACCCCCGAAGACCGCCCGGCCCTGGCCCTCGACGGCGATCTCGCCACCGCCTGGCAGGTCGGCGCCCTCGACGGGGTGGGCGGCGAGCGCTGGCGGCTCGACGTCGCCGACCCGGTGCGGACCTCGTCGATCAACGTCGTGCAGGCCCTCAACCCCCACGCCAACCGGTGGATCACCCGGCTCGAGGTGCGCCTCGACGGCGAGCCGGTCACCACCGTCGACCTCGATGACCGGTCCCGGACCTCCGACGGGCAGGACATCGACCTGGGAGGTGAGCGACTGGTCACGGCACTGGAGCTCGTGGTGCGGGGCGACAACGTCGGGAAGCTCGCCCGCTACGACGGGTTCTCCGGTGTCGGCTTCGCCGAGGTACGGGTCGGCGGCGTGGAGGTCGAGGAGGTCGTGCGTCTGCCCGCTGATCTCCTGCGCGACGGCGCCGCCGGTCACCCGCTCGCCATCGTGCTCGCCCGCATGCGGTCGAACCCGATCGAGCCGACCGCCGGTGACGAGGAGCGGGCGATGGCCCGCGTGTTCACCCTGCCCGAGGCGCGCTCGTTCCGCCTCAGCGGCCAGGCCCGGGTGTCGGCCGACCAGCCCGACGATGCCGTCGACCGCGCCCTCGGTGGGACGGCGGTGGTCCGCACGTCGAGTCGCATCGGCGGGGACCTCACCTCCCGGGGCGTGCACGCCGTCGACCGCGATCCCCGCACCGCGTGGACCACCGCGTTCGGCGAGCAGCGCGGGCAGTGGCTCCACGCCGACCTCGGCGCCGCCCGTTCGTTCGCCGCCCTCGATCTGCGGGTGCGGGCCGACGGCCACCACTCCGTCCCGACGCGGCTGCGGGTGACCACCGACGCCGGCGACGACGTCGAGGCCGAGGTCCCGCCGATCGCGGACGGCGGCGAGCGCGGCCACGTCGCTCGCGTGCCGGTCGTGCTCCCCGAGCGGGTGCGGGGCCAGCGGGTGCAGGTCGAGATCCTCGACGTCCGGGAGACGCGCACGATCGACTGGTACAGCGAGTCGCCGATCACGATGCCGGTGGGCGTCGTCGAGCTCGGACTGCCGGGCACGAGCATCCCGCCCGCCGGTGCGCTCGACGTGTGCCGAGACGACCTGCTCACCGTCGACGGCCGGCCGGTGGCGGTCCGCCTGACCGGCGACGTGGGGGCCGCGTCGCGACGCCAGCCCGTGCAGGTCTCGCTGTGCGAGGGCAGCCTGCGCCTGCCCGCCGGCGAGCACGAGCTGCGGACGGCTCCCGGCGCGACCACCGGCTACGACCTCGATCGGCTGGTCCTCACGTCGGGGGTCCGCGGCGAGGCCGTGCCGCCACCGTCGCCGGGATCACCGCCGGCCGCCACCTCCTCGGTGGCGCTGCGGGTGGTGGACGAGGGGCGGGCGTCGCTCACGGTCGAGGTCGACGGCGACGAGCCCTTCTGGCTGGTGCTCGGCCAGAGCCACTCGTCGGGATGGACGGCGACGACCGCGCCCGTCGACGGCGGCCCGACCCGGGACCTCGGCGAGCCCGTGCTCGTCGACGGCTACGCCAACGGGTGGCACGTCACGCCGCAGGGCGGCCCGCAGCGGGTCACGTTGCGCTTCACCCCCCAGCGCACGGTCACCGCCGCGCTCGTCCTCTCCCTGCTCGGTGCCCTGCTCTGCCTCGTGCTCATCGCCCGCTCCGGGCGGGGACCGAGGGCGACGGCGCTCGACGCGCCTGTTGACGCCGACGCGCCGTCGTGGGTCTGGCCGTGGCAGCCGGTCGGATCCCGACCGTCGGTGCGGTGGGTCGCAGGCGTTGCCGTGACCGGCGGCGCCGTCGCCGCCCTGCTCGTGCACCCTGTCACCGGGGTCGGCATCGCCGCCGCCCTCGTGCTCGGGCTGCTCGGGGCGCGCGGTCCCGGCGTGCTGGCCGGCGCCGCCGTCGCCCTCCTCGGCGGTGCCGCCCTCTTCACCATCGCGAAGCAGCACCGCAACGGCTACCCGCCCGACTTCGGGTGGCCCGGCTTCTTCGGCCTCGCCCACCACCTGGCGTGGATCGGGCTGCTCCTCATCGTGGCGTCCGTCGCGGCGGCCGCCGTCCGCCGGCGTGCAGGAGGGCGAGACCCGCAGCGCACGCCGTGAGCATCGGGGCCAGCGCGTCGGTGCCCCATGCCTGCGCCCCGAGGCCCAGGACCGCCGGGAACGTGACACCCCCGACCGCCGACGCCGCGATCTGCACGCCCAGGGCACGCGCCGCGCGGTGGACCCCCAGCCGCACCGGGGTCAGGGCCACCAGCACCGGGAACACCGACGCCAGCGACAGGCCCAGGGGCACCAGCGCGAGGTGGCCGACGCCGGCGGGGTCGCCCCACAGGAGCGCCGTCGAGGCCAACGCCGCCAGCACGCTGGCGGAGAGCACCGCATCGGGGCTGCGCCGCTCGCCGCTGATGCCGAGCGCGACGCGGCCGGCGGTGAGCGCCAACCAGTAGGCCGCCGTCCATGCGCCGGCGGTGGCGGCGCTCAGCCCACGGCTCTCGGTCAGGAGCGTGAAGGCCCACGCGCCGGTCCCCGCCTCGATGCCGACGTAGAGGACGAACAGGGCGACGGAGACCGCGAGACCCACCCGGTCGAGCGGCTCGGCGTCATCGGGCACGTCGCGCCGACGAGGCACCGCCGGCCAGTCCCGGCGCACACCCACGTACGCGAACAGCAGCACCGTCTGGATGACCACGACGGGCACGAACGCCAGCCGCCATGTGCGCCCTCCGGCGACGAACGCCGTGACCACGAGCGGGCCGGCGGTCGCCCCCAGGCCCCACGCGGCATGCAGGAACCCGATGGCCCGCATGCCGTGGTGCTGGGCGACCTCGTGGTTCAGGGTGACGTCGGCGGCGCCGCCGGACACGCCGAGCACGGCGGCACCCACGAGCACGACGGACCAGCCCGGCGCGAGCGCGAAGGTGGCGGTGCCGGCGATCGCCGTGCCGGCGATCGCGAGCATCGCCACGCCTGTCCCCACCCGCTCCAGGACCCAGCCCGATGCGAGCGACGTGACGAAGTAGGCGCCGGTGTAGGCGGCGTACACCGCGCCGAGCGCCGCCAGCGGCTGGTCGAACGTGGCCCGCATCGACGGCCACGCGACGCCGAGGGCCCCGTCGAAGACGCCCACGGCGGCCAGGGCCGCCATCCCCAGCAGCACCCGACCCCGGGCGCTGCGCAGCACCGGCACGAACCCGGCCGTCAGTCCTTGGTGGCGACCTGGTTGGGCACGACGTTCATCTTCGGCTCGTAGGCGGCGGCCTCGACGTCGCGCGCCTCGCCCCGCATCGTCGCGACCAGCTCGGCTCGGCACCCCCGACACGGGCCGTAGAACGGCTCCGCCACCGTGGCAGCGCAGCGCGGGCAGGAGAACTCGAGGGCGTCCATCAGCCCTTCACCTTGGCACCGCCGCCGCCGCCGGTCGCGTATCCCTCGGGGTTCTCGGACTGCCATCGCCAGTGGTCGACGACCATCTCGTCGAGGCCCAGGCGTGCCTCCCACCCCAGCACCTCCCGGGCATGGGTCGGGTCGGCCCAGGTCGCGGCGATGTCGCCTGGGCGCCGGGCCTCGACCTCGTAGGGGATGGGCCGCCCCGCAGCCCGTGACGCCGCCTCGATGACCTCGAGCACCGAGTAGCCGCGCCCGGTGCCGAGGTTCACCGCCTCGCACCCGTCGATCGTGTCCAGCCGCTCGAGCGCGGCGAGGTGGCCCTCGGCGAGATCGACCACGTGGATGTAGTCGCGCACGCCGGTTCCGTCGGGCGTGCCGTAGTCGGACCCGAACACCCGGACCTTGTCGCGCCGACCGGCGGCGACCTGCATCACGTTGGGCATGAGGTTGTTCGGGATGCCGGCCGGGTCCTCGCCGATGCGACCGCTCGGGTGGGCCCCGACCGGGTTGAAGTACCGCAGCAGCGCGATGTGCCAGCCGGCCTCGGCGACCGGCAGGTCGCGCAGCATGTCCTCGATGTAGAGCTTGCTGCGCCCGTACGGGTTGGTGGTCGGTCCCAGCCGGCAGCCCTCGGTGACCGGGACCCGCTCGGGATCGCCGTACACCGTGCACGACGAGGAGAAGACGAGCTTCTGCACGCCGCCGGCGCGCATGACCTTCAGCAACGAGATCGTGGCGGCCACGTTGTTCTCGTGGTAGTCGAGCGGCTTCGCCACCGACTCCCCGACCGCCTTGAGCCCGGCGAAGTGGACCACGGCATCCAGGTCGTGTTGCGCGAAGACGGCGTCGAGCTCGGGCTCGTCGAGGAGGTCGACGCGGTGGAACGCGACGTCGCGCCCGGTGAGCTCGGCCACCCGCTCGACCGCCACCGGCGAGCTGTTGGCCAGGTTGTCGACGATCACGACCGACCACCCGGCCTCGAGCAGCACGACGGCCGTGTGCGACCCGATGTAGCCGGCGCCGCCGGTCAGGAGCGCGGTGGGCATCGGCCCGTCACTCTTCCAGATCCCGCCGGGCCCGCTTGCGCTCCGACCGGCGCCGCTTCTCCGCGAGGCGCCGTTCGACGGCGGCGCGGCTCGGGCGGGTCGCCCGCCGCGGCGTCGCCACCCGCAGCCCCTCGGCCAACCGCTCCCGCAGCCGGGACAGGGCGAGGTCGCGGTTGCGGGCCTGTGATCGCTCGTCGCCCGCCACTGCCCGCACCTCGGCACCGAGCCGGCCGAGGAGCCGCTCGCGCTGGCGGGGACCGAGCGACGGCGAGCCCGCCACGTCGAAGATCACCTCGACCCGCGTGTCAGCAGTGTTGGCGTGCTGACCACCCGGACCGCCACTGCGGGAGAAGCGCCAGCGAAGCTCCGACATCGGGATGGCGCACGACTTCGTCACCCGCAGCACGTCCCGGTCCACAGGACGACGGTAACGACGCTCTACCCTCCACCGGTGGCTCCTCTGACGCGGCGGGTACCGCTCCGGGCGCCCCTCGTCTCGCTCCTCGGTCGCCTCCAGCGGGGCCGCGGCGATCCCTGCATGCAGCTGTGGGACCGTGGCTGCTGGCGGGCCGGTCGCACGCCCGACGGTCCCGCCACCACCGCGCTCGTCGACACCGGGGATGGTCACCTCGAAGCGACGGCGTGGGGACCGGGGGCGGCATGGTCCATCGAGCACCTGCCCGACCTGCTCGGTGAGCACGACGACACGGTCGATGCCTTCGCGCCCCCTCCCGGCCTCGTGCGCGACCTGCTCCGCCGGTCGTCGGTGCGCATCGGTCGCAGCCTGGCGGTCGCCGAAGCCGTGTTCCCGACCGTGCTCGAGCAGCGGGTCACCGGCGCCGGCGCCCGCCGCTCCTACCGGTGGCTCGCCCGTCGCCTCGGCGAGCCGGCGCCCGGCCGCGGGGGCGCGCTCGGGCTCCGCCTGCCTCCTGCGCCCGAGGTCCTGGCGGCCACGCCCTCCTGGGTGTTCCACCGGGCCGGGGTGGAGCGGGCCCGGGCCGACACGGTCCGCAGCGCCATGCGCCGGGCCGACCGGCTCGAGGAGGTCGCCGCCATGACGGCCGCCGCCGCGCACCGGCGGCTCACGGCCTTCGCCGGCATCGGGCCCTGGACCGCCAGCGAGGTCGCCCTCGCGGCCCTCGGCGACCCCGACGCGGTGAGCGTCGGTGACTTCCACCTGAAGCACGTCGTCGCGTTCGCCCTCGCCGGCGAGCCCCGCGGCACCGACGAGCGCATGCTCGAGCTCCTCGAGCCCTACCGGGGCCACCGCGCTCGCGCCGTGATGCTGCTCGAGCACGCCGGCATCACGCCACCCCGCTACGGCCCGCGGATCGAGACCCCCTCCATCGCCCACCTCTGACCCACGCCACCTTCAGAGCCAGGCGAGCGGGTTGGTGTGGACGCCGTGGACCCGCACCTCGAAGTGGAGGTGGTCGCCGGTGGCGAAACCGGTGCGGCCGACGGTGCCGACCGCCTGACCCCGGCTGACCGCCTGGCCGCTGGACACCGCCGGCCGGGCCAGGTGCGAGTACGACGTGCCGACGCCGTCGCCGTGGTCGATCACCACGGTGATCCCGTAGCCGGGCCGCTCCCGGACCTCGACGACGGTGCCCGCCGCCGCGGCCAACGCCGTCGATCCGCCGGCGAAGTCGACGCCGGTGTGCACCTGCGGGCGCCCGTAGACGGGATGGGTCCGGCTGCCGTAGCTCGAGGTGACCCGAGCGCCGGGAAGCGGGTGGGCGAGGGCCCCCCGGCGAGGGCTGGCGCCGGGCTGGCAGCCCTGGCGGATCCGCAGGAGGGAGGTCAGCTGCGCGCTCTCGCGGGCCACGGTGTCGAGCGGATCGCGATCAGGGTGGCTGGCCGCCGGGAGCGGCGTGGTGGCGAGCCAGTACCCGCCGCCGGCGCGGGCGGCGACGCCCAGCACCGCGTCCTTGCACGCGTTGGCCGCCGAACCCCGGAACGGCGCGCCTCCGAAGGTGTGCACGGCCCCGTCGCGCGTCACCAGCCAGTACGCGGTGCTCGACGCCGCGTCGATGCCGGTCACCGGCTCGTCGAGGCGCTGGCCGGCGAGCGCCCCGCCGAAGACCGCGGCGCCGAAGGTGTACACGCCGCCGACCGCCGTCGCGAGCCAGTACCCGTCCCCGGCGGAGGTGGCGGCCATCCCCACCACCGGCGACCCGGGCGCGGAACCGGTGAGGTCACCGGCGTGGCGGGCCGACCCGAAGCCGAAGACCGACCCACCGGCCGTCACCAGCCAGTAGCCGGCGCCGGCCGGCGCGGCCTCGATGTCGACCACCGGATGGGTCAGCCGCCGATCACCGGTGGAGCCGAGGAACGGCGCATCGCCGAAGGTGAAGACGCCTCCGTCGGCGGCCGCCAGCCAGTACCCCCTTCCCGACGGGGTCGGCGCCATCGCCACGATCGGCTGGTTGAGCGGGATCGCCCCGAGCGATCCGCTGTAGCGGGCCCCGCCGAAGGAGAACACGCCACCGTCGGACGCCACCGTCCAGTAGCCCGATCCGTCGGGACTGGCGGCGACGTCGACGACGGGTGCGTTGAGCGCGACCCCGGCGGTCGACCCGTGGTGGGGCGCGCCGTAGGCGAGGATGTCGCCGCCGGCGACCGCGGCCGCGGCCGGGTCGCCGCCGAGGAGCGCGGACGTGGCGAGGATGAGGGCGAGGAGCGCCCGCCGGATGCGCATCGGTGCATCATGTCGCAGATGTCTCCCAACCCGGTCCTCCTCGTCCACGGCTTCGCGTCGTCGTTCCACCTGAACTGGCAGGAGCCCGGGCTCTCCTACCTCCTCGAGGACGCCGGTCGCACCGTCATCGGCGTCGACCTCCTCGGCCACGGCGAGGCGCCGAAGCCGCACGACCCCGCGGCCTACGCCGACCTCGGCGGTCGCGTCGTCGATGCCCTGCCCGCCGACGGCAGCCCGGTCGACGCGGTCGGGTTCTCGATGGGCGCTCGCACGCTGGTCGAGGTCGCCTCGGCTCACCCAGAGCGCTTCGGTCGCCTGGTGCTGGCCGGCGTGGGTGAGAACCTCTTCGCCACGGGCGACAAGGAGCCGCTCGCCCACGCCATCGAGACCGGCGACGGCGGTCCCGGCGGGGTCGCCGCCCTGTTCGTGAGCTTCGCCAGCGGCTCCGGCAACGACCCGAAGGCCCTTGCCGCCTGCATGCGCCGGCCCGAGCCGCCCATCACCGAGGAGCAGCTGGCCCGCATCACGTGCCCGACCCTCGTCGTGCTCGGCGACAAGGACTTCGTCGGGACCGGCGACCGCCTCGTGGCCGCCCTGCCCGACGCGCGGCTGAAGGTCCTCCGCAACGTGGAGCACTTCGCGACCCCGAAGGACTTCGGCTTCATCGACGCCACCCTCGAGTTCCTCGGCGCCGTACCGGCGTGATCTAGCGGGTGAAGCGGGTGCCGGGCGGATCGACCGCCCACGGCGCCGGGCCCTCCCACCGATCCTCGTAGACCACCTCGCCGAGCGGGCGGCGCCGGACCGGTCCGTGACGGCCCTCCGGGTGTCCGATCGGGACGGTGGCGGCGATGGCGACGCCCTCGGGGATGCCGAGCACCGTCCGCAGCTCGTCCTCGACGGCACCGTGCCACATCGTGAGCACACCGCCGAGCCCCCGGTGGCGAGCAGCCAGGAGGAGGTTCTGGCACGCGGGATAGACGGACGCCCCCTCGGTCGGATCCGGAGGCCGATAGCGGATCAGGCACGGGAGGATGACGACCGGGATCTGCTCGAAGCGGTCGACGAACTGCTGCATCGCCCGCCCGGCGCGCCCCGCCGCCGTCGAGGTGTCGGCCTCCGCCAGCCGTTCGTAGCGGCCGGCGCCCTTCATCGACTCCCAGGTGGACCGGAAGGCGCGGCCGAGGATGGCCTTGGCTTCCGTCGCCACCGGGCCGTCGCGGAGCACGACGAAGCGGAACGCCTGGCGGTTCGAGCCGTTCGGCGCCCGGCTGGCGGCGAAGAGGATGGCGGCGAGGTCGTCGTCGCTGACCGGTTCGGCGGTGAAGCGGCGGATCGACCGGGTGGTGCAGATCCCCTCGTAGAGATCGATCACAGGTGGTCGGCGGCGGCCGCCCGCACCGCCGCCTCGATCGCGCCCCAGTCGCCATCCGGGGTGCGGGTGATCGTCACGAAGTTGGCGGTGCCGAACACCGAGGCGACGCCACCCGCGGTGAACACCGCCTTGGCGAAGGCGTTCTGATCGGCGTCCTCGGCGTTGACGATGTTGAACATCTCGTCGAAGTGGCGGTCGACGGTGTACTTCATCGCGTCGGGGTTGGGTGTCGTCGCGATGTCGAGGACCTCGGCCATGGGCCGAGAGGCTAGTTACAGCGGGTGCGGGGCGTTGATCTCGGCGCTGTTCCAGTGCTCGCCGACGATCCGCTCGGCCGTGGCGGCCAAGTCGTCCTGGAGCTCGGTGATCTCCTCTTCCAGCTCCCGCATGCGCTCGCCGCGCCCCTGTACCCGGGCCCGCTCGAGCTCCTCGGTCAGCTCGGTGAGCTGCAGCTCGACGCCGACGGCGTGGTCTTCGAGTCGTGGATCCGCCATGGGGCCCTCCTACCCCGGACGCCCGAGGTCCCAGTCGTTGCGATCTCCTTACGGCGCCGCGACATCGAGGCCGGCGAGCAGCTGCGTGCGGATCGACGGTCGGCTGCCGAACACGAGGAGCGTGCCCGCCTCGCGGTACAGGCGCTCGGCATCGGTACCCCGCTCGACGGCGCTGCTGCCCTCGTGGACCACGAGCGCGGCCGCCGCCCGTACGGCAAGGGTGCACGCTGCGGCCCGCAGGCCCGGGAACGACGTCGCGTCACCCGCGTCGAGGGCGTCACGGACGCACTCCAGCTCGTCGTCGAGCGGCGACAGCCCGCGCAACCGGCAGCACCGGTCGGCGATCCCGAGTGCCATCGACCCGTTCGTGCGCAACCCGGCGGCGTCCCGGGCCGGCCACTCGGCCCACGGGAACCGGCTCGTCACCCGGTCGGCGCCCACCCGCACGGCGTCGGCGTGCAACGTCACCGTGGCCGAGGCGTTCATGCCGAGCAGCCGGTGGGGCTCGGCGCGAAGCCCCTCCGCCGCGGCATCCACGATCAACCACACGACGTCGTCGTCGGGAGCGCGGGCGGCAACGTGGATCACGTCGGTGAGTCCCCAGCCGCTGACCCATGGGGCGACCCCGTCGATGACCCACGACTCGCCGTCGGGCCGGCATCGGAGCTTCGGCTCGGGCAGGAGGCCGGCGAACGCCACGGTCGAGCGCACGTCGCCGCTCGACAGCGGCGCCACCCACTCCCGCACGTGGTCGGAGCCGAACGCGCACGCTGCGAGGGTGCCGTGGTGCTGGATCCACACCAAGGTCGTCGTCATGCACCCGCCGGCGAACGCCGCATTGATGGGGTGGGCTTCCTCGATCGACGCCACGCCCCCCTCCGGGTTGGCGAGCCCGTAGAAGCCCTCGGCCGCGAGCCGGTCGAGACGGTCGCGGGGCACGACCTCGGCGCCGTCGACGACGCCGGCGGTCGGGAACAGGACGTCGTCGGCGAACGCCCGCGCCTTGGCCGGCCAGTCGGTCACGCGCCGCGCACGCTCATGTGTTCTGGCAGGTCATGCCACCGTCGACGGGGATGACGACGCCGTTGGTGTAGGACGCGGCCGGGAGCACGAGCGACAGCGTCATCTGCGCCACCTCCTCCGGCTCGCCGTACCGGCGCAACGGGACCCGACGGCGGGCGAACTTGTCCTTCGCGTCGTCGGGGATGCCGGCGGTCATGCCCGTCCTGATCGGTCCAGGGCAGATGCAGTTGAACGTGACCCCGGTGCGGCCCAGCTCCACCGCGAGGCCCTTCGTGAGGCCGATCACGCCGTGCTTGGCGGCGACGTACGGCGAGTTGCCGGCGGTGGCGCCCAGCCCCTCGGTCGAGGCGATGTTCACGACCCGACCCTCGCCGTTGCGCTGCAGGTCGGCCAGGCACGCCTGGATGAGGAGCACGTGGGCGTCGAGGTCGACCTCGAAGGTGCGCCGCCACGCGCTCAGGTAGGCGTCGTCGCCACCCTGGAAGGCACCGCCGAGGGCGATGCCGGCGTTGTTCACGAGGATGTCGATCGGTCCGAGCGCCTGTCGCACCTCGTCGACGACGCGGAGGACGGCGTCGCGATCGGACACGTCGAGGACCCAGCCCCGAGCGGTCCCGCCCGCGCTGGTGATCTCCTCGACGACCCGCTGCACGCGGTCCTCGCCCAGGTCGATGACCGCCACCTTCGCCCCCTCGTCGGCGAAGAGGTGGGCCGTCGCCCGTCCCATCCCGCTGGCGGCGCCGGTGACGATGGCGACGCGACCGGCGATGGAGCGGTTTCCCGTTGTCAGCCTCGGCATGGCGTCTGCCTACCATCCCCGGCGGTGACCGAGCCCGACCTCGACGACGAAGCCCGCGCCGCCCGCGCCGCGGTGCCCGACGCCCGCCGACCCGACCGCTACCGGACGGTGTCCTCGAACGGGTTGCGGCTGGCCGTCTACGAGTGGGGCGACGTCAACGCCCCGCCGCTCCTGCTCGCCCACGGGGGCTTCGACTTCGCCGGCACGTACGACCTCTTCGCTCCCCTCCTGGCCGACGGGGGGTGGCGGGTGGTGGCCTGGGACCAGCGGGGTCACGGCAGCTCCGAGCATGCCGCCCTCTACTCCTGGGACGCCGACGTCCGGGACGCGCTGGCGGTGATCGACACGCTCAGCCCCGACGCCATCCCCGTCATCGGCCACTCCAAGGGCGGCGGCCTGATGATGCAGCTGGCCGAGGCGTGCCCCCACCGGGTGAGCCTTCTCGTGAACATCGACGGGCTGCCGGGGAAGCGGCGCATGGCCGATGTGCCCGAGCGCGAGCGCACCCGGATGATGGCCTCCGAGCTCACCAGCTGGCTCGAGCACCGCCGGCGGAGCGCCACCGGCGAGCGCAAGCCGGGGACCCTCGACGAGCTGGCCGGCCGCCGGGCCCGCATGAACCCCCGCCTCCCGCGGGCCTGGCTGCGGTACCTGGTGACGATCGGCGCCCGCAGGGACCCCGACGGGTGGCGGTGGCGGATCGACCCGTCGATGCGCTTCGGGGGCTTCGGGCCGTGGCGGCCGGAGTGGTCGCTCCTGCGCATGCCCGGCCTGGGCATGCCGTTCCTCGGCATCCTCGGCACCGAGATGGAGGAGATGGGCTGGGGCGTCAAGCCGGCCGACGTCGCCCCCTACCTCCCGCCGGGTGCCGAGTTCCACGCCCTCGACACCGGCCACTTCGTGCACATCGAGCAGCCCGCCGAGGTGGCGGCGCTCACCCTCGACTTCCTGGCCCGCCGATGACCCGACCGACGGTCATGCTGCGCCACAACAAGGTCGACCTCGCCCTCCACCGGCTGCGGGATGGTGCCGGCGGGCCGCTGCTGCTCCTCCACGGGCTTGGCGAGCGATCACCGGCGTCGGTGCCGCTGCAGGCGGAGGGGTGGCCAGGGCCGGCGTGGGCCCTCGACTTCACCGGCCACGGCGGCTCGACCATCCCGGCCGGCGGCGGCTACACCGCCGAGGTGCTCATGGGCGACGTCGACGCCGCCCTGGAGCACCTGGGCCCGGCCACCATCTTCGGCCGGGGCCTGGGCGCCTACGTCGCCCTGCTCATCTCGGGGGCGAGGGCGGAGGCGGTGCGGGGCGCGGTGCTGGCCGACGGGCCCGGTCTCTTCGGCGGTCCCGCCGGACCGACCTCGCCCCAGATGGTGGCGGTGCCGCCCGGGGTGACCGGCCCGCCCGACCCGTTCGCCATGATCGAGCTGTCGCGCGACGTCCGTCCCGCCGACTACGCGACCACCTTCGCCCGGGCCGCCGCCGAGCACAGCGATCTCGACCAGCCCATCGCGGTGGCGGCCATCGGGCGGCCCCCGTGGCTCGAAGCCGTGGTCGATGCCCTGGTCCTCGAGCCGACCACGGTCGAGGACGCGCTGGCTGGCTACAGTCGCTGACAACGACATCAGGAACGAACTGGTGCACCACCGCTCTCAGGGGGAGACATGAAGGCTGCCGTTCTGCAGGAGATCCCGGGCCAGCTCGTCATCGACGACGTGCAGATCGACAAGCCCGGCCCACGGGAGGTGCTCGTCAAGACCTCCGCGGCCGGGTGCTGCCACTCCGACCTGCACTTCATGGAGGGCAAGTACCCGTATCCGACGCCCGCCGTGCTCGGCCACGAGTCGGCCGGCATCGTCGAGGCGGTCGGGTCCGACGTCACCTACGTCAAGCCCGGTGACCACGTGATCACCTGCCTCTCGGTGTTCTGCGGCCAGTGCGACTTCTGCATCGCCGGCAAGCCCAACCTGTGCACGAAGGACGGCACCCGCCGCCCGTTCGACCAGCCCCAGCGTCTCTCGAAGGACGGTGCGCCGGTCTTCCAGTTCCTCGACCTGTCCTCCTTCGCCGAGCAGATGCTCGTGCACGAGGGTGCCATCGTGAAGATCCGCGACGACATGCCCCTCGATCGCGCCGCGCTCATCGGCTGCGGCGTGACGACCGGCCTCGGCGCCGTGTTCAACACCGCCGGCGTGCGGGCCGGCGAGACCGTGGCCGTCATCGGTTGCGGTGGCGTCGGCCTCTCGGCCATCCAGGGCGCGGCCATCGCCGGGGCCGGTCGTGACGCCGCAGCCGATGAGCGCGGCGCGGTCGAGGGGCATGTCGTCGCGGATCTTCACCACCGCGCCCTCGTGCACCAGCATCTGCTCGGCGAACGACGACAGGTCGAGGAACTGGAACACGGGCGTGCCATCGGCCTTCGACAGGCGCTGCGGCTGGTCGAACGGGCGGCGGGTCGCGTCCTTCGTGCACAGGTTCGGGCGACCGCTGATGCAGAAGTCGCACTGGCCGCAGAACACAGACAGGCAGGTGATGACGTGGTCGCCCGGCTTGACGTAGGTGACGTCGGAGCCGACGGCCTCGAC
>DATLFP010000067.1:0-6010 GCA_035540955.1 Acidimicrobiales bacterium
GTCGTGGACCTCCAGCAGCGCCCCCGAGTCGTCACATTGCCATCGCAGCGATATCACCGACGCCTCGGCGTGGCGGTATGCGTTGGTGACCGCCTCCTGGGCGATGCGCCACATCTCGCGCTCCTGGCGAACGGGGAGGCGGCGGGCGGCGGCGTGCTCGAAGCGGACCTCCACCCCCGTCCTCTCTCCCACCCGGTCGAGGAACTCGGCCAGCGTGGCCACCAGGTCCTTGCGCTCGGACACGTCGGTGCGCAGGTCGTACAGCGTGTCACGCACCTCGGTGACCACCTTGCGCACCTCCTCGCGCAGCTGCAGCAGGTCGGCCGACACCGGTTGTGCATCCGCCTGGCGGCCGATGCGGTCGAGCTCGAAGGACACGAAGGCCAGCGACTGCCCCAGCCGGTCGTGCAGGTCGCGGGCGATGCGGTCCCGCTCGTCGTCGGCCCCGAGGAGCCGCAGCCGGGAGAACCAGCGGGCGTTGTCGATGGCCAGCGCAGCCTGGGCGGCGACCCCCTCGCCCAACAGGAGCTGCCGGTGACCGAGGTCGTCGTCGGTGCGGCTCTCCACCGCCACCAAGCCGATGATGTGCTGGCGGGCGCACAGGGGCAGGTAGATGCCGGCCCTGGTGGCGGGGGAGATGCCGCCGCCGCCGACGTGGAGAACCGCCTCGGCCTCCTCCAGCGCCTGGCGGGCAGGAGCGGGAAGGTCGCCTTCGCCCAGCAGCGGCTCGGTGCGCACCCCCTGGGCACCGGCCACGACCCAGCCGGCGCCGCTCTCCTCCCTGAGAAGCACCACGACCACATCCATGGGGAAGAGCTCGCGCAGCTGGGCGATGGTGGTGGCGATTGTCTCGTCCAGGTCGAGCGAGGCGGGCAGGGTCTGGGCCAGGGCGTTGAGCTGGGCCAGCAGGTCGTTGGTCTGGCGGGCGATGGCGTTCTGCTCCTCCGCCTGGCCGAAGAGCCGCCGGGCGTAGCCGGCCACCAGGGCGATGAGGACCAGCTCGCCCCCCCACTGAACGGTGACCAGGGCATCGGGGGCGAGGGTGGTCACGTGGTAGGGGATGGCCACGGCGGCTACTGCGGCGCACGCGGTGCGGATGGCGAAGCCGAAGCCCCGGGCGAAGCCGGCGGCCACGATGGCCGAGGCCAGGGAGAAGACGTAGGGTGAGGCCCAGAAGTCGCTGGACACCACGATGCCCAGGCTGAGTGCCACCTCGGCCAGCACCATGACGAGGCTGGTGAGGCGGTCGGTCAGGTAGCGCAGGGGACGCACCGTGCGCACGGCGGCGTAGGCCACCAGGGGAGCGCCCAGGGCCAGGAGCCGGGGCGCTTCGTTGTTGTCGAGGGCAGCCAGGGTGAGGCCGATGGCCACGGTTCCCCAGCGGATGGCGGTGACCAGCGGGGCGAAGTTGGCCAGCAGGTCGGGTGGCGCGGCGCCGGCAGTGGCCGGCGCTGGGCTCCCGCTGGCCGGCGGGTGCGTCGCGGTGGCCGCGGCGCCGGGGCCGGCGCCGGCGGATCGGGCGCCGGCTGGGTCTCGCGTCCGAAGTTCGATGGGACCGATGGTACGTTCCGGAGCCCGTCCGTAGGATCGGGCCGGTGATCGCCGTCGGCCTGACCGGAGGGATCGGGTCGGGCAAGTCCACCGTTTGCGCGCTGCTGGCCGGGCGCGGCGCGGTGATAGTCGACGCCGACGCCATCGTGCGGGAGATCCAGGCGCCGGGGGGGCTGGCCTACGACGGGATCGTCCGGCGCTTCGGGGACGCGGTGGTGGCCGCCGACGGCGGCATCGACCGGCCCGCCCTCGCCGCCCTCGTCTTCAGCGACGCCTCGGCCCGCCACGACCTCCAGCGCCTGACCCACCCCTTCGTCGCCCAGGTGATGGCCGAGCGGCTGGCTTCGCAGGCCGACAGCGACCACGTGGTCGTCCTCGACATCCCGCTGCTGGCCGAGCGGGGCAGGACCGCCTTCCCCGTCGCCGGCGTGGTGGTCGTCGACTGCCCGGTCGAGGTGGCCGTGGGGCGGCTGATCGAACACAGGGGCCTCAGCGAGAGCGATGCCCGCGCCCGGGTGGCCGCCCAGGCCTCCCGAGAGGCGCGGTTGGCCGTGGCCGACCTCGTCATCGACAACTCGGGCTCTATGGCCGCCCTGGAGGCCGAGGTCGAGCGGGCCTGGCGCTGGATGACCTCGCTCGGCTGACGCCGCTGCCCCCCGAGCGCTTCTGGGTCCTGAATCGGTGCGGAGTCCGCACCGATTCAGGACCCAGAACCCTCGCCGGCGTTGTCCCAGGCCGGCTTTACACTCGGGACGTGCCCCCCTTCGAGGTCGTGTCCGACTTCCAGCCGGCCGGCGACCAGCCGGCGGCCATCGCCGCCCTGGCCCGGGGCATCGAGCGTGGCGACCGCTTCCAGACTCTGCTGGGCATCACCGGGTCGGGCAAGGGCGCCACCATCGCCTGGACGATCCAGTCGGTGCAGCGGCCCACGCTGATCATCGCCCCCAACAAGTCACTGGCCGCCCAGCTGGCCAACGAGATGCGGGAGTTCTTCCCCCACAACCGGGTCGAGTACTTCGTCAGCTACTACGACTACTACCAGCCCGAGGCCTACATCCCCTCCAGCGACACCTACATCGAGAAGGACTCCTCGATCAACGACGAGATCGAACGGCTGCGGCACTCGGCCACCTCCGCGCTCCTCGGCCGGCGCGACGTGATCGTGGTGGCGTCGGTGTCCTGCATCTACGGACTGGGTTCGCCCGAGGAGTACGCGAAGCAGATCCTTCGACTGCACGAGGGCTCGACGCACGACCAGCGCTACATCCTGAGCAAGCTCGTCGACATGCGCTACGAGCGCAACGACATGAACCTCGTGCGGGGCAAGTTCCGGGTGCGGGGCGACACGGTCGAGATCCACCCCGCCTACGAGGAGTTCGCGGTGCGCGTCGAGATGTTCGGCGACGACATCGAGCGCATCACCTCCTTCGACCCGCTGACCGGGGAGCGTCTGGAGGAGATCAAGGACCTCACCATCTTCCCGGCGACCCACTACGTCACCGGCGACGAGCGCATGCGAGAGGCGATCGTCCGCATCGAGGCCGAGCTCCAGGAGCGGCTGGCATGGTTCGAGAAGGAGGGAAAGCTGCTCGAGGCGCAGCGGTTGCGGATGCGCACGCAGTACGACCTGGAGATGATGGCCGAGGTCGGGTTCTGCAACGGGATCGAGAACTACTCGGCTCCTCTCGACGGCCGGGCGGCGGGCGTGGCGCCGTACACGCTCATGGACTACTTCCCCGACGACTACCTCCTCGTCGTGGACGAGAGCCACGTCACCATCCCCCAGCTGCACGGTCAGTACATGGGTGACAAGTCCCGGAAGGACACGCTGATCGAGCACGGGTTCCGGCTCCCCTCCGCCGGCGACAACCGGCCGCTCCGCTTCGAGGAGTTCTTCGAGAAGGTCAACCAGTGCGTGCTCCTCTCGGCCACCCCGAGTCCGTGGGAGCTCCAGCACTCGACCCAGGTCGTGGAGCAGATCGTGCGGCCCACCGGCCTGGTCGATCCCGAGGTGATCGTGAAGCCCACCAAGGGCCAGATCGACGACCTGATCGAGCAGATCGGCGTGCGGGTCGAGCGCGGCGATCGCGTCCTCGTGACCACCCTCACCAAGAAGATGGCCGAGGACCTCACCGACTACCTGCTCGAGCAGGGCCTGCGGGTGCGCTACCTGCACTCCAACATCGACACGATCCAACGCATCGAGATCCTGCGCGACCTGCGGCTCGGCGAGTTCGACGTGCTCGTCGGCATCAACCTGCTCCGGGAGGGACTCGACCTGCCCGAGGTGTCCCTCGTCGCCATCCTCGACGCCGACAAGGAGGGCTTTCTCCGCTCGGAGACGTCCTTGATCCAGACCACCGGCCGGGCGGCGCGGAACGTCAACGGCCAGGTGATCATGTACGCCGACAAGGTCACCGACTCGATGCAGCGGGCCATCAGCGAGACCCAGCGCCGTCGCAAGCTGCAGCAGGAGTACAACATCGAGCACGGGATCAACCCCGAGACCATCCGCAAGGCGGTCACCGACATCCTGGCCCACCTCCGACCCGCGGAGGATCGGGCCCCGGTCGCCTTCACCGACTCGCGGTCGCGCAAGCACGACCGGGTGCGGTCCGATCTCGCCGACCTGCCGGCCGTGGAGCTGGAGCGCCTCATCCGGACCCTCGAGGAGGAGATGCACGAGGCGTCCGCCGACCTCCGTTTCGAGTACGCCGCCCGCCTCCGCGACGAGATCCGCGACCTCAAGCGCGAGCTGCGCGAAGCAGTGGGCTAGCGGCTGGCGGTGCCGCGTCTCGTGGCGGTTCCTTTCACTGGACGAAAGGAACCGCCACGAGAATCGCCGACGAGAAGTTCCGCGGGCTGGTCACGTCACGGCGGGGGTGTACCGGCTGCCGATGGCGACGGCTCGGAAGTCACGCCCGAACGGACGTTCGGCTCCTACACTCGGACCGGGGTCGAAGCGGCCCGCCGACTCAGGAGGCAAGAGCGGAAGCATGGCCGACAAGCTCGTCGTTCGCGGGGCCCGCGAGCACAACCTGAAGGACGTCTCGATCGACCTGCCCCGCGACCGGCTGATCGTGCTCACCGGCCTGTCGGGCTCGGGGAAGTCCTCGCTGGCGTTCGACACGATCTACGCCGAGGGCCAGCGCCGCTACGTCGAGTCGCTGTCCTCCTACGCCCGCCAGTTCCTGGGCCAGATGGACAAGCCCGACGTCGACTTCATCGAGGGTCTGTCGCCGGCCATCTCCATCGACCAGAAGACCGCCTCCCGCAACCCGCGCTCCACCGTGGGCACCATCACCGAGGTCTGGGACTACCTCCGGCTGCTGTTCGCCCGCATCGGTGTGCCCCACTGCCCGAAGTGCGGGAGCGAGGTCACCCGACAGACGCCGCAGCAGATCGTCGACCGCGTGCTCGAGCTGCCCGAGGGCACCCGGTTCCAGGTCCTGGCGCCGGTGGTGCGGGGCCGCAAGGGCGAGTACGAGAGCCTGCTGGCCGACCTCGCCCAGCAGGGCTTCGCCCGGGCCCGCATCGACGGTGAGGTGCAGGACCTCGCCGACCTCAAGGAGCTCAAGCTCGAGCGCTACGAGATGCACACCATCGAGGTGATCGTCGACCGGCTCGTGAGCCGGCCGGGGATCGCTCGGCGACTCACCGACTCGCTGGAGACGGCGCTGCGGCTCGCCGAAGGCGTCGCCGAGGTCCAGCTCGTGCCGCGGGAGGGGGAAGCCGTCGGCGACGACGACGCGGCCGAGGTGCTCACGTTCAGCCAGCACCTCGCGTGCCCGAACGACGGTTGGTCGATGGAGGAGCTCGCTCCGAGGAACTTCTCGTTCAACTCGCCCTACGGCGCGTGCGCCCACTGCGACGGGCTCGGCACGAAGTTCGAGGTCGATCCCGAGCTGGTGATCCCGAACCCCGACCTCTCGGTGGCCGACGGCGCCATCGGTCCGCTGTCGTCGTCGCGCACGCAGTACTTCGAGCGCATCCTCGCGGCGGTGGCCGACGAGGTCGGCGCCAAGGTCACCACGCCGTGGTCGAAGCTCAAGGCCAACCAGAAGAAGGCCTTCCTCTACGGGCTCGGCACCAAGAAGGTGCAGGTGTCCTACAAGAACCGCTACGGGCGCGGCCGCTCCTACGCCACCACCTTCGAGGGTGTGATCCCCTACCTCCAGCGCCGCCACGCCGACGCCGAGTCCGACTGGTCGCGGGAGCAGATCGAGTCCTACATGCGGGAGGTGCCCTGCCCGGAGTGCGGCGGGGCCCGGCTCAAGCCGGAGACGCTGTGCGTCACCATCGACGGCCGCAACATCCACCAGGTCTCGTCGCTGTCCATCCGCGATGCCGCCGCGGTCCTCCGCGGCCTCGAGCTGTCCGAGCGAGACCGCATGATCGCCGAGCGGGTCGTGAAGGAGATCAACGCACGGCTCGGGTTCCTGCTCGACGTCGGCCTCGG
>DATLFP010000068.1:0-20575 GCA_035540955.1 Acidimicrobiales bacterium
GTCCCGGGTCGCCGGGAAGCGGGGGTGCCAGCCGTAGCCTGACCCGGTGCCGTGGTGCGAGGCGTGCAGCCGGTTCTGGACGCCGCCGTCGATGAACCAGGACGGGACCTGTCCCGAGTGCGGGTCGACCCTCGTGAACCCAGCCGGGATCGACGCGCAGCCCAAGGCGCCGTGGCACTTCAAGCTGCTCGTGGTCGCCGTCGTGGTCTACCTCGGGTGGCGGCTGGTCCAGATGGTCGGCTGGATCGTGTAGGACCGCCGGACCGGTACCCTGTGCCCCTCCACGGGCTGTGGCGCAGTTTGGTTAGCGCGCTTGACTGGGGGTCAAGAGGTCGGGAGTTCGAATCTCCCCAGCCCGACTCGCGTACGTGCAGGTCAGACGGTCGACGAGCAGCTCCGACGGTGAGCGGCCAGTCGACCGAGGCCCGGCCGCACTCCGAGCAATCGGCTCGCAACATCGGCTGGCCACGGACACCGACATCACACCACGACGACAGGCCAGGGGGCAACGCGATGCTCGACTACGACGGCATGCTGAGCGAGTGCGAGGATCGGATCGTCGACGCGGCCAACCGGGGAGACTTCGACGTGGTCGGATCGGCCATCGCTGAACGGGTCGCCATCTTGGAGACAGGCACCAAGGCCAGGGCCGCAGAGTCCCAGGCGGTGCGGGGATTGGTCGCCGAAGGCGCCGATTACGAGACCGCAATGGCGATGGTGACCGAGACGCGCCTGCCCGATGACCCGTTCGACGCGATCCGATCGCAGCTCGCCGATGTCGAGGTCGAATCGAGGCTGACGCGGGTCGAGGGTGCGTTCGATTGGATCGAAAGGACGCTCGACCGGCTCGAGCGACGGATCGACGGTGAGGACTAGTCAGAGTCCACGTCGGTAGCGAGTCCGGGCAGGATCTCGGCGCACCCAGGCCGGCTCTACCGGTCCGGATGCCCCGAGACCTCGGGGACGGGGGCGACGAGCTCGACCTCGAACCCGTCGCGGTCCTCGAGGTAGGCGACGGCGGCGCCGCCGGCGATGGGATGGCGGTCGACGGGCAGCGACGACCACCCGTGGCTCGGGGCCGCCTCGACGACGGCGTCGAGCTCGGCCGCGGAGTCGAGCGTGAAGGCGACGTGGTTCAGCCCCGGCCGCAGGCGGCTGTGCAACATGCCCGGCACCATGTCGGGAGACTCCTCGAGCACGAGGGTGAAGCCGTTGCCATCTCGGAACAGCACCATCAACCCGTCGTCACGCTGCTCGGCCTCGTAGCCGAGGCGCTCGACCATCAGCCACTGCCACGGCGCCGCCGCCCGCTCGAGGTCGGGCACCCAGAGGGTGAGGTGGTGGAGCACGCCGGAAGGCTAATGATGTCGCAGCCCGACCCAGCCACGGAGCGGGATGCCTCCGCGTGACCACGCGTGTCACCGTCCGGGACGAACCATCCTCGCCGGTTCCGCCGCCATCGGTGAAGATCGCCAGATTCCCTCCCACTGGAAGTCCTCGATGCTCGGCGTCGCCGCCGCGCTGCTCTCCGTCGTCGCCCTGCCCGCTGCCGCGGATGCGTCGACCCGGTTCACGCCCCAGATCACCAACGGTGGGGACGCCAGTCCCGGCGAGTACCCGTACATGGCCGGACTCCTGCAGTCCGACGTGCCGGACCGCTTCGCGGCGCAGTTCTGTGGCGGATCGGTCATCGACCCGGAGTGGATCCTGACCGCCGCCCACTGTGTCGTGTCCGACGGTGCCACCACGCCGCCCGGCTCGATCGACGTGCTCACCGGCTCGGCCGACCTCTCGGCCGGCGACGGGCAGCGCATCAGGGCGGCGCAGGTCGTCGTCCATCCCGGCTACGACGAGGCGACCATCGACAACGACATCGCGCTGATCAGGCTCTCGTCGCCGACCTCGGCGCCCGCCGTGCGCGTGGCGGCCAGTGGGGACACCGTGCTCGAGTCAGCCGGCCGGACCGCCGTCCTGACCGGATGGGGTGGCCTGAGCAACGACCAGGAGAACCAGGTCTTCGGCAACCGCCTCCAGGAGGCGTCGATGCCGATCGTCGCCGACGCCGAGTGCGTCGCGATGATGAACGACTTCGCACCCGGATCCGGGTCGGACTACCGAGCCGAGACGATGCTGTGCGCCGGCGCTCCGGAGAGCGACGCCGACGGTGGCGTCGACGCCTGCCAGGGTGACAGCGGGGGGCCGCTGGTCACCCTCGACGGCTCCGAGCGGGTCCAGATCGGCATCGTGAGCTGGGGCCCGTCGTGCGGGCACACGCCGACGGCGTACACGCGGGTGTCGACGTTCGCGGCCTTCGTTGCGGCCAACGTCGGTGAGCCGCCGCCCGACGACAGCCCGCTCGAGCACACGACACGTCTGGCCGGCGCCAACCGCTTCGCCACCGCCGCCGAGCTCGCCGTCGACCGGTTCGCGCCGGGTGTGCCCGCCGCGTTCGTGGTGACCGGCCTCGCCTTCGCCGACGCGCTGGCGTCGGCGTCGGCCGCGTCGACGTTCTCGGGACCCGTTCTGCTGACGAACCGCGACTCGATCCCGGCCGAGACGGCGGCGGCCCTCGACGTGCTCGCCCCGCAGCAGATCATCGTCGTGGGCGGCGACGGCGCCGTCTCGCCCGCCGTGGTGCAAGCCCTTGGGGCCCACACCTCCGGCTCGGTCGTTCGCGTGGCAGGCACGAACCGCTACGAGACGGCGGTGGCGGTCTCGCGCCACGCCTTCCCGGCCGGTCTGTCCGACGGCGCACCGATGGCGGTGATCGCCTCGGGCGAGAACTTCGCCGACGCCCTCGGTGGAGCGGCGTTCTCGGCGTGGAGCCCACCGACTCCGCTCCTACTGACCCAGCGCGGGTCGGTGCCGGCCGAGACGCTCGACGAGCTCGACCGCCTCGGGCCGGACTTCGTCTACGTGCTCGGCGGGACGGCCGCGGTGTCCGACGCCGCGGTCGCGTCCATCGAGGCACTCGGGATCGAGGTCCTGCGCGTCGCGGGAACCGATCGGTACGCCACCTCAGCGCTCGTTGCGTCGATGTTCGGGTTCGCCGACGAGGTGCTGGTCGCGACCGGCACCAACTTTCCCGATGGTCTCGTCGCCGGGGCGCTCGGCCGGCCGCTCCTCCTCCTGCCGCCGGGGTCGATCCCGCAGGTCACGGGCGACGCCATCACCGACCTCGGGGCCAGCAGCATCCTGATCCTGGGAGGCACCGCCGCGGTGAGCGACGCGCAGGCACGGACCCTGGACGCGATCGTCGGCGGCTGAGCTCGCCCCGGCGGCTCAGGCTTCGATGAGCTCCAGGGCCTGCTCGAAGAGGCTGACGGTGTGGGCGTGGAGGAGGTCGCCGATCTCCCGCGGGGCCTGGCCGGCGTCGGCGCGGGCGTTCGTCCCCTCGAGGATGATCCCGAGCCGGTAGCACGCGAGGACGCGGTACCACCCGGCGTTCGAGACGTCCCGGGTGCTTCCCGCCGCGTACCGCTCGATCACCTCGTCGGGGCTCGGCAGGGCGGTGGCGCCGAGGCCGGCAGCCACGCCGGCGCCCGTGGTCGGCCACGTCGCCAGCAGGTGACCGAGGTCGAGCAGCGGGTCGCCGATCGTCGCCAGCTCCCAATCGACGACGGCGGCCAGCTCCCCGGCATCGCGGCGGATGATGACGTTGGCGAAGTGGAAGTCGCCGTGGATCAAGCCCGGCGTCCACACCGACGGCCGCCGCTCCTCGAGCCACGCCGCCACCTGGTCGAGGCCCGGGATCTCCGCGCCGCGGTAGCCCTCGATCGCGTCGTAGGACGCCAGGTGGGACCGCCACCGATCGACCTGGCGCTCGAGCCACCCGGCGGGCTTCCCGAGGCCGCTGAGCCCGGCCGCCTCGTGATCGACGCGCCCGAGGGCGGCGATGGCGTCGGCCATGGAGAGCCCCATCGACCGCTGGAGCGCGGGATCCGACGCGTGGGGCTGGGGGAGTCCCATGCTCGGGTTGAACCCGTCGACCGGCTCCATGAGGTAGAACGCGGCGCCGATCACGTCGACGTCGGGCTCGGCCGCGATCAGCGCCGGATGGGGCACCTCGGTGCCGGCCAGGGCGGCGAGGACCATCGCCTCCCGCCGCATCGTCTCGTCGCTGTTCGACCGCTTGTGGGGTGGCGGCCGGCGCAGGACGTAGGTCCGGTCACCTCGTCGGAACCGCAAGAGGATGTTCTGGGTGCCACCGGCGATCAGCTCGCCATCGACGATCGGACCGGCGTCAAGACCGCGCTCGTCCATCCACGACGCCAACCGCCCGAGGTCGACGCCACCGATCTCGCCCATCGCGGCACGGTAGGCCAGATCAGCCGGCGGGCGACGCGTGCAAGGTGAAGTCGACGTCGACGGGCTGGTCGTCGGCGAGGAACGTGACGACCCAGCCGGTGGCGGTGGTGGGGGTCAGGATCACCGTGGCCGGCGCGCTCCACGACGAGACCGACAGGGCCGCCGGAACGTCCAGGGTCACGTCGTACACACCGGCCTCGCGGCGGTGCACGATCACGCCGGCCGCGGCGGCCTCGATCGCACCGTCGGCGTTGACCGATGCGAGGGGGACGGCGCGGTCGGCCCCGTCCGGCCCCCCGGGGGCGGCGGTCGCACCGCCGCCGGTGACCGCCAACCATGCCGCACCCGACACGAGTGCGAGGCCCACCACCCCGACGACCCCCCGTCGGCGCCGATGCTGCACCCGCGGCCCCCTGAACGTGCGCGTACGAGCAGTGTGCGGAATCGCGCCACGCGAGTGGGGGATGCTCGCCCGGTAGGTTCCAGGCGATGTGCGGGCGGTTCACCTCGCGCTCGACGGCGGCCGAGCTCGCTGAGCATTTCGACGTCGACGAGGTCGTCGCCCCGGATCTCGGACCCCGCTTCAACGTGGCGCCGACCGACCCCGTGTACGCGGTGGCCGAGACGGCCGAGAGGGTCCGCCGCCTCGGGACCTTCCGGTGGGGCCTGGTGCCGTTCTGGGCCGACGACCTGAAGGTCGGGGCGCGGATGATCAACGCCCGCGCCGAGGGCATCGCCGACAAGCCGGCGTTCCGACGGTCCTTCGAGCGGCGGCGCTGCATCGTTCCCGCCGACGGCTTCTACGAGTGGGAGCGGGTGGCCAAGGGCGCAAGGAAGCAGCCCTGGTACATCAGCGGGATCGACGGCGAGCCGCTGGCGTTCGCCGGGTTGTGGGACACGTGGCGGCCCAAGGACGACGACGCCCACCCGGTCCGGTCGTGCACGATCATCACCGGTCCGCCGAACGCCAAGGTGGCCCGCCTGCACGACCGGATGCCCGTCGTGCTCCCGCGCGAGGCCTGGGACGAGTGGTTGGACCCCGGCAACCATCACGTGGCGGGGCTGCAGTCGCTCCTGGTCGCGGCTCCGGACGATCTCTTCGACCTCGTGCCGGTGAGCACCGCGGTGAACCGGGTGACCAACGACGGCCCGGACCTGATCCGACCCGTCACCGACGACGGCCCGGAGACCCGGCACGAGCCGGAGGGCTCGTAGGGTTCGACCGTGGACGAGGCCGGCGAGGACAGGATCTGGACCATCCCCAACCTCCTGTCGGTCGTCCGGCTGCTGCTGATCCCGGTGTTCCTGCTCCTGCTGTTCGGTCGCGAGGACCGCGCATCGGCCGCGTTCCTCCTCGCCTTCCTCGGCGCGACTGACTGGGTCGACGGCTACGTCGCCCGCCGGTTCAACCAGACGTCGCGCGTCGGCAAGATCCTCGACCCGACCGCGGATCGGCTCCTCCTGCTCACCGCCGTTGCCGCCATCATCGTCGACGGTGCCATGCCCGCCGCCGTCGCGGTCCTCGTCCTGGCGCGGGAGGGGGCGGTAGGCATCGCGGCGCTCGTCCTTGCCGCCCTCGGCGCCCGACGCATCGATGTGACGTGGTTCGGCAAGGCCGGAACCTTCGGGCTGATGTTCGCCATCCCGTTCTTCCTCGCGTCGGAGTCGACGCTCGGTTGGCGGGACACCGCCGAGGTCCTCGCATGGATCTGCGTGATCCCCGGGCTGGTGTTCGGGTACATCGCCGCCGTGCAGTACATCCCGCTCGGCCGGCAGGCGCTCCGTGACGGACGGGTAGGTTCGACGGCATGAAGGCGGTCATCATGGCCGGGGGAGAGGGCACGCGGCTGCGGCCGCTGACCTCCAACCACCCGAAGCCGATGATCCCGCTGGCCAACCGGCCGATGATGGAGCACATCGTTCGACTGCTCCAGCAGCACGGGTTCGACGAGATCGTCGTCACGGTGGCGTTCCTCGCCAACGCCATCCGCAGCTACTTCGGCGACGGCTCCGAGTTCGGCGTTCGCATGGTCTATGCCACCGAGGAGTCGCCGCTCGGCACGGCCGGCTCGGTGCGCAACGCCATGGAGGAGCTGGACGAGCGGTTCCTCGTCATCTCGGGCGACGTCCTGACCGACATCGATCTCTCGGCGATCGTCCGGTTCCACGAGGAGCGCAAGGCGCTGGCGACGATCGGGCTGACGGCGGTGGAGAACCCCCTCGAGTTCGGCATCGTGATCACCAACGAGGACGGCAGCATCGAGCGGTTCCTCGAGAAGCCGGGATGGGGACAGGTGTTCTCCGACACCGTCAACAACGGGATCTTCGTGCTGGAGCCCGGCATCTTCGAGCACATCCCCGAGGGCCGGCCCGTCGACTTCTCGAGCGAGGTCTTCCCGAAGCTCCTGCGCGAGGGCCTGCCCCTGTACGGCTACGTGTGCGACGGCTACTGGGAGGATGTGGGCACGCTCGAGGCCTACGCGTCGGCACACAAGGACGTGCTCGACGGGAAGGTCGCGGTCGACGTCCCCGGGTTCCAGCTCAGCGCGGGCGTGTGGCTGGGGGAGGGCGCGGAGGTCGATCCCTCGGCCCGCGTCGAGGGCCCGGCGGTGATCGGCGACAACACGCGCGTCGAGGCCGGTGCCCGCCTCGGCCCGTACACCGTGCTCGGGTCGAACGTGATGGTCCAGGCCGGCGCGGACCTCGAGCGCGTGGTTGCGCACGAAGGGGTGTACCTCGGGCGGGCGGTCCGGCTCCGGGGGACCACGATCGGTCGGTCCTCGGATCTGCGGGCCAACGCCCGCACCGACGAAGGCGTCGTGCTCGGCGATGAGTGCTTCGTGGGCGAAGGTGCGAGCATCGCGTCGAACGTCAAGATCTACCCGTACAAGACGGTGGAGGCCGGGGCCATCGTCAACCAGTCCCTCGTCTGGGAGAGCCGAGGGTCACGGGCGCTGTTCGGCCGCGACGGGGTGACCGGCCTGGCCAACGTCGACATCACCCCGGAGCTGGCGACGAGAGTGGCCATGGCGTTCGGCGCAACCCTCAAGAAGGGCTCGACGGTCACCACGAGCCGGGACTCGAGCCGGTCGGCGCGGATGCTCAAGCGGGCGATGATGGCCGGGCTCAACGCGGCCGGCATCAACGTGGACGACCTGGAGGTGGCGCCGGTGCCGGTCACCCGGTTCCAGGTGCGCTCCCAGCGGTCACAGGCCGGCATCTCGGTCCGGCTGGTCGGCGGCGACCCGACCTCGGTGGTGCTCCGGTTCTTCGACGGCCTCGGGGTCGACATCTCCGAGACGGCGGCCCGGAAGATCGAGCGGAACTACTTCCGCGAGGACTTCCGGCGGGTCTTCCCGGGCGACATCGGCGACATCGACTTCCCGCCCCGCACGCTCGAGTACTACACGGCAGCGCTCAACCAGGAGATCGACACTGCCGCCATCCGGGCCCACGGCTTCAAGGCGGTCGTCGACTACGCGTACGGGGCTTCGGCGTTCGTCATGCCCACGGTCCTCGCGCAGCTGGGCGCCGACATCCTCGCCGTCAACCCCTACGCCTCGACGCTCGGGGCCGCCGCCTACGACCGTGACGAGTCGGCGGCCGCGGTCGCCAGCCTCGTGCGCACGTCGGGCGCCCACGTCGGGGCGGTGCTCGACCCCGACGGCGAGCACATCACGCTCATCGACGACGAGGGCCACGTGCTCTCCGACACCCAGGCGCTGCTGGCCTTCGTCGACCTGGTCACCTCGACGGTCGGCGAGGGGTGCCGGGTGGCGGTGCCGGTGGTCGCCACGGCGAAGGTCGCCGAGGTCGCCGGCCGCCACGGTGCGCACGTCGTCTGGACGAAGGTGGCAACGTCGGCGCTCATGCAGTCGGCGCTGTCGGACGATGTGGCGCTCGCCGCCAGCGTCGACGGCGGCTTCATCGTGCCGCAGTTCCTGCCCGCCTTCGACGCCATGGCGACCTTCGCCAAGCTGCTCGAGCTCCTCGCGCGGCGCGACACCCGCCTCTCCGTCGTCGTGGCGTCGCTGCCGCGCACCCACGTGGTGCACGAGACCGTCCCGACGCCCTGGGAGCAGAAGGGAGCGGTGATGCGGTCGCTGATGGAGACCGCCGAGGGGGACCTGGTGCTCATCGACGGCGTGAAGGTCTGCCACGACGACGGGTGGGTGCTCACCCTGCCCGATCCCGAGGACCCGGTCACCCACGTGTGGGCCGAGGCCGGCAGCGACGGCGAGGCCCGGCGCCGGGCGCAGGACCAGGTGGGCCGGATCCGGCGGCTGCTCACCTAGGGCGCAAAGTCTCGACCAGTGGTCGAGGTGTAAGTTCGTCCGCCGTGGACGTTCCCGAGGACCTGAAGTACTCCGACGATCACGAGTGGGTGCGGGTCGAGGACGGCACGGTCCGCTTCGGCATCACCGACTACGCGCAGGACGCCCTGGGCGACGTGGTGTTCGTGCAGGTGCCGGCCGTCGGCTCGGTCGTGACGAAGGGCTCCTCGGTGAGCGAGGTGGAGTCGACGAAGTCGGTGAGCGACATCTACGCGCCGGTGTCGGGGACCGTGGTTGCCGCCAACGACGAGCTCGGGGACGCGCCGCAGCGGATCAACGAGGATCCCTACGGCGAGGGGTGGATCGCGGTGATCGAGCCGTCCGATCGCAGCGAGCTGGACCAGCTCCTCGACGCAGCCGCCTATCGAGCGCTGGTCGAGGGCTAGGGCATGGCCGAGGTCTACTGCAACACCTGCGGGCACCGGAACCCGGCGAGCGCCAACTTCTGCTCGTCGTGCGGGAGCCACATCGACGGACCGAGCGACGAGCACACGATCTCCCTCGCGCCGGTCGAGGCGGGGGACGTCGCCGACGATGACGTCACCGTCGGTCTCGAGGACCTGCCTTCGGGAGCCGGGACCCTCGTGGTCACGCGCGGGCCGGGCGCCGGCAGCCGGTTCCTGCTCGACGCCGACGTCGTGCAGGCGGGCCGCCATCCCGAGAGCGACATCTTCCTCGACGACGTCACGGTCTCCCGCCGCCACGCCGAGCTGGTCCGATCGGGCGGGTCGTGGGCGGTGCGGGACGTCGGGTCTCTCAACGGGACGTACGTGAACCGGCAGCGCATCGAGGACGAGGTGGGCCTCACGAACGGCGACGAGGTGCAGATCGGGCGGTTCAAGCTCGTGTTCCTGGCGCCCTCGTGAGCCCGATGACCGGCACCGGCGATCGCTCGTTCCTCTCGATCGGAGAGGTGCTCGACCTCCTGAAGGACGAGTTCCCCGACGTCACGATCTCCAAGATCCGCTTCCTCGAGAGCCAGGGGCTCCTCGACCCCGAGCGCACCCCTTCGGGCTACCGGAAGTTCTATGACGACGACATCGCCCGGCTGCGGTGGATCCTCACGCAACAGAAGGAGCACTTCCTCCCACTCAAGGTGATCAAGGGTCGGTTGAGCGGCGCCGGGCCCAAGGGAGAGCCGGCGCCGCCGGAGGGCGGCGAGACGACGCCGACCTCGCCGACCGCCGACGGCGTCGCCCCCCGGGCGCCGGCCCCGTCCCCGGCCCGCGCCGCGCCCGCCCACGAGAGCATCGACACCGGTGTCTCGATGACCTTCGACGAGCTCCGATCGGCGTCCGGTCTCGAACCCGGCGCCCTGCGCGAGCTCGAGCGCTTCGGGCTCGTCGAGGGCAAGCCGGTCGGCGGCCAGACGTACTACGACGAGGACGCCCTCGTGGTGGCCCGCCTCTGCGCCGGGTTCGGGCGCCACGGGGTCGAGGCCCGCCACCTCCGCATGTACAAGACCGCCGTCGAGCGGGAGTCGGGCTTCTACGAGCAGGTGATCCTCCCGCTCATCAAGCAGCGCAACCCGGCATCGCGCCGGCAGGCGCTCGACACGCTGGCCGAGCTCTCCCAGCTCGGGAGCGACCTTCGAGGTGCGCTGCTGCGCGCCGCCCTGCGGCAGTACGCCGAGTGAGCCGAGTCCTCTTCGAGCGCCCGCAGATCGACGAGGCGCTCGACCGGCTCGCGGCCTCGCTCTCGGCGACCTACGACGACGGGGTGGTGCTGGTCGCGGTCCTCAAGGGCAGCGTGATCTTCCTCGCCGATCTCGTGCGCCGGATGTCGGTGAACCCGGTGATCGACTTCCTCGCGGTGTCCTCCTACGCGGAGGGATCGCCACGGGTGCAGATCATGAAGGACCTCGACCTCGACATCGCCGGGCGTGACGTCGTCCTCGTCGAGGACGTCGTGGATACGGGGCTCAGCCTCACGTGGCTGCTCGAAGAGCTGGAGCGGCGGGCACCCCGGTCGCTCGAGGTGTGCGCGTTCCTCGACAAGCCCGCCCGCCGGATCGTGCCGGTGGCGGTCCGGTGGGTCGGCCTGACCACCGAGGAGCCGTACGTGTGCGGCTACGGGCTCGACGTCGCCGAGCGCTATCGCAACCTCGACCTCGTGGCGGCGGCGGACACGGCGGTGCTGGCAGCCGACCCGGACGCCTACGTCGGAGACCTCTACCGGCGGTAGGGTCGAGTGGTGGTCGAGATGGAGCTTCTCGGGGTGCGGCTCGAGCTCCCGGCCAACGCACCGGTGGTGCTGCTCCGTGAGCAGACCGGCGCCCGGGTCCTCCCGATCTACATCGGCCCGGAGGAGGCCAAGGCGATCGCGCTGGCGCTCGAGGGCGTGGTGACGCCCCGCCCGATGACCCATGACCTCCTGCGGGACACGGTGCAGGCGCTGGGGGCCGAGGTGACGCGCATCAGCGTCACCGAGCTGCGCGACAAGACGTTCTACGCCGAGCTGGAGCTGCGGATCGAGGGCCGGACCGTACGCGTCTCGAGCCGACCCTCGGACGCGATCGCGCTGGCGGTGCGGGTCGACGCCCCGATCTATGCCGCCGAGGAGGTGCTCGACGAGGCGGCGGCGCCGCCGGCCGCGGACGAGGACCCCGAGGAGCAGCAGGAGATCGTCGACCAGTTCCGGGAGTTCATCGACCAGGTGAACCCCGACGACTTCGCCAGCTGAGGCGTGGTGGACGGGCACGGGGCGCCATTGACCCCGGAGGATCCGCGGGCCTAGAGTCACATTCCCGTAGTTTCATGGGTGTAGTCAGGACCCAGTCAGTGAGGCAGCCTTGTCCTATCGCGGCCCGCAGGTGTGCTCGATCGTGGGCATCACCTATCGACAGCTCGACTACTGGACGCGCACCAAGCTGATCCGGCCATCGGTCGCCGACGCCAAGGGCAGCGGCTCCCAGCGCCTCTACTCCTACGGCGACCTGCTCGAGCTCAAGGTGATCAAGAGCCTGCTCGACGCCGGCTTCGACCTCCGCAAGGTCCGTCGGGTCATCGACTACGTCCGCCAGAACATCGGGGACGACGTGGCCGCCGCCAACCTCGTCATCACCGGGGGCGACTCGGTCGTCCTGCAGAGCGGGGAGGAGCTGGTCGACCTGTTGCGGAACGGACAGGGCGTGCTCAACATCGTGCCCCTCGGCGGGCTCAAGACCGAGCTGGAGGCCCAGATCACCGAGCTCCACCCTTCTGAGCCGGCCGATGTCGACGATGACGACGGCCGGATGAGAGCAGCGAGGTAGCCCTTGACCGGGGTTCTGGTCCCCCTCCCAGAGCCGTCGCCCCACGAGGCTGTCACGTTCGCGCACAACGCCGAGCGACAGCTCGCCAAGCTGCTCGACTTCTACCGGGTCCGGTGGGAGTACGAGCCGCAGACCTTCGTCCTCGAGTGGGACGACGCCGGCAACCCCACCATGGGGTTCACGCCCGACTTCTACCTCCCGGCCTACGACCTCTTCATCGAGATCACGACGCTGTCGCAGAAGCTCGTGACCAAGAAGAACGCCAAGGTGCGCCGGCTCCGCGAGCTGCACCCCGAGATCACCGTGCGAATCCTGTACCAGCGTGACTACGTCAACCTGCTCGAGAAGTACGGGCTGGAGGAACCAGAGCAATGGAGAGCTTCGTAGCGCATCCCGTTCGAACCGACCTGCAGGCCCCGCTGGAGGTGGCCCGCTGGCGGGCGCTCTTCCAGTGGATCCTCGCCATCCCGCACCTGATCGTGGCGGGGGCGATGGCCTACGTCGCCGGGGCACTCGTGTTCATCGCCTGGTTCGCCATCCTGTTCACGGGACGGATGCCCGAGGGGATCTACCGGTTCCTCGCCCTGTATCTCCGCTACCAGTGGCGGGCCTACGCGTACGCCGGGTTCCTCCACGAGGACTTCCCGCCCTTCGAGTTCGAGATGAGCGGCGCCGACGACGGCCACAGCCCGGCCCGCCTCAACATCGATCCGCCGGGCGAGCTCAGCCGCGGGCTCATCTTCGTCAAGTGGCTGCTGGCCATCCCGCACTACGTGGTGCTGTTCTTCGTGGGGATCGCCGCCGTGGTGGCCTACCTGATCGGCTGGTTCTCCGTGCTCTTCACCGGTCGCTGGCCCGAGGGGGTCCGCGCGCTCCTCGTCGGGGTGTTCCGCTGGTCGAACCGGGTCACCGGCTACGTGTACCTCCTCACCGACGAGTACCCGCCGTTCTCGCTCCGCTGAAGCGGCGAGCGGTCAGTCCTTCGTCGCCTCGTTGAACTCGGCCTCGGCGCGGGTCTCCTTCGACTCCTCCTCGATGGCGGCCTCGGCCTCCTCCTTCATCCGGTCGGCCTGCTCGGCCTCCCGGTCGACCTGCTGACCGTGCCAGTCGTCGACGGTGCTGTGCTCGGGCTCCTTGCGGGGATCGCGTGCCATGGTCGCGCTCTACCCGCGGGGACCGAGACCGTCCCCCACCACGGGCGAACCGGGACCAATCAGGCACGTCCTGACGGCCCGATCGGTCCCAGAACGGCTGGAGAACGCCTGTTCGTTGGCTAGCGTTCGGCCGTGCCCCTCAGGACCTCTCCCCTCGACCGGGCCCATCGCGCCCTGGGGGCGAAGATGGTCGGCTTCGGCGGGTGGGACATGCCGGTCTCGTACCCGACCGGCACGATCGCCGAGCACCTGGCATGCCGCCGGGACGCGGCCGTCTTCGACGTGAGCCACCTGGGGACGATCCGGGTCGCCGGGCCGGCCGCCTTCGACACGCTCCAGGCCACCTTGACGAGCGACCTGACCAAGGTCGAGCCGGGCCGGACCCAGTACCACCACCTGCTCGACGAGGCCGACGGGTCGGTGCTCGACGACGTGATCGTGCTGTGGGTCGACGAGGACCGCTTCGACGTGATGCCCAACGCGTCGAACACCGATGGGGTGGTGGCGGCCCTCGGCGGGACCGACGTCACCGACGAGCGCGCCGTCCTCGCCGTGCAAGGCCCGCGGGCCCGGGAGCGCCTGGCCACGGTCTGCGCTGATGCTGCTGTTGTGGCCCGGCGGAGCGTCGCGGTGATCGAGGTCCTCGGCGTCCCGTGCGTCGTCTCGGGGACCGGCTACACCGGGGAGGACGGCGTGGAGCTGGCGGTGCCCGCCGACGCGGCAGCCGAGGTGTGGGAGGCGATCGTGGCCGCGGGGATCACGCCCGCCGGGCTCGGGGCCCGGGACACCCTCCGACTGGAGGCGGGGCTGCCGCTGCACGGTCACGAGCTGGGCCCCGGGATCACACCCCTCCAGGCGGGGATGAGCTGGGTGGTGGCCTGGAAGAAGGACACCTTCCGGGGCAAGGCCGCGCTGGAGGCCGAGCGGGCACGGGGCGTCCGGCGGCTGTTGCGGGGCATGGTGGTCGAGGGCCGCCGCCCTCCGCGGGCCGGGAGCGCGGTGCTCGACGGAGACCGGACCATCGGCGAGGTCACGAGCGGTAACTTCTCGCCGGTGCTCGAGCACGGCATCGCTCTGGGCTTCGTGCCGCCATCGCTCCAGCCCGGCGCCGCGGTCCAGCTCGACGTGCGGGGCACCGCCATCCCGGGCTGGGTCACGGCCACACCCTTCGTCGGCAAGGACGCCCCCCGCCGCTCGCCCTCCTCGGGCCCCGCGAGCTCTCGGAGCACCTGAACACCCAGTCGGTGGGCGGCCTGCGCCGAGATCTCGTGCGGGTCAGGCGTACTCGGTCACCGGGGGGCAGCTGCAGACGAGGTTGCGGTCGCCGTGGGCCTGGTCGATGCGGCGCACCGGGGGCCAGTACTTGTCGGCCCGCGCCGCCGGGACCGGGAAGACGGCCTCCTCGCGGGTGTAGAGGTGGGTCCACTCGCCGGCGATCGACGCCGCGGTGTGGGGTGCGTTGCGGAGCGGGTTGTCCTCGGCAGGCCACTCGCCGTCGGCGACGCGATCGACCTCGCCGCGGATGGCGATCATGGCGTCGCAGAACCGGTCGAGCTCGGCCAGATCCTCGGACTCGGTGGGCTCGACCATCAACGTGCCAGGCACCGGAAAGCTCATGGTGGGGGCGTGGAACCCATAGTCGATGAGCCGCTTGGCGATGTCGTCGACGGTCACGCCCGACGCCTTGGTGACCGGTCGCAGGTCGAGGATGCACTCGTGCGCGACGAACCCGTTGCGCCCGGCGTAGAGCACCGGGAAGTGATCGCCGAGCCGGCGGGCCACGTAGTTGGCGGAGAGGATGGCGACCTTCGTGGCCTCGGTCAGTCCGTCGCCGCCCATGAGCCGGATGTACGCCCACGAGATGGGCAGGATGCCGGCCGACCCCCACGGCGCCGCGGCGATGGGGCCGATGCCCGTCGGCGGCCCGGCGTCAGGCCGCAGCGGGTGATTGGGCAGGTAGGGGGCGAGGTGACGGCGGACCGCCACCGGCCCCACCCCCGGGCCGCCGCCGCCGTGGGGGATGCAGAAGGTCTTGTGGAGGTTGAGGTGGGAGACGTCGCCGCCGAAGTGGCCGGGCTTGGCGACGCCGACGAGCGCGTTGAGGTTGGCGCCGTCGACGTACACCTGAGCGCCGGCGTCGTGCACGGCGGCGCAGATCTCGCCGATCTCCTCCTCGAAGACCCCGTGCGTGCTCGGGTACGTGATCATGAGCGCGGCCAGCGCGTCGCGGTGGGCGTCGACCTTCGTGCGCAGATCGGCCAGGTCGACGTTGCCGTCGTCGTCGCACCCGACGACCACGACCCGCATGCCGGCCATCACGGCGCTCGCCGCGTTGGTGCCGTGAGCCGATGACGGGATGAGGCAGACGTCGCGATCGGGTCCGCCGTTGGCCCGGTGCCAGGCGCGGATGGCGAGGAGGCCGGCGAGCTCACCCTGCGAGCCGGCGTTGGGCTGCAACGACACGGCGTCGTAGCCGGTGATCGTCGCCAGCCATCCCTCGAGGGCGGTGATCAGCTCGGCGTAGCCGGCGACGTCCTCCGCCGGGGCGAACGGGTGGATGCGAGCGATCTCCGGCCAGGTGATCGGCTCCATCTCGGCCGTGGCGTTCAGCTTCATCGTGCACGAGCCCAGCGGGATCATCCCCCGATCGAGGGCGTAGTCCTTGTGAGCGAGCCGGCGGAGGTAGCGGAGCATCGACGTCTCCGACCGGTGGGTGTTGAACACCGGGTGGAGGAGGATGTCCTCGACGCGGGGCACGAGCAGGTCGTCGTCGTCGACGTCCGCCACCGGTTCGACGCCGACGGCCTCCCACACGGCCTCGAGGTCGGACCGGGTCGTGCGCTCGTCGCAGGCGGCGGCCACGTGGTCGTCGTCGACGAGGCGCACGAGGACGCCGCGAGCCCGGGCGCGGTCCCTGACCTCAGCGGCGCGGCCCGGCACCGCGACGAGCACCGTGTCGAAGATCTGCCGGTGGACGACGGCGTCGCCGAGGCCGGCGGCCAGCGTCCGCGCCCGGCGGTGCACCCGGTGGGCGATCTCGCGGAGACCATCGGGACCGTGGTACACGGCGTACATCGCGGCGATGACCGCAAGCAGCACCTGGGCGGTGCAGATGTTCGACGTCGCCCGCTCCCGCCGGATGTGCTGCTCCCGGGTCTGGAGGGCCAGCCGGTGGGCGGGCGCACCGTCGGCGTCGACGGAGACGCCCACCAGGCGCCCCGGCAGGTTGCGCTCGAGCCCGGATCGCACCGCCATGAAGCCGGCGTGGGGACCACCGAAGCCCATCGGCACACCGAACCGCTGGGCGCTCCCGACGACGATGTCGGCGCCGATGGAGCCGGGGGCCCGCAGGACGACGAGAGCGAGCAGGTCGGCGGCGACGGTGACGAGGGCACCCCGGTCGTGCGCTTCAGCCACGATCGCGGCGTGGTCCCGAACCCGGCCGCTGGCCCCGGGGTACTGCAGCAGCAGTCCCGCGAGGGGGCCCTCGGGGAGGCCGTCGTCGAGGTCGGCGACCACCAGGCGATGTCCCAACGGCTCAGCTCGGCCCTGCATGACGGCCACGGTCTGGGGCAGGCAGTCGGCGTCGATCACGAAGGGGGCGTCGGCTGCTGACGTCACCCGGTAGGTGAGCGACATGGCCTCGGCAGCGGCGGTGGCCTCGTCGAGCAGCGAGGCGTTGGCGATTGGGAGGCCGGTCAGGTCCTGGATGACGGTCTGGAAGTTGAGGAGGGCCTCGAGGCGACCCTGCGAGATCTCCGGCTGATACGGCGTGTACGCGGTGTACCAGGCGGGGTTCTCGAGCACGTTGCGCAGGATCACGGGTGGCGTGATGGTGTCGTGGTAGCCGAGCCCGATCATCGAGGACCGAACGACGTTGCGTCCGGCCAGCGCCCGCAGCTCGTCGATGACGTCGGCCTCCGAGGCGGCCTCCGGGAGCGTGAGCGGCGTGGTGTCCCGAATGGAGGCGGGGACCACGGCGTCGACGAGGTCGTCGAGCGAGGCGAGGCCGAGGACCTTCAGCATGGTCGCCTGGTCGTGCCCGTCGGGTCCGATGTGGCGGTCGGCGAAGCGCACGCGCCGACCGTACCGGCATCCGCTCCCGGTCCCGGTGACGCCGCCCCGCCTCAGGGGGAGGTCTGCTTGGCCGCCAGCTCGGCGTGATGGTCGCCGACCGCCTTCATGACCGCCTCGGTGGCGGCGCCGATGAACTGAGGACGGTTGGCGGCGGCCCAGTCCCGCGACGCCACCGGGGCCGGCGTGGAGCCCTGGAACAACGGGGCCACGTACCGAGCGAAGAGCTCGTAGGAGCGGAGCGTCGCCCCCCGGTCGGCCCACTCGTGGGCCATGAAGAGGTAGGCGCCGAAGCCGCCGTTGGACTGGTCGACGAGCCGCTGGATCTGCGCCGCGGCCTGGTCCGGCGTGCCGATCACGGCGAGGCCGGAGGCGTTCATGGCGTCGACGAGCTCGTCGCTGTCCTCGGTGTCAGGGGCGAGGGGGAGGGCGGCGACCTTCTGGAAGTAGTCGATCCAGTCCTTGAGGCCGAAGGCGACGTCGGCCCGGGCCTGCTCCTCCGTCTCGGCGATGTGCATGGGACCGACCAACCGCCAGCGATCCCGGCTGACGGTCTTGCCGAACTCGGCGGCCCGCTGCTCCATCACGCCCCAGTGCGCCCCGAGGACGTCGAAGCCACCTGCCGACGTGGCTCCGATCGAGAGCAGCCCGAGACCGAACCGGCCGGCGGCGCGGGGCCCGGCGGGGGACACCTGGGCCGCCACTGCGATGTCGAAGTCGGAGTACGGCGCCAGCTGGAGGCAGGCGTCGCGCAGGGTGAACCAGTCGCTCTCGTGCGTCACCCGCTCGCCGGCGAACAGGCGCAGGATCACCTCGAGGGACTCCTCCATCCGCTCCCGCTGCTTGTCGGTGGGGATGCCCATCATGAAGGCGTCCGACGGCAGTGCGCCCGGCCCCACACCGAACATCGTCCGCCCACGCGTGAGGTGGTCGAGCAGGACGATCCGGTCGGCAAGCATCAGCGGGTGGTGGTAGGGGAGTGAGGACACGCCGGTGCCGAGCCGGATGTGCCCGGTGCGCTGGGCGGCGGCGGCGATGAACACCTCGGGGCTGGCGATGATCTCGTAGCCCGCCGAGTGGTGCTCGCCGATCCACGCCTCGTCGTAGCCGAGCCGGTCGAGGTGGTCGATCAGCTCGAGGTCGCGATGCAAGGCCAGCGTGGGGTTCTGGCCGACGGGGTGGAAGGGGGCCATGAAGATGCCGAAGCGCATGGCGGGGATCCTCCCAACCGAGCGGTCGTTCAGTCCACTCGCGCCCGGCTGCGCTCTGGATGCGGGCGGGGCCCGGCACCCGCTCGACCGGCGGGGGGTGTGGTGGGTGGAGGCGAACAGGGGTGTCGCGGATGTGCCCGAACGGGGAGGATCCGGCAATGCTCAAGGGAGGAACCGACGAGGGAGGAACGGTGGCGGACGACGCCGGGACCAACGAGCGCCTCGGCGCCATGCTCCGCACCCACCGGGACGTGGTGCTCGGCAGGTGGATCGAGCTGGTCAGCTCAGCGATGGGACCGCACTCGACGACACAGGAGGTCGAGGCCGAGCTCGGCACCCTCTACGGTGCGATCGCCGACTCGCTCGCCAGCGGCGCGCGACCCCGGGAGCAGGGCTTCGGCGAGGTGAGGGCCATGCTGTCGGAGCTCTCACACGACCGGGCCCGCCTCGGGTTCTCCCCGACCGAGACGGCGGCGACCGTGCTCAACCTGAAGGTGGCCGCGCTCAGTGCCGTCGGCGACTCGCTCAGCGACTACGTCGCTCTCTCGGACGTGGTCGACGACCTGGCGGCGTTCACCTTCGAGGCCTACGTCGCCGCCCGGGAGACCGTGATCACCGAGCTGGCCGAGCAGCTGCTCGAGCTCTCGACGCCGGTGGTCAAGCTGTGGGAGGGCGTGGTGGCCGTCCCGCTCGTCGGCACGCTCGACTCGGCCCGCACCCAGGTGGTGATGGAGAAGCTGCTGCAGGTCCTCGTCGACACCGGCAGCGACCATGCGATCATCGACATCACCGGCGTGCCCGCGGTCGACACCCAGGTCGCCCAGCACCTCCTGAAGACGGTGGTCGCCGCCCGGCTCATGGGGGCCGAGTGCGTGATCTCGGGCATCCGCCCCCAGATCGCGCAGACGATCGTGGCCCTCGGCATCGAGTTCGGCGACATCGTCACCAAGGCCTCGCTCGCCGACGCGCTGCAGATCGCGATCTCCGCCGGCAAGGACGGCTGATGGAGCGCGTCCCGATTCTCCGGATCGGCGACCTGCTCCTCGTCACGATCCAGGTCGACCTCGACGACCAGAGCGCGTTGGCGCTGCAGGAGGACCTCGCCCGCCGGATCGTCGCCGACAGCGCGCACGGTGTGCTGATCGACATCACCGCTCTCGATGTCGTCGACAGCTTCATCGGCCGCATGCTCGCAACCGTGGCGTCGATCTCCGCGGTGCTCGACGCCGAGACGGTCGTGGTCGGGATGCGCCCGGCCGTCGCCATCACCCTCGTCGAGCTGGGCCTGTCGCTGGGCGGCGTGAGGACTGCGCTCGACATCGACAAGGGCCTCGCGTTGCTGGGCCGGTCGACGGCCCGTGGGTGAGATCCAGGACGTCGACATCCTCGGCGACGACGACGTCGTCCGGGTGCGCCAAGCCGTCCGGGCCCTTGCCGTGTCCGCGGGCCTCTCCCTGGTCGATCAGACGAAGATGGTCACCGCCGCCAGCGAGCTGGCCCGGAACACCCAGACCTATGGCGGCGGTGGCTCGGCGCGACTCGAGCTCGTCGTGGAACCGGCCAGGAGCGGCGTGCGGGCGACGTTCACCGACACCGGCCCGGGCATTCCCGACGTCGACGTCGCCATGGCCGACGGGTACACGAGCGGCTCGGGCCTGGGCCTCGGGCTGTCGGGGGCGCGGCGGCTCGTGGACGCCTTCGAGATCGACAGCGAGGTCGGTCGAGGCACGACGGTCGTCATCACCAAGTGGAGCCGATGACGATCATCGACGACGCGAACGACCACGCCTGGTTCCGGGTCGAGGACCTCGCCGTGGCGGGCAGCGTGCGCCGCGAGGCGTCACGGCTGGCGGAGCGTCTGGGCTTCGACGCCGAGCGGGTGGGGGAGGTCGGGATCGTCGCCACCGAGCTCGCCACCAACCTCGTCAAGCACGCCGCGCAGGGCGCGGTCATCATCCGGGTGGTCCGGTCCGAGGAGATCGCCGGCCTGCAGCTCCTCGCCATCGACACCGGCCCGGGGATGGCGGACCCCCGGCAGTCGGCCGAGGACGGCCGTTCCACGTCGGGTTCGCTCGGGATCGGACTCGGCGCGGTGAGCCGGCTGGCCAGCGCGGTGGACGGCTACTCCCTACCGGGCCGGGGCACCATCCTCCTCGCCACGCTGTGGCCTCGAACGCCGACCCCGCCCCTCCCGCCCCGCGCCGCGGCGCTGACCCGGCCCGGTAGGGAGTAGCCGTCCAC
>DATLFP010000069.1:0-2572 GCA_035540955.1 Acidimicrobiales bacterium
CCCTGCCCCGCCGGTGAGGCGATCGTCGCCGGCGCCCAACCCCAGCGCAGGTGACATCGTCGGCACCGCCGGCCCCGACCAGCTCCTGGGCACCCCGGGCAACGACCGGATCTTCGGGCTGGGCGGCAACGACGAGATCCACGGGCTCGGCGGAGACGACCTCATCTTCGGGGGGGACGGCGACGACAAGCTCTACGGCGATGACGGCAACGACACCCTTTGCGGGGAGAACGGGGCCGACTTCCTCTCCGGTGGGCCCGGCAACGACAAGCTCGGCGGCGGTGACGGGAACGACGGCCTCTCGGGGGATGCGGGTGACGACACCCTGAGCGGCGACGCCGGCGACGATCGCCTCACCGGCGGGGCAGGGACCAACACCAACGACGGCGGACCGGGAACCGACAGCTGCGTCAGCCCGTCACCCGGGACGAACTGCTCGCCGTAGGGCGAGGCTCTCGTCCCACACACCGGACTCCATGCCGTGTAACGCCGGAACGCGCTCGCTGACGCGCAAGAGAGAGCTTCCCAGGACGACGTCGTCGCGTGTGAGAACGCCGTCGCCCTTACCGCCGGGGGCTGGGTGGCAAGTCACGGCCATTTGCTGGTGCCGCAGCAGTGAACCTTCGCCTTGTCATAGGTCCACCACTTGGCGGGCGCGATCGCACACGCTGATGCCGTCCGATCTGGTCGAAATCAGCCGTCCGATCTGGTCGAGATCAGGAGGTGGCGGTGGCCAGGGAGAGGCTCCGAGTTCGAGAGCTGTCGAATGACGAGGGCAACCGGCTGCTGCGGATCGTCCGCCGCAGCTCGGGCTCGGTCGTGACCTGGAGGCGAGCGCAGATGGTGCTGCTGTCCGCCCAGGGCATGGACGTCGAGCAGATCGCCAAGGTGGCCTTCACCAGCCCCGACCGGGTGCGGGACGTGATCAACAACTACAACGAGGACGGCTTCGAGTCGCTGTACCCGAAGTACTCGGGGGGCCGGCCGCCGACCTTCACGTTGCCCCAACGCCAACAGGTCAAGAAGATCGCCCTGTCCCGGCCGGTCGACCACGGCCTTCCGTTCTCGACGTGGAGCCTGACCAAGGTGGCCGAGATCCTGGTGGCTGAGGGGGTGGTCGACGACATCAGCCACGAGGGCCTGCGGGACCTGCTCCGCAAGGAAGGCGTCTCGTTTCAAGTGATCAAGACGTTCAAGCAGTCCAACGACCCGGACTTCGAAGCCAAGAAGAACCGGGTCCTGGAGCTCTACGACATCGCCGACGGCAAGGCCGAGCCAGGTCCGGGAGACCCGACGGTGGTGTTGTGCATGGACGAGTTCGGCCCCCTCAACCTGCTGCCCCGGCCCGGCAGCAGTGGGCGCCGGTGGTGGCCAGCAAGGACAAGGGCTCGACCGACTCGCCCCGGCGTCGTCGCCGGCGTGCCACCTACAAGCGCACCCAGGGGGTGCGCCCCCTGATGGCGGCCCTCGACCTGCGCACCGACAAGATGTACGGCCACGTCAAGGCGAACAAGAACCGCACGACCTTCCTGGCCTTCTGCCGCTACCTGCGCTCGCTCTACCCGCCGAGGTCCGCATCGCCATCGTGCTGGACAACTTCAGCCCCCACCTGTCGACGAAGAAGGACCAGCGGGTGGGCGACTGGGCGGCAGCCAACAACGTCGAGCTGGCCTACGTGCCCACCAACGCCTCGTGGCTCAACCGCATCGAGTGCCAGTTCACGGCGCTGCGCTACTTCGCCCTCGACGGTACCGACCACCGCTCACACGACGAGCAGAACTCGATGATCCGCCGGTACATCGCCTGGCGCACGGAATTCTCGAGAACCAACCGGCGTCCTACGAGCCAGGCTCAGACCTCTGCCTCGTACGGGGTGCCGAGGTTCCGTTTCGGCCGGAGCACGTCATTCAGATCAAGCATGGGCCTGCGCGGCTCCGGAAGACGTTAAGGCTGCCGACGCCGGTTCATCGCTGGCCCAGAGAATGAATCCGGATGTGGACAGACGGTCCCAATGCGCAGGTGCAGGTTGTTCTCATGCGCCACACCGTTCGAGATGCATCGAGCCGATCGGTATCGCACGGGGCCTGTGGGTGATCCCGAACAACGAGCGCCGCAGACCTTCAGAGTCGCCCTGATCGCCGGCTACAGGACGCCCGGTCTGCACGCCGATCACCCCGCCGGCTCGAGCGAGGACGGCCTGATCGGCGACGCCGTGGGGCCGCCCCCGAGCACAGTTGGCGGCGCCGCGGGATCATGGGTCGAGCGCAGCCGAGCGATCGGCGGCAGCGGAGAGGAGCAGACCATGTCGGTCCAGGATGAGAAGGGCCATTTCAGCGAGGGCCAGGAGCACGACCACGACTCGCTCCAGAAGCAGGCGGTCGGCAGCTTCGCCGAGGGCCAAGAGGAGGAACCCGAGCTCCCGCAAGACTACGAGGTCGGCCACTTCAGCGAGGGCCAGGAGCACGACCACGACGCTCCCGAGGAGCAGGGGGTCGGCAACTTCGCCGAACGTCAGAGCCGCCACTAACGGAGGCCGCCCGAGCCGAACCGGAGCTAGCCTCCGTGCGACTTC
>DATLFP010000070.1:0-2800 GCA_035540955.1 Acidimicrobiales bacterium
TCGATCGTGCGGGGCCCGAACGGGCCCGGCTTGGTGGCCGCCACCAGCTCGAGCATCTCGGGCACGTCCGCCGCCACCAGATCGACGAGGCCGTCCGACTCCCCGCCGGTGGTGACCCGTGCGGCCACCAGCTGCCCGCACGGCACCTCCATCAGCGGCTGCCAACCCTCGGGCAGGTCGAGGCCGGTGGCGAACACGCACGTCACCCCGCCGGCGCCGACGAGGGCGGTGAGGTCGGCCCACGCACCGGCCGAGGTGTCCTCGATCGCGCCGAACGGCGACACGTCGGGATGGAAGCGGGCGGCCTGGCCCACCCGCTCGCCCAGCCCGGCGCGCGGCCCGGTCAGCGAGTGCCACACCACGTTGTCGAGCAGGTGCGGGCTCACGAGCGACATGATGGCCGGATGGCCGACACCGACGCCGATGTTTCCGCCGCCATGGCGACCGCGGATGAGTTCCTCGCCACGTTCAACGCGCTCGACGCGCCCGGCCACGCCGCCACCCTCGCCTACCCGCACGTGCGGCTGGCGAGCGGCACGGTGCGCATCTGGGAGACGATCGAGGAGGCCACCGCGCAGATGGAGACCAACATGGCCCTCATCCGCGAGCGGCTCGGGTGGGACCACAGCACCTGGGACCACAAGCGGCTGATCCACGCCGGCGACCGCAAGGTGCACCTCGACGTGCAGTTCACGCGGTGGCGGGGCGACGGGTCGGTCATCGGCGTCTACCCGGCGGTGTACGTGGTGGTCGACACCGGTGCCCGCTGGGCGATCCAGGCGCGGTCGTCCTACGCCCCGTGACGCTCCTGGCCGACCTCGTCGCCACCTCGAGCGCCGTGGCCGCCACCCGGGCCCGCACCGCCAAGGTCGCCGCCCTCGCCGACCTCCTGCGCACCCTGCACGTCGAGGAGGTCGTGCCGGCGGTGGCCATGCTCACCGGCACACCTCGCCAGGGACGGATCGGCGTCGGGTGGCGCCGGCTCTACGACCTCGAGGTGGCGGCCGCCGGAGCACCGTCGCTGACCCTCGGCGAGGTCGACGCCGCCATCGACGCGCTGGCGGCGTGCGCCGGCGCGGGGTCGAACACCGAGCGGAACCGGCTCCTCACCGGCCTGTTGCAACGCGCGACCGAAGCCGAGCAGTCCTTCGTCCGCCGCCTCCTCACCGGCGAGCTGCGGCAGGGGGCGCTGGAGGGGGTGATGACCGACGCCATCGCCCGCTCCGCCGACGTCGGTGTCGCACCGGTGCGCCGAGCGGCGATGCTCGGGGGTGACCTCGCCACCACGGCGCTCCTGGCCCTCGCCGAGGGCGAGCCCGGCCTGGCGAAGGTGGGGCTCGAGGTCGGACGACCGGTGCTGCCGATGCTGGCGGCGTCGTCGCCCGACGTGGCCGCCGCGGTGGCCGAGGTCGGTCTCGCGTCCGTGGAGTGGAAGCTCGACGGCGCTCGCGTCCAGGTACACCGCGACGGCGACGAGGTGCGGCTGTTCACCCGCAACCTCAACGAGGTGACCGACCGGCTGCCGGCGATCGTGGCCGCCGTGCGGGCGATGCCCGCCACCCGGCTGGTGCTCGACGGCGAGGCCATGGGCTTCGACGAGGCGGAGCGGCCCGGGGTGTTCCAGGACACGATGAGCAGCTTCGGGCGCCACGACGGTGTGGCCGGCGCCACCCTCGCCGCCCGCTTCTTCGACGTGCTCCACGCCGACGGCGACGACCTCCTCGACCGCCCCCTCGTCGATCGCCACGCCGTGCTCGACGCGATCGCCGGGCCGCTCGCCATCCCCCGGATCGTGACCGACGACGTCGAGGAGGCCACCGCCTTCGCCGAGGCCGCGCTCGCCCTCGGCCACGAGGGGGTGATGGTGAAGGCAGCCGGCTCCCGCTACGAGGCCGGGCGGCGGGGCGCCGCCTGGCGCAAGGTGAAGCCGGTCCGCACCCTCGACCTCGTCGTCACCGGCGCCGAGTGGGGATCGGGCCGGCGCCAGGGGTGGCTGTCGAACCTCCACCTCGCGGCCCGGGACGCCGGCGGGGGGTTCGTCATGGTGGGCAAGACGTTCAAGGGCCTCACCGATGCCCTGCTCCAGTGGCAGACCGAGCAGCTGCTCGCCCGCCAGGTCGGCAAGGACGGGCACGTCGTGTTCGTGCGGCCCGAGCTCGTGGTGGAGATCGCCCTCGACGGGGTGCAGCGCTCGACCCGGTACGACGGCGGCGTCGCCCTGCGCTTCGCCCGGGTGAAGCGGTACCGGGAGGACAAGGCGCCCGCCGAGGCCGACACGATCGACGACGTCCGGGCCATGCTGCGGTGATGCAGGCGTTCGTGACCGCCGGTGCCGGCTTCCTGCTCGCCGTCCTCTGGTTCGACCTCATGTTCGACGTGCAGGTGCGGCGCGGCGCGACGGACGAGGCGGTCGAGTCGATCGCCACCTACTACGCCCGCGTCACCACCGGCGCCCGACCCATGAACCGGCTGGTGGCGCTGGCCATGGTCGGCACCCTCGCCGCCGTGGTCGCCGAGATCGCCGGCGACTCGGTGCCGGCGTGGGCGGCGTGGTCCTCCCTGGTGCTGGTGGCGCTCCCCGTCGGGCTCGCCGGCGCCCGCACCGTGCCGGCGGCCGTCCGGCTCGGCGGGCGCGTCGATCCCCCGACGGAACGGGTGGCGGCCGCCGAGCGCATCCTCCGCCAGCACGTGTTCTGCTTCGCGTGCATCGCCGCCGTGCTCGTCGTGCAGCTGGCGTCGCTGTAGGAGGAACCGGAGGAGGCCATCACGTCCGCAGCCGGGTACTCCGGAACGCCGCTCG
>DATLFP010000071.1:0-5030 GCA_035540955.1 Acidimicrobiales bacterium
GAAGTCGGTGCGCTCGAGCAGAACGCCGCGATCGCCGGCGAGGTCGAGGGCCCGGCAGCGGCGATCGGTGACCACCAGGTCGACGGGGACGCCGGCCGCCAGGATGGCCTCGAGGATCGTCCCCCCGCCCGACGCCAGCACCCCCACCCGCACTCCTCCGAGGGTAGGCGACCGACGATCCTTCATTTCGCCGTCAGGGTCTGGTCAACTTGATCAGACCTGCCTCACTACTTAGGGAGACCTGGTGGACATCAACAAGCTCACGATGCCGGAGAAGGTCATCTCCGTCTCCGCGATCGTGCTCTTCATCGCATCGTTCCTACCGTGGTTCGAGATCTCGATCTTCGGCATCTCGGCCAGCGGCAACGGTTGGGACGTCGGCTTCCTGTGGGGAGGCATCCCGACCATCCTCGGGCTGGTGATGCTGGCCCACGTCCTCATCTCGAAGTTCGCCGAGAACGTCACCCTGCCCGAGCTGCCGTGGCCGATGATCCACATGGTGGCCGGCATCGTGGCCGGGGCGCTCGTCGTGCTGAAGCTGCTCATCGGCGAGTCCGAGGCCGGCATCGACTTCGACCGGGCGTACGGGCTGTTCCTCGCCGCCATCGCCGGCATCGGCCTCGCCGTCGGCGGCTTCCTCTACAACAAGGAGCACCAGGGGTCGGGCACCGCCACCACGATGTAGTCCCGCTCAGATCACCGTCGGAGGGCCGGGCTCGCGCCCGGCCCTCGACGCGCCCGGGGTGAGGGAGGCCAGCTCGTCCTCCTCGTCGGGCTCGCCGAACGCCGTGGACAGGAGCTGACCGGCGCACACGACGGCGATGCCGAGCAGCAGGAAGGCGCCCGACTGCGCCGACGCGCTGCTGCCGTCGACGCCCTTCTGCAGCACGGCGATGGCGCCGAGCCCGACGCCGGCGGCGCCGACCCACGCCGTGACCCGCCGGCCTGACGCCGCCCCGACCGCCGCCAGCCCGATGCCCAGGGCGATGGCGAGGACGCCGGTGCCGACCTGCTCGAGGTCGGGGGCGATGAGCTGCACGCCGAGGGCGAGGGCGGCGATGCTCACCGCCGCGAACGGCGTGCCCGCCCCCGCGTAGCCGCGCCGGCTCAGCAGGAGGCCAACCACCGCGTAGCCGATGCCGAACAGGAGCGAGATCACCGCCACGTCGGTGAAGTCGGGCGGCCGGTAGTCGAACCCGCCGCCGAGCAGCGGGCTGGGCGCGCCGCTGTCGCCGAAGAAGTCGTCGCCGGCGAAGTCGTCGGGGGCGAAGTCGTCCTCGAAGACGAAGGTCCCGTCCTCGTCGTAGTAGCCGCCGGGGACCTCGAGGGAGCCCGACGTCTCGAAGGACTCCATGGCGGCGAAGGCGCCGAACGGCGTGAGGTGCTCGACGGGCTCGACGAGGTTGAGCACGAACAGCCACGACCCCGCCAGGGCCGCGCCCAGGAACAGCAGTCGGCCGGCGCCGGCCCCGACGACGTAGGCGCCCAGCCACGCCAGCGACGACACCAGCAGGATGGCGTCGAGGGAGAACGGCGGGAAGTCGCTCTCGGAGAACGTCAGGAAGAACAGCAGCACCGGCACGCCGAGCGCGGCACCGGTGGCACCGGCGGAGGCGAGCGGCCCGGTGCGGAAGCGGGCGAGGGCGGCGTAGCCGGCGACGACGAGGAGGAGCGACAGCAGGATCCCCGGGATCCGCTGCACGTCACCGTCGTCGCCGATCAGCTGATCGCCCCCGAGCCCGGTGGCCCCGCCCACGGCGATGAGCGCCCCGGCCCCGGCGATCACGACGCCGACCCGGGGCGTCATCCGCCGCACCGCTCGGGGCCCGAGGCGCTCGAGCAGGGTGGGGCGGGGCTCGGCCGGCGGCTCCGGCGGGGGCGGCGGATCGGTCGGCGTGGTCCCGGGGTCCGGCGGCGGGATGTCGGTCATGCCGCATCCTTGCGCACCCGGTGGGGAGTCGTCGGGGAGACGCGGCGGAGGGAGGGCCGAAGCCCTCCCTCCACCCACGCTGGTTGTCCGTCTGCCGGATCTCGGTCCTAGCTCAGGTCACCGAAGGTGAAGGGGCACGGATCGGACGGGATGACGGAGGCACCGTCGTTCAGCTCGTCCAGCCAATCCTTGAGCTGGGTCTGCGCCGTCCGTGCCGCGCCCGCGGCCACGGTGACCGGGCTCGCGGCGAGCGCCGCTTCCGCCGCCACGAGCAGCTCACCGACGGTCATGCCGGCGGGCAGGTAGAAGGCATCGGCGCTCGTGCGGCCACTCAGCACGTTCAACGTGCCGGCGGCGAGCTGAGCCGAGAGCATGTTGGCCATGTTCGTGGCCGACGCCTTGGTCAGGAACGTGCTCAGTCCTGCGGTCGTCGTCGGGTCGAACGCGACGCCCTTGGCGTCGACGAGGTGGAGGTCGCGGAGTGCGGCGAGCCACGCTCCGGTGATCTCGGCCTGGCCGTTCTTGTTCGACCAGTAGCCGAGCGTCTTGCCGCCGCTCGCGGTCAGGCAGTAGTTGCCGAACTCGACCTCGTCCTCATCGCCGCTCTGGACGTCGGCGCTCTGCACGACCTCGGTCGACGCCACCCAGCCGGGCTCGTTCGGCATCGACTCGGTGACGACGTACATGCCGAAACTGCCGTCCTCGACGGTGAGCACCTTGGTGGTCACGTAGAAGGTCCCGACCGACTCGTCGGGAGCAACGACCCACACCTGCCATCCGGAGAGGTAGGCCTCGGTCGCGTCCTTCACGCCATCGCCGTCGGCGTCGTAGAACTTCAGGATGGTGAGCGTGCCGTCGGGAACCTCGTCAGTTCCGGGGCCGCCGTCGTAGCAGAACGTGATGTGGCTGAGGTCCTTGCCGTCGGCGGTGTAGCCGCTGCCACTCGTGCCGCTCCCACCACTGGTGTAGGGGCCGTCATCGGTGCTCTGGCTGCTGCCCGCCTTGAGCAGGACGCCCGTCGCGGCAGGATCCGACGTCCACTCGTACAAGCCCGGCTCGTCGCCGGCCTGGACGGTGACCGCCGCGTCGGCGGGGTCACCGCTCCTCTCGATCTCCCCGCTCGGCCACTCGATCTTGACGGCACCGGTGGCGTCCGGATAGCCGTTCTCCTGGCACTCGGTGAGCGGGTTCCCGATCCCCGCCGCGGCGCTCGTCGCCGCCGGCACCACCACAGCCGCCACCAGGGCGAGCACGGCGGTGAGGCCAACTCCCAGCTTCCTCAACATCTCGACCGACCTTCCGGGCCCCGTGGGGCCCTTCCATCTCGGCGTCGGTTTCGCTACTCGCTCCCCGCCGGGCCAAGCGACCAGATGCAACCCGGCGGATCATGGCGTCGCCGGCACGATCTGTGCCTACGCATCACGGTAGGGACGGGCTCACGGATGGCACAGGGCCGTTCGTCGTCTCTGGAACGCCAACCGGCCCTACGCCGGGTTCGCCGGGGTCGGGACCCGGTGACGGATCGGGCTCGACGAGGTCTCGCGTGAAGGACCGCGAGCCCCACCAGGGCGACGCCCGGGAACAGCAGCCGGCCGGCGCACGCCCGACTGGATCAACGAGTCGGCGTGACCGGGTTCGACTCTGCGTACGGCCCGGTGCCGACCGCGTTGCTCGCGGACACACGGACGCGATAGGTCACACCGGCGCGAAGGCCCGAGATCCTCACGGGGCTACCGGGCGGAGCCACCTCGAGCGACTTGGCAACCTTGTCCCTCGAGTCCACCACCACGAGGGTGTACTTCGTGATCTCGGACCCTCCGGTCGTCCCTGGCGCCCACGTGACGATGATGGCACGCCGGTCTTCCTCCGCGGTCACCCACTCGGGCGCGCCAGGAGCGGTCGCCGCCGGACCCGTCGGCACACTCCCGAGCGAGTACGCCAACGTGTTCGGAGATCCCGTGCCGATGCCCGAGAGCACGCCGGGTGTCGCCACTTCCCGGATGGTCGATGCGATCGTCGCCGGCGCTGCCGTCGGTGATCCGTCCAGCAGCAGCGCCGCGATGCCCGCCACGTGCGGAGCCGACATCGAGGTTCCCGACTTGGTCGCGGTCGCCGTCGTCGAGGTGATACCTGCCGACAGGATGCCCGAACCGGGAGCGAAGAGGTCGAGGCACGAGCCGAAGTTCGACCAGCTGGCCCGAGCGTCGGTCGTCGTCGTCGCCCCCACGGTGATCGCCGCTGGCACTCGAGCCGGGCTCTGGTTGCACGCATCCTTGTTGTCGTTGCCCGCGGATGCCACGACCGTGACCCCATCGGCGATCACTCGTCCGACGGCGGCGTCAGCAAGGGAGTGCGCATTCCCGCCGAGGCTCATGTTCACGACCGCCGGGCCATCTTCGTGGTGCAGGGCCACCCAATCGAGCCCGGCGATGACGCCGGACCAGGTGCCCTTCGCGCCGCAGTCGAGGACGCGGACGGAGATGAGGTCGACGAGCTTGGCGACGCCGAAGGTGGCGCCCCCGATGGTTCCCGCAACGTGCGTGCCGTGGCCGTTGCAGTCGCCGGAGACGCCGTCCTGGATCACATCGTGGCCGAGCGTCGCCCGGCCGCCGAACTGCTGGTGATCGATCCGGATGCCGGTGTCGAGGACATACACGTCGATGCCCGGTGCAGCGGTGTCCCAGCGGTAGCTCTGGGACAGCGGAAGCGTTCGCTGATCGATCCGGTCGAGCCCCCATGGCGGGCTCGACTGAACGTCGTCCCCTCCGACGGTCGTACGCCCGTGGGCCGCGACCGGGCCATCTCGCTCGATGGCCGTCACCCTGCTGTCGGCTCGGAGCCGGCGCTCGAGGTCGCCGTGGAAGCGCCCGGCGAATCCGTGTGCCGCGGCGCGGTACACGTGCGCGATCTCCGCGCCCCGGGTGCGGTACTCGTCGGCGACGGCGCTCGGGTCGTCATCCTCACCGACGAACACGATCAGGTCGGCGGCACTGCCGGCGTCGGCCGGCGGTGCCGCTGCCGCTGGTGCCGTCGTCGCGATGATCACCACGACGAGCACCGCCACCCACGGCTTCACTCGTTGCATCTGCTTGCGCCCCCC
>DATLFP010000072.1:0-4974 GCA_035540955.1 Acidimicrobiales bacterium
CTGGCCGGGCCCAACCGCTACGCCACCGCCGCCGCCATCAGCGCCGATGTCTTCGACCCCGTCGTGCCCGTCGCCTACGTCGCCACTGGCGAGTCGTTCCCCGACGCGCTGGCCGGCGCCGCCGCCGGGGCGCTCGAGGCCGGCCCCGTGCTGCTCGTCACCCGCGACGCCATCCCCGCCGAGACCGACGCCGAGCTGCGCCGGCTCCTACCGCAGCGCATCGTCATCCTCGGCGGACCGGCGGCGGTGTCGCCCGAGGTGGCGAGCTCCCTGCAGGGCTACACCGTGCCCGGACAGGTGCGGCGCCTGGCCGGCTCCAACCGCTATGCCACCAGCGTCGAGGTCAGCAAGGCGACGTTCCCCGACGGCGCCGCCCGCGTCTACCTGGCGACGGGCCGGAACTTCCCCGACGCCCTCGCCGGCGGGCCGGTGGCGGCCAACGGCCCGGGGCCGCTCCTGCTGGTGCCCGGCGGCTGCGTCCCGTCGTCGGTGCGGGCCGAGATCGAGCGCCTCGGCCCCGAGCGCCTCGTGCTCCTCGGGGGCAGCGGCGCGGTGAGCGGCGCGCTCGCCAGCTTCCAGGCCTGCTGACGGGCGCCCGCTCGTGACCGACGTCGATCAGAGGGCGGCGTAGGCCTGCTCGATCAGGGTGACCGTGCGAGGGTCACCGGAGAGGTTCTGCTGCATCTTGTTCATCACGTAGCCGAACGCGAGATGCTTCTCGGGGTCGGCGAAGCCGACCGAACCGCCTGCCCCCGGGTGGCCGAAGCGCTGCGGGCCGCCGAAGGGCGAGAAGGGCGAGGAGAGCATGAAGCCGAGCCCGAACCGGGTCGGCAGCTGCATGAGCACCGAGTCGTTGAAGTCGTCCTGCGGCTCGGTGGCCCGGGCGACGGTCTCGGGGGCGAGCGTGCGGATCCCGTCGACGCCGTCGCCCACGAGCGACGCGTAGAGGCGCGACAGCGACCGGGCGTTGGTGACCCCGTTGGCGGCGGGGACCTCGGCCGACCACAGGTCGGGCCGGTTGAAGTTCATGGTGTCGTCGCCGTCGTCGGGGTTCAGCGCGCCGGAGCACGACAGCGCCCGGCCCATCACCGAGTCGGGACCCATGAGCTGCTCGGCCATCGCCCGTGCCGCGGGGTCGGTGGGCGGGTCGGTGGGCACGAGGGGGGCGACGCGCTCGTGGTGCTCCTTGGGCAGGCCGATCCAGAAGTCCAGGCCGAGGGGGGCGGCGAACTCCTCCTGGAAGAAGGCGCCGATCGAGCGCCCGGTGACGCGGCGCACCACCTCGCCCACCAGCCAACCGTAGGTGACGGCGTGGTAGCCGTGCTCGGTGCCCGGCTCCCACAGCGGGGCCTGCGCGGCGAGCGCGTCGACGATCGGATCCCAGCGGAGCGTGTCGGCGTAGCGCGGCGCCTCGTCGACGGTGTAGAGGCCGGCCTGGTGGTTCAGCAGCATCCGGACGGTGATCGACTCCTTGCCGTTCTGCGCGAACTCGGGCCAGTACTGGGCGACCGGCGCGTCGACGTCGAGCAGGCCCCGCTCGGCCAGCAGGTTGGCGCACATGGCGGTGGCGCCCTTCGTGGTCGAGAACACCAGCTGCAGGGTGTCCTCGGCGTACGGGCGGCCACTGCGCACGTCGGCGGTGCCGCCCCAGATGTCGACCACCTTCCGACCCTCGACGTGCAGCGCGAACGCGGCGCCGACCTCGCCGTGCTGCTCGAAGTTGGCGGCGAACGCGTCCCGCACGCCCTCGAAACCGGACTCGACGTATCCCTCGACCTCAGTCATGGGCCGGGATCGTAGGCCGAGACCTGACGTCCGTGTCAGGTGGTCGCCCACGCACCGTGGTCGCCTCGCTAGGGTCCGGCGATCCCAGACGAAAGGACCACCATGACCCTCCGTTCCCGCTGGATCCGCGTGGCCGCCGGCCTGCTCGTCGGCTCCCTCGCCCTCACGGCGTGTGGCGACGACGACGACGACGGCGCCGCCGGCGACGACACGACCACCACCGCGGCCGGCGGCGATGATGCAGCCGCCACCGTCGAGGTCACCCTGATCGACTACGGCTTCCAGGGCCTGCCCGCCTCGATCGAGGCCGGGACCCAGCTCACGGTGCGCAACGACTCCGAGGCCGAGATGCACGAGCTCGTGGCCGTCCTGCTCCCCGATGACGAGGAGCGATCGGTGAGCGAGCTGCTCTCGCTGCCGGAAGAGGAGATCGGCGCGCTCCTGGGCGGCGGCGAGCCGGCGGCGGTGCTGCTGGCCACCCCGGGCAGCGACGAGACCATCCCGGCGGTGGGCGACGGCACCCTCACCGAGCCCGGCCGCTACCTGATCGCCTGCTTCATCCCGCAGGGCGCCGATCCCGACGAGTTCATGGCGGCCGCCGCCGAGTCCGAGGGCGGTCCGCCCGAGGTGGAGGGCGGTCCGCCGCACTTCGTCCTCGGCATGCAGGCCGAGCTCCGCGTCGAGTAGTCGATCGATCCCGCCGATCCGGCCGTCGCACCCTCGCGGCGGCCGGATCGTCGCGTCCGGGCCGGCGGGGCGACGGTGTCGCCGCATCTGCGAACATGTCGGTCTTCGTCACGCTCACCGGGGGGAACGATGCCCACGATCGACACCATCGCCAAGCTGGTCCGCATCCACGGCAAGGAGCGTCCCGATCGCCCGGCGCTCACCGCCGGCGACCGCACGATGACCTTCGCCGAGCTCGACCAGCGGTCGAGCCAGGTCGCCAACGCCCTGCAGGCCGAGGGCGTGGGCCCCCAGGACCGCGTCGCCTTCCTCGACAAGAACTCGATCGAGTACTTCGAGCTGCTGTTCGGCGGGGCCAAGCTGAACGCGGTCAACGTGGCGGTGAACTGGCGGCTCGCCCCGCCCGAGATCGCCTACATCGTCAACGACGCCGAGGCCAAGGTCTTCGTCGTCGGCCAGGAGTTCGTCCCCGCGCTCGACGCCATCGAGTCCGAGCTGACCACCGTCAAGAAGATCGTGGTCATCGGCGGGCATCCCACCCACCAGGACTACGAGGACTGGATGGGCGGCCAGCCCGCCGCCGACCCCGGCGTCGACGGCGCCCGCGAGGACGTCGCCTTCCAGCTCTACACGTCGGGCACGACCGGTCTGCCCAAGGGCGTGATGCTCACCAACGCCAACCTCTTCTCGCTCCTCGGCGAGGTGCTCGAGGACTGGTACTTCGACGAGGACAGCGTGAACCTCGTGGCCATGCCGCTGTTCCACATCGGTGGGAGCGGCTACGCGACCGTCGGCATGTTCGCCGGCTGCCACACGATCCTGATGCGCGACGTTGACCCGTCGGCGATGCTCAACATGATCCCCGAGAAGGGGATCACCAACATGTTCGCGGTGCCGGCCGTCCTGCAGTTCATGCTGATGATGCCGAACGTGAAGGAGCTCGACTACTCGACGCTCCGCTGCGTCGTCTACGGCGCGTCGCCCATCTCGGTCGAGGTGCTGGCCGGGTCGATCGAGACCTTCAAGTGCGCGTTCATCCAGGCCTACGGCCTCACCGAGACCACGGGCGTGATCGTGGCCCTCATGCCCGAGGACCACGACCCGAGCGGGCCCAACGCCCACCGCCTCCGGTCGGCGGGCAAGCCCATCAGCGGCGTGGAGCTGCGCATCGTCTCGGCCGAGACCGGCACCGACGCCGCCCAGGGCGAGGTCGGCGAGATCTGGGCGCGCACGAGCCAGAACATGCTCGGGTACTGGAAGAAGCCGGAGGAGACGGCCAAGACGATCACCGACGACGGGTGGCTGAAGACGGGCGACGCCGGCTACCTCGACGAGGACGGCTACCTCTACATCCACGACCGGGTGAAGGACATGATCGTCTCCGGCGGCGAGAACATCTATCCGGCCGAGGTCGAGAACTGCCTCATGTCGCACCCCGACATCGCCGACGTCGCCGTGATCGGCGTGCCGAGCGACAAGTGGGGCGAGACCGTGAAGGCCCTCGTCGTGCGGCGTGAGGGGAGCGACCCCGACGAGAAGGAGATCATGGCCTTCGCCAAGGAGCGGATCGCCTCCTACAAGTGCCCGACGTCGGTCGACTGGATCGACGCTCTCCCCCGCAACCCCAGCGGCAAGATCCTCAAGCGCGAGCTGCGGGCGCCGTACTGGGAGGGCCGGGAGCGGAACGTCGGATGAGGGCCCTGCCGGAGGCCGTGGAGCGGAGAACATGAAGCTGTCGATCTGGCCCAATGCCGCCCAGGACTGGGCCGTCATCCTCGAAGAGGTGAAGCACTGCGAGGACGCCGGCTGGGACGGCGCCTACATCGCCGACCACTTCATGCCCAGCTTCGGCGACGACGCCGGCCCCACCGGCGAGGCGGTGGCGCTGCTGGGCGCGCTGGCGGCCGCGACGGAGCGGGTGCGGCTCGGCTCGCTCGTGTTCGGCAACACCTACCGGCACCCGGCGGTGCTCACCAAGCAGGTGGCGACCGTCGACCACGTGAGCGGCGGGCGGGTCCTGTTCGGCATCGGCGCCGGCTGGCAGGAGAACGAGCACGCCGCCTACGGCATCGACCTGCCGCCGGTGGGCGAGCGCCTCGACCGCTTCGAGGAGGCGGTGCAGGTGGTGCGGGGGCTCACGAGCGGGGAGCGGTTCAGCTTCTCGGGCCGCCACTACGCGATCACCGACTCGCCGCCCGCCAACCCCGGCCGGCGCCTGGACCTGCTCATCGGCGGCGGCGGCGAGAAGCGCACGATGCGCATCGCCGCGCAGTACGCCGACGAGTGGAACGTGTGGTCGACGCCGGAGATCATGCGGGGCAAGGTCGAGGTGCTGCGGCGCCACTGCGACGCGCTGGGGCGCGACGCCGGCGAGATCAAGGTGTCGACCCAGGCGCTCGTGTTCATGAGCGACGACGAGGGCTTCCTCGAGAACATGCGGGGCGCCGAGATGCCGATGGCGACGATGATCGGCACGCCGAAGCAGGTGGGGGAGATCCTCGC
>DATLFP010000073.1:0-53810 GCA_035540955.1 Acidimicrobiales bacterium
GGTCTGGAAACCGGGTCTCTAGTCTTCGCGCCGCGCGGCCGGCTGACGCGCCGCGCGGCGCGAAGACTAGAGACCCGGTTTCCAGACCATCAGGACGATGATGGCCAGGGCGATGAGGTTGAGGGTCATCCCGCCAGCACCCAGCTTCTTCTCGAGCGACGCCGTCTCGTCGTTGGGCGGGCCGGCGGCCATGAGCTCGTTCATCCGCCGGGCGCTCGGGATCTGGATGGCATGGCTGATGCCGAGAGCGACGACGTAGAGGGCGATCGACAGCCACACCCAGGTCTGGTCCCAGTCCCAGAAGTCGTGGTCGATCACCATCAGGATGCCGGTGACGGGGATGGCGTAGATGAAGTACTCGGCCACCTTTGACACGTCGTAGTTGGCCCGCCCGATCGCCACGCCGCCGTTCGGCCCCGCCGCCTTCGCCTTGGCCCCGTAGATCCCGTTCAGCGAGACCGTGCCGATGCCGACGACGATGGTGACGATGTGGATGATCTTGAGCACCGCGTAGTAGCCGAAGTCCATGACCGGGAGTGCTACCGAGTCGGCACCCCGCAGGCAAGGATCCGAACCCGGCAGATGGGCTGAAACCGGCCCCAGTCGGCTACTTGACGATCCCGCCCTTGGTGAGGGCGAGGACGTCGAGCGCCCGGTCGAGCTCCTCGGCGGTCATCCACTTGCGCTTCAGCACCAGCTCGCGGATCGACTTGCCGGTCTTGGTCGACTCCTTGATCACCTCGGCCGCGCGTTCGTAGCCGATGTAGGGGTTGAGCGACGTGCCGATCGACGGTGAGGACTCTGCGTACGCCTTGCAGATGTCCTCGTTGGCCTCGATGCCGTCGATGCACGTGTCGGCGAACACGACGCTCACGTTGGCCAGCAGCCGGATCGACTCGAGGAGGTTGCGGGCGATCACCGGCAGCATCACGTTGAGCTCGAAGTTGCCGGCGGCCCCGCCGAACGCGACCGCGGCGTCGTTGCCGATCACCTGGGCCACCACCTGGCTCACCGCCTCGGGGATGACGGGGTTGACCTTGCCGGGCATGATCGAGCTCCCCGGTTGCAGGTCGGGGATCCGGATCTCCCGCAGGCCCGTCCGCGGTCCCGAGCCCATCCACCGGATGTCGGTGGCGCACTTGTAGAGCGACACGGCGATCGTCCGCAGCTGCCCGGAGCACTCGACGAGCGCGTCGCGCGACGCCTGCGCCTCGAAGTGGTCGCGCGCCTCGGTGAGCGGCACACCGGTCATCTCCGCGAGGAGGGCGATGGCAGCGGGGGCGAACCGCTTGGGCGCGTTGATCCCGGTCCCCACGGCGGTGCCACCGAGGGGCAGCTCGCACACCCGGGGCAGCGTCGCCCGCAAGCGCTCGATGCCGAGCTCGACCGACTGCGCGTAGCCGCCGAACTCCTGGCCGAGGGTGACCGGCGTGGCGTCCATGAGGTGGGTGCGTCCCGACTTCACCACCTTCTTGAAGGCCCGCTGCTTCTTGCGCAGCGACGCGGCGAGGTGCTCCAGCGCCGGAATCAGCTCGTCGGTGATCGTGACGGCCGCCGCCACGTGGATCGCCGAGGGGAACACGTCGTTCGACGACTGCGACGCGTTCACGTGATCGTTGGGGTGGACCTTGTCGCCCAGCTTCTCGCTGGCGAGGTTGGCGAGCACCTCGTTGATGTTCGTGTTCGACGACGTGCCCGAGCCGGTCTGGTACACGTCGACGGGGAAGTGGTCGTCCCACCGACCGTCGGCCACCTCCTCAGCGGCGGCGAAGATGGCGTCGGCGACCCGCTTGTCGATGACCTTGAGCTTGGCGTTGGACCGGGCCGCCGCCCCCTTGATCTGGGCGAGCGCGGCGATGAGGGCGCGGTCGATCGTGAGGCCCGAGATCGGGAAGTTCTCGACCGCCCGCTGGGCGCTGGCACCCCACCGCGCGCCGGCCGGAACCCGGACCTCGCCCATGGTGTCGTGCTCGATGCGGTACTCGCCCTCGCCCGTCTTGGCCATGGTCCCGACGGTAGGACGCGGCGTCGACCCACGAGAAGTCGCCCCGCCACCCAGACCGCCGGGGGGACTAGTTGACCTGGCGGTCGCGGCCGTCCCAATAGGGGGCGCGCAGCTTGAACTTCTGGAGTTTGCCGGTGGCGGTGCGGGCCAGCTCCTCGCGCACCTCGATCGACGTCGGGCACTTGTAGTGCGCCAACCGGTCGCGGCACCAGGCGATCAGCTCCGCCTCGGTCGCCGACTGGCCGGGGGCGAACACCACGAGACCCTTCACCGTCTCGCCCCACCTCTCGTCGGGGACGCCGATCACGCACGCCTCGGCCACGGCCGGATGGGAGAACAGCGCGTCCTCGACCTCGATCGAGGAGACGTTCTCGCCGCCGGAGATGATGACGTCCTTCTTGCGGTCCGAGATCGTGACGTGGTGCTCGTCGTCGAGGCTCCCGCCGTCACCGGTGTGGAACCAACCGTCGACGATCGCCTCGGCCGTTGCCTCGGGCTGGTTCCAGTAGCCCTCGAGCACGACGTTGCTGCGGGCCAGCACCTCGCCCTGCGGGCTGATCTCGATCTGCACGCCGACGGCAGGTGCGCCGGCCCGACCCAGCTTCTGGGCCCGCTCGGTGCTCGACAGCCCGTCGTACTCCGGGCGACCACGGTTCATCGTGAGCAGGGGCGACGTCTCGGTCAGGCCGTAGATCTGGATGAACTCCCACCCCAGCTCGGACTCGACCCGCTCGATCGTCCTCGTGGGCGGCGGGGCTCCGGCCACCACGATGCGGGTCCGGCCCGCTCCCGGGATCTCGCCGTCCCACTCGGCAGCGGCGTCGAGGACCATGGCGACGACCGCGGGCGCGCCGCACAGCAGCGTCACGCCGTGCCGGTCGATGCGCCGGAGGATGTCGGCGCCGTCGACCTTGCGGAGCACCACCTGCGGCACACCCATCGCCGTCGTGGCAAAGGGCATCCCCCACCCGTTGGCGTGGAACATCGGCAGGGTGTGGAGGTACACGTCGCGCTCGCTGACGGTTGCATGCCAGCCGAAGGTCACGGCGTTGGTCCAGATGTTCCGGTGGGTGATCTGGACGCCCTTCGGACGAGCCGTCGTGCCCGACGTGTAGTTGATCGTGGCCGTGGCGTCCTCGTCGGGATCCCACGGCTCGGGCTCGACACCCTCGCGGAACAGCTCGCCGTCGGTGGCGGTGCCGAGGACGATCCGGTGCTTCACGTCGATCTCCGACAGCGAGTCGGCCAGCTCGGGGTCGACGAGCAGGACGGACGCTCCCGAGTGGTCGACGATGTAGCGGATCTCCTCGACGTTGAGACGGAAGTTGACCGGGACCAGGATCCGGCCGAACCCGCTCACGCCGAAGAACGACGTGAGGAGGCGGGCGCTGTTCTGGCTGACGATCGCCACCCGCTCGCCCACCGCCACGCCCATCGCGTCGAGGGCGGCAGCCTGGGCCCGAGCCAGCTCGCCCACGCGGCGATACGTGAGGTCGCCGAGGCCGCCGCCGGGCGGCTCGGGCTCGTCGTACACCCCGATCCGGGCGCCGTGGACGTGCTCGGCCCGGTGCAGGAAGTCCCACACCGACATCGGGACCTTCATGTCTCCCCCTTGGTTCCGTTCACGGGACTCAACAGCTAGCGGGCGGTCCAGCCGCCGTCGACGGCGAGGACCGAGCCGGTCGTATAGGTGGACGCGTCCGAGGCCAGGTACAGGAGGGCGCCGTCGAGCTCGGCCAGCTCGCCGGGACGGCCCATCGGCGTGTTGCGCCGTATGAAGGTCCGGCCCGACTCGTCGTCGAACATCTCCTGTGTCATCTCGCTCAGAAACCAGCCGGGCGCGATGGCGTTGACACGGACACCGCGCCGGGCCCACTGCACCGCCAGCTCCCGCGTCATGTTGACGACGGCGCCCTTGGACGCCGCGTAGCTGATCTGTGGGATCTGGCCACTCGCCACCAACCCGAGGATCGACGCCACGTTGACGATCACTCCCGAGCCCTGCTCGAGCATCGTGCGGCCGAAGAGCTGGCTGAGGTGGAACACCGCCGTCTGGTTCACCTCGATCACCTGCGACCAGTGCTCCAGTGACTCGTCCTCGGCCGGATACGGGTACCCGATGCCGGCGTTGTTCACCAAGATGTCGACCCGGCCCGCCCGCTCGACCGCGAGGTCGACGAGCCGGACGCGCTCCTCGGCCGTGGACACATCGGCGGCGATGGGGATGACGCGGTCGCCGAGCTCGGCCGCCAGCGCGTCGAGGCGGGACCCCCGGCGGGCGGCGACGACGACGGCGGCCCCCGCATCATGAACGACGCGCGCGAACCGCTCGCCGATGCCCGACGACGCGCCAGTGACGACCGCGACCCTGCCGTCGAGACGGAAGAGGGCCGGCAGGTCGAGGCTCACGGGCCCGCATCGTATGGCGCAGGCAGGTGGCGACGGTCCGACGCCGTGCTGCTCGGCCCCTTCGGGCTCTCGATCACGCTGTGGGCGTTCACCCTGGCCGGCCGCGACGGACTCACCGTCCTCGAGACCGTCGGCGCCGTCGCGCTCGCCACGGGCTCGACGGCGGTCGTCTCCGTGCTGCTGCAGCGGGACCGGCGCCGCGCGGCCGCCCGCGCCGAGGAGCTGCACGAGCGGGCGACCCGCAGCGAGATCCTCTTCGCGTCCTCGCCCGATCCGATGTGGGTGTGGGATGTCGAGTCGCTGCGCGTCGTCGAGGTGAACGACGCCGCGACACGGGTCTTCGGGTGGAGCCGCGACGAGCTGCTGCGGATGACCCTGCCCGAGCTGCAGATGGACGCCAACCCCCGGCAGCTCCGGAGCATCGCCTACGAGGGTGAGTGGAACCACCGCCGCCGCGACGGCACGTCGGTCCCCACCGTGGTCGCCACCAGCCCCGTGCTCCACCAGGGCCGGCCGGCGCGGCTGTCGCTCGTCCACGACCTCACCGCTCAGCACGATCGCGACGCCCGCACCCGGGCCATCGTCGACCACGCCGCCGACGCCATCCTCACCATCGACCTCGACGGGCGGATCGAGTCGGTGAACCCCGCCGCCGAGCGGATGTTCGGCTTCGACGGCGCCGACCTCGTCGGCTCGGCGGTCTCGAACCTGATGAAGGCGGCCGATGGCGGGCCGCTCGACGGCCCACTGCCCGGACTCTCCCGCGAGGTCGTGGGCATCCGCGCTGGCGGAGAGACGTTCCCGCTCGAGCTCGCGGTGCGCGAGGTCTCCCTGGGTGACCGGACGGTGTCGACCGTCATCGCTCGGGACATCACCGAGCGCAAGGCGCTCGAGAACCGCTTGACCTCACAGGCGACGCACGACTCGCTCACCGGGCTGCCCAACCGCCTGCTCCTCATCGATCGACTCATCCACGCGCTCTCCCGCGCCGAGCGAACCGGGCGGTCGCTGGCCGTCCTGTTCTGCGATCTCGATCGGTTCAAGGTCGTCAACGACAGCCTCGGGCACACCGTGGGCGACGCCCTCCTGTTCGAGACCGCACGCCGGTTCCGGACCGCGGTGCGCACCGGCGACACCGTCGCCCGGTTCGGCGGCGACGAGTTCGTGGTCCTCGTCGAGAACCTGGCCGACGACACCGACGCCGTCCGCGTCGCCGAGCAGCTCACGCGATCGCTCGATGAGGTGATCCGGATCGGTTCGCACGAGCTCCACGTGACGGCCAGCATCGGCATCGCCGTCGGCCGCCCGGGGCGCGACGACGCCGAAGCGCTCGTGCGCGACGCCGACGTGGCCATGTACCGGGCGAAGAGCGGTGGGCGCGCCCGCTACGAGCTGTTCGACGCCGACCTCCGACGCCAGGCCGTGGAGCGCCTGGAGATCGAAGGTGCCCTGCGCGCCGGCCTCGAGCACGCCGAGTTCGTCGTCCACTACCAGCCGGAGATCGACATCATCACCGGCGTCGTCGTCGGGGTCGAGGCCCTCGTGCGCTGGGAGCGGCCCGGCGACGCACCCCGCAGCCCCATCTCGTTCCTCCCGGTCGCCGAGGAGACGGGCCTGATCGTGCCGCTCGGGCAGGAGGTGCTGCAGCAGGCGTGCGCCCAGGCCCGGCGGTGGCACGCCGAGCTCGGCCCTCGGGCGCCGACGATGTGGGTCAACGTGTCGGCCCGCCAGCTCGCCTCGCTCGACCTCATCCACATGGTCGAGGAGGCGGTGCGAACCCTGCCGACGCCCGCCGCTCTCGGCCTGGAGATCACCGAGACCGACATCGTCCCCGACGACGATCTCAGCCGCCGGACCATGGACGCCCTCGTGGACATCGGCGTGAAGCTCGCCATCGACGACTTCGGCACCGGCTTCGCGTCGCTCTCCTACCTGTGGCGGTTCCCGGCTCACGTCGTGAAGATCGATCAGTCGTTCGTGCGCCGCATGGAGGACGACCGCGAGGCGACCGTGCTGGTGAAGGCGATGATCGAGATGGCCCACTCGCTCGGCAAGTCGATCGTGGCCGAAGGGGTGGAGACCGACGCCCAGCTCGCCCGCCTCAAGGCCTTGGGCGCCGACACCGCTCAGGGCTACCTCCTCGGGCGGCCCCAGCCCGCGGCCGAGATCGACGCCCTCCTGCAGCGGGCCTGACCGGCCGCCGCCCGAACGGGCAGGATGGCGATGTGAAGGTGCGGATCGGCTTCTCGCTGGGGACCGCGGGCATGGGCACCGACGGGGTCGACGGGTTCGGGGCGCTGGTCGACGACCTCGAGCGCCTCGGCTTCGACTCGCTGTGGCTCAGCGAGCGCATCACCGGTCCCGCCCCTGACCCCTTGCCGGCGCTGGCCTTCGCGGCCGGGCGCACGACCCGGCTGAAGCTGGGCACCAGCGTCCTCGTGGTCCCCGGTCGCAACCCGATGCTCCTCGCCAAGGAGCTCGCCACGGTCGACCGACTGTCGAACGGCCGGCTCCTGCCCGCCGTCGGGCTCGGCGCGCCCGACCCGATGGAGCACCAGGCGTTCGGGGTGCAGCGCGAGGAGCGGGCGGCGCTCTTCGACGAGGTGCTGCCGCTGCTGCGCCGTCTCTGGACCGAGGAGGCCGTCGACCACGACGGTCCCCGCTACCAGCTGAAGGCGGCGACCGTCCTCCCCCGTCCGGTGCAGCAGCCCATCGACGTGTGGCTCGGCGGCCTGGCCCCCTCGGAGCTGCGGCGGGTCGGCCGACTCGGCGACGGCTGGTTGCCGAGCTTCGTGACCCCTGACGACGTGGTCGAGAAGCGACCCGTCGTCGAGGCGGCGGCGGCCGCCGCCGGACGGGAGATGGACCCGGAACACTGGGGCGCGCTGCTCATCTACGGCCCGCCGGCGAGCGGGACCGGCAACGGCCTGGACGACCGGTTGGCGGCGGTCATCGAGCGCCGGCGGCCAGGCCTCGATCCGGCCGAGCTCGTGCCGTCGGGCCACGACGCGCTGCGCATCCAGTGCGAGCGGTTCATCGAGCGCGGTTTCTCGAAGCTGGTCGTGCTCCCGGCGTTCCCGGTGACGAGCTACGCCGAGGAACTCGAGCTCCTCGCCGCGACCGTGCTGCCCCTCACCACCTGAGCTGCGCTCGTTACTGCCAGGCGGCGACCATCGCCCGCATCCCGCGGGCGGCCGACTCGAGGAAGGCGTCGTCGTCGGCGGGGTCGCCGTGGTCGAGCCACCCGAGCACGAGGACGACGAGCGAGTCGATGAGGGCCTCCGGCGCCCACCGGGCGAGGGTCGGTCGGGTGGCGAAGGAGGCCGCCAGCGACGCGGCAGCGACGTCGACGGCCCGCTGGCGGAACGCCCGGGCGTAGTCGGCGAACTGGGGCTCCCGGGCGGCATGGCGCCAGAGGAGCACGAAGGCGTCGGGCAGCTCGCGGGCCACGGTGAGGTAGGTGCGCACGCCGAGGGTCTGGGTGCCGCCCTGGAGGTTCTCGAGGAACACCTCGACCTGGCGGTTCGACACCTGCTCGAGCACGGCGCGGTACAGGTCCTCCTTGGAGTCGAAGTGCCGGTACACGATCAGCTTCGTGATGCCGGATGCGGCCGCGACGTCCTCCATCGAGGTGGCCGCGAACCCGGAGCGGGCGAAGGCGGCGGCTGCCCCCCGGAGGATGGCAGCGGCGCGGTCCTCCCGGTTGAGCAGGGTGCGCACGGGTGTGACCGACATCACTCTCCCGGCGGTCGTCCTGGGCTGGCCTGGTGTATACGCACGAGTATACAGTTTGCGTTGACGCTGCCGTCAGAAGCCAAGGGGGGTCGGATGACGACCATGCAGACCGAGTTCACCGAGCAGGAGCTCCTGCTCGACGCGGCCGTGGACGAGCCGCTCGTCGCGCGGCTCGCGAGCGGCACCGTGCGGTGCCACGGCGGCTTCGACGCCGACGGCGGCTACGTGTCGCCCCGCATGCGGTTCCGCGGCCCGGCCATCGTCGCCTGGCAGGAGAAGCACCGCGAGGAGTTCGGCGCCGACCCCATGGACATCCCGCTCGAGACGTGGCCGGCGCACTACCCGTCGGTCGAGCAGGCGCGCTACCTCATCGACCACGGCGTGCCCGAGCCCCTGATGGCCACGCTCACCCGCATCGGCACCGTCGAGGGATTCGGCGCCAACATCCGGCTCCTCAAGCCGACGAACATGCAGCGCTTCTTCGACGAGTCGATCAAGGGCACCGCCGTCGACCACCTCGGCGGGGGGCTGTTCGAGGCCCACGGGCGCGACGAGGCCGGGTGGGAGGAGGAGGCCGGGCACCGGGACATGTGGTTCGCGGCGCGCGACATCGCCTTCGAGGGCCGCCAGGCCGAGATCGACATCGAGGCGATGCTCGCCCGCATGGGCTTCGGCCAGCAGGGCCAGCAGGCGGCGCGGGTCCTCCCCGACGACATCGACCCCGGGCTCGAGCAGATCGTGTCGCTCATGACCCGCGTCCTGTTCATCGAGATCAGCGCGTTCCACACCTTCCGCTGGGCCGAGGCGTGGTTGAGCGACGACGACCTCGTCGCCGGCGACGGCGAGGCCGCCGACCTCGTCTCCTACATCCGGGCCGATGAGACGCCGCACGTCGGCTATCTCAAGACCGCGCTCACCGAGATGCGGGACCGGACCTGGATCGGCGAGTCGGGCGCCAAGTACAAGGGCACCGAGATGATCGACCTCATCTGGGACAAGGCCCTGAGCCAGTCGCTGGTCGGCAACCGCAAGCAGTCCCTCACCACCATCAAGGGTGAGGTGCGGCACTGGTGCGAGCAGCGGCCGAACGGCGCCGCGATCATCGAGGGCTTCGACGCCCTCGGCGATCCGCTCGCCGACCTCGTCGACGCCGAGGCGGAGTCCGGCCCCGCCACGTATTGATGGTCTCGCGCGTGCTGATGGTCTCGCACCGCGAGCTCTCTCGACTGCCCGACTTGCGTCGGGCGCTCTCTCGACTGCCCGACTGCCGTCGGGCGATGGTCTGTCTCACTTCTCCCGGAGGTCTCATCCCGTGAAGTTCGGCATCTTCTACGAGCACCAGCTCCCCCGCCCCTGGAACGAGGACAGCGAGCGCAAGCTCATCCAGGACGCGCTCGAGCAGGTCGAGCTGGCCGACAAGCTCGGCTTCGACTACGTGTGGGAGGTCGAGCACCACTTCCTCGAGGAGTACTCCCACTCCAGCGCGCCCGAGATCTTCCTGGCGGCGTGCTCGCAGCGGACCAAGAACATCCGCCTCGGTCACGGCATCATCCAGACCGCGCCGAAGTACAACCACCCGGCCCGCACCGCCGAGCGGGTCGCCACCCTCGACCTCGTCTCGAACGGCCGGGTCGACTTCGGCTCCGGCGAGTCGTCCTCGGAAGCGGAGCTCGGCGGGTTCACGATCGACCCCATCACCAAGCGCGAGCAGTGGCGCGAGGGGCTCGAGGTCGCCGTCCGGTGCATGACCGAGGTGCCCTTCACCGGCCACAAGGGCACCTACGTCGAGATGCCGCCCCGCAACGTCGTGCCCAAGCCCGTGCAGAAGCCGCACCCGCCGCTCTGGGTGGCGTGCTCCCGTCGCGACACGATCCTCCTCGCCGCCGAGCTCGGCATCGGCGCCCTGACCTTCGCGTTCATCGATCCCGAAGAGGCGGAGCACTGGGTCACCGACTACTACAAGACGCTCGAGGAGAAGGGCGCACCGATCGGCAAGGCCATCAACGCCGAGGTGTCGTGCGTGACGCCGATGATGGTGGCGCCGACCCAGGAGGAGGCCGTGGCCCGCGGCGTCGAGGGCGGCAACTTCTTCGGTTACTCCCTCGGTCACTACTACGTCTTCGGCGATCACGAGCCAGGCAAGACCGACGTGTGGGCGCAGTACATCGAGCGCCGGGGCAAGCACGGCTACGACCCCGAGGCGGTCAAGGCGGCCGTCGAGCAGGAGCGGCTCGGCGCCAAGATCTCCTCCGGCGACACGACCGGCCTCCGCGGCGCCACCGGCACACCCGAGCAGCTGCGCGAGTACATCCGCCGCTTCGAGGCCGCCGGCGTCGACCAGCTGATCTTCGTGATGCAGGCCGGCAACAACAAGCACGAGCACATCTGCGAGTCACTCGAGCTCTTCGCCAAGGAGGTCATGCCCGAGTTCAAGGAGCGCGACCCGAAGTACCGCGAGGAGAAGGCCAAGCGCATCGAGCCGATCCTCGAGAAGGCCATGGCCCGCAAGGTCGACGACGCGCCGCGCCTGCCGGAGGGCTACTCGTTCCCGGCCATGCCCAAGGCGATGATGCGGGCCGCCGGCAACAAGGAGGGCGAGGAGTGGCTCGACAAGTTCGCCGAGGAGCGGGCTGCGGGCAAGCAGGACAGCACCCTCGGGATCCTCGGCTGATGGCCGCCCCGAGCTTCGACTCCTTCGCCGGAAAAGTCGCCGTCGTCACCGGCGGTGCCTCCGGCATCGGCAAGGCCGTGGTCGAGCGCCTGGCCTCGGAGGGGGCGACGGTCGTCGTCGCCGACCTCAACGAGTCCGACGGACAGAAGGTCGCCGCCGACGCCGGCGGCCGGTTCGTGCGGCTCGACGTCGCCGACGCGGCCGCGTGGGACGCCTTCGTCGCCGACGTCGTGGCCACCGAGGGCGGGCTCGACCTGATCCACCTCAACGCCGGGGTCACGACCCAGAACGGCGACCTGGTCTCCCTCACCGAGGAGCAGTACCGCCGGATCATGGGGGCCAACGTCGACGGCGTCGTCTACGGCGCCCGCGCCGCCGCCCGGGCGATGGCGGCGGGCGACAACGGCGGGGCCATCGTCGCGACCGCGTCGATCGCGGGGCTCATCGGGTTCTCCCCCGACCCGATCTACACCCTCACGAAGCACGCGGTCGTCGGCCTGGTGCGGGCACTGGCCCAGCCGCTCGAGGTCCACGGCATCACCATCAGCGCCGTCAACCCGGGCATCGTCGAGACCCCGCTCGTGGGCGAGGAGGCGACCCAGATGCTGAAGGCGGCGAGCATCCCGATGATGCCGCCGTCGCAGATCGCCGACGCCGTCGTGTCGGCCGCGCGCTCCGGTCGCTCCGGCGAGTGCTGGGTGTGCACGGCCAAGGCCGGCAACGCGCCCCACACCTTCGCCGCCGTCACCGACATCGTCTGACCCGACCTCACTAGGTTCCGGCCATGAAGTTCGGGATCATCTTCGGGAACATGGGGCCGTTCGGGGCGAGCGGCGACGGGGCCAAGGCCATCGCCACCGCGGCCGAGGACGTCGGGATCGAGTCGATCTGGACCGTCGAGCACGTGATCGTGCCCGAGGGTTACCAGTCGCCGTACCCGTACTCCGCCGACGGGAAGATGCAGGGACCGGACGACATGCCGATCCCCGACTCGTTCACGTGGCTGTCCTACGTCGCCGCCGTGACCTCGACCATCAAGCTCGCCACCGGCGTCGCCATCCTCCCGCAGCGGAACGTGATCTACACCGCCAAGGAGATGGCCACGCTCGACCAGCTGTCGGGCGGCCGGGTCATCCTCGGCGTCGGCGCCGGGTGGATGCGCGAGGAGTTCGAGACCGTCGGTGTGCCCTTCGAGCGGCGCGGCGCCCGCACCGACGAGTACATCAACGTCCTTCGCACCCTGTGGGGCGACGAGAAGGCGTCGTACAAGGGGGAGTTCGTCTCCTTCGACAGCATCTACTGCCGGCCCCAGCCCGTGAACAGGTCGATCCCGATCGTGATCGGCGGCCACAGCGACGCGTCGGCCCGCCGGGCCGGTCGACTGGGCGACGGCTACTTCCCCGGTCGGGGCGACGCCGAGACGCTCACGAGGATCCTCGGCATCATGCGGGCGTCGGCCGAGGAGGCCGGCCGCGACCCCGACGCCATCGAGGTGTCCGCCGGCGGCGCGCTCGACCCCGCCGGCATCGAGAAGATGCAGGAGCTCGGCGTGTCGCGCATCATGATCCCGCCGCTCAGCTTCGATCCGAGCGGCATCCGCGGCGCGCTCGAGCAGTTCGCCGAGAACGTGATGGCCAAGGTCGCGTAGCGCGACGCGAGCTGCCTAGCCGCAGGCGGCGAAGGTGACGACGCCCTCCCCGGGGCGCACCTCGGCCCTCGCGTGGGCCGCCGCCCACTGCTCGAGCCCGTCGATCAGGTCGCGGAGGTCGGCGGCGGTGTCCATCACCACCGACGCCCGCACGCAGGTCTCCTGATCGCGGCGCCACGCCACGTACCAGTCACCGCCCCAACCCCGGGCCGCCTCCACGGCAGCGGCATCGCCCAGCTCGTCGGCGAGCAGCACGTAGAGCCCCCACAACCCGAGGGTCCCCTCGTCGATGACGGCCCAGTCGGCGCCGGGCGGCGGCACGACCACCGGCTGCGCCTCCCCCGCGAGCCATCGCGCCGGATCGAGCACCTGCTCGCTGGTGACCGGCGGCTCGTCGAACGCGGCGTCGATCCGCCGCTCGCCGCCGGCCTCGTGGAGTGCCGCCACCATGCCCGGACCGAAGAGGTACGGGAAGCCGATCAGCTGCGGCACCACCCGGGGGATGCTGCCGAGGTCGATGCCGAGCCCGATGGCCGACTCCTCTTCGATCGCCGCCCGCCGATCCTCGTCCGACAACGTGTCGCGATAGAGCTCCTCCACCCGCACGGCGTTGCCCTCGACGAGGGCTGCGAACGCGAGGCCCGTCTCGTCGTCGGCATCGTCGAGCTCGGGGCGCTCGAGCCCGAAGTGCTGGTCGTCCAGCGCGTGGGTCAGCTCGTGGACGAGGACGGTGCGCACGTACGGCGTGAGCGACGCGCCCCGCACGACCAGCTCGCCGGTCTCCGGGTCGTAGAAGCCGACGACGCCCGCGCCGAGGAACGCGGTGAGCACCTCGGCGAGGTCGTCGGCGGCGTCGAGGAGCCCGAGCGCCCGCAGGACGTCCTCGGTGTCCCGGAGCGCGTCGAGGTCCTCGACCGCCTGGTCCCGCACCCGCGCCGAGAAGGCCTCGTCGTCGAGGAGCGTCGCGTCGACCGGCCGCAAGAAGGGCAGGCCGCGGGCGTCGGCCACGAACGCCGACAGCTCGGCCACCGCCGACTCGAGCTCCCCGGGCGTCGCCGGGCGGCCGATCGATGCCGGCGGCAGCAGCTCGGTCCGGGCATCGCGGCGGCGCGGCGTGTCGTCCGTTCGATCGAAGACGACGATGATGCCGCCGCCGACGAGGGCGAACACGACGAGGACGGCGACGACGACTGTTGCCGGTCGCCGCCGCGGCGGCCGCGGTTCGACGTCGTCGTCGTCCCAGCCGGGGTCCACCCCGGCACGCTACCCGGGCCTACGGGAGCGGCAGCACGGTGGTCGAGGTGGTCTCTTCGGGCTCCTCTGGCTCCTCGGGCTCCGACGGCGGCTCGCCGGGGGCCGTCGTGGTCGGCGATGCCGGCTCGTCCTCGGGCGTCGTCGGCGGGTCCTCCGGCGCCGGGCCGGTGGGCTCGTTCCTCGCCGGCGGCGTGCCCGGCGTGGCGCCCGGACCCGACAGGACGTACACGGCGTCGCCCGTGCGGACGAGGCTCGGGAAGTAGCCGGCGATGTGCATGGGGATCCGCACGCACCCGTGCGACGCCGGGTAGGTGGGCACCGACAGAGCGCCGTGCACCGCGACCCCGCTGCCGGTGAAGTACACCGGGTTGTAGAGCTTGCCGAGGCGCGACTGCCGCCAGCCCGAGTACCGCCACATGAACCGGAACGCGCCCTCGGGGGTGATGGCGCGGTTCCGGCAGCTGCCCCCGGCGCAGTACGTCTCGCCTGACCCGGTGGAGACGTGGGTGATCAACCGGAGGTTGCCGTCCTGGTAGGCGAACAGCAGCTGGCGGGCGAGGTCGACCTCGATCCGGGTCGGCTCGCCGTCGGGGACGAGGGGCGCCGGGAACGGCGGCGCGGCCAGCGCGGCCTGGACCGCGGGACCGACCCGGCCGTCGGGCGCCATGCCGGCCAGCTTCTGGAAGCCCTGGACGGCGTAGAGCGTGCCCATGCCGAACACGCCGTCGGCGGGACCGGGATCGAAGTGCAGCTCGGCGAGGCGGCGCTGGAGGGCGGCCACGGCCTCGCCCTCGTCACCCCGGTCGAGCACCCCGTCGTCGGCGGGAACGGCCGTGGTGGTGGTCGGCTCGGCCGTCGTGGTCGTGCTGCTCGGGGCCGCCGTGGTCGTGGTCGCCGGCGGCGCGGTCGTGCTGGTGGTGGTGGTCGGCGCCGCCGCCGGCGAGCGGACGGCCGCGGTCAGGCCGTAGGCGGCGCCGGACACCGCCACCACCGCCACGAGCACGGCGCCGGCGGCCCATCGGGAGGTTCGAAGGCGATGCAGCATGCGTCGGCGGGAGGGACGCACGGCCGTGCTCTCCGGTTCCCGGACCCGATGCTACGGGTTGATGACAGTTTCCGTTTGTGACCGGCTGTGCCGGGTACCGACCCCTGCAGCCGGGATCGGGCGCAACGGCGGAGCGCCCGTCCCGGCACCCTTCTCTCTACGCTGCCCACTCGATGCGCTGGGTGGCCGTGGGTGTCGAACCGGTTGCGGTGCTGGCGATCGGGTCGAACGCGACCGGCGTCATCGCCATCGGCCAGCTGGCGACCGGGGTGGTGGCCGTGGGGCAGCTCGCGCGCGGCGGGCTCGTGTTCGGCCAGCTCGCGCTCGGACTGGCGACCATCGGCCAGCTGAGCATCGGGGTGGTGTGGGCGGCGGGGATGATCGGCGCCGCCGCCCGGCCCGCCTTCGGGGTGATCGCCCGCGCCCGGCCCGTCGTAATCGCCCTGATCGCCGTCCTGTGGTGGTTCGCGGCCGGGCACTGGGTGGTCGACGCGCTGACCCGCGAGGACGGGATCGTGTTCGAGGCGCCGCCGCCTCGGTGCGTCGACGAGCCCGGCCGCGCCTGCTGATCTCGTGTGGGTGGTGCCGGCGGCGGGATTCGAACCCGCACTCCCTCTCGGGAACCCACTTTTAAGGCGGGGGCGGCTGCCAGTTACGCCACGCCGGCGTCCGTGCACGCTACGCCGCGACCGCGGCGAGCAGGCGGGCGCGGAGATCGTCGCGATCGCTGGCGGCGTTGGCGACGAGCACGCCCTCGACCATGTCGGCGACCACGGTGGTCATGGGTCGCCCGGCGAGGCGCACCGCCACCGCCGGCGCCGCGCCCGGACGGCGGCGCAGGGTGCGGTCAGCGTCAGCTCGCCGGGGCGGGGTCCGGAAGCCGGGCACGACGAGCCCGGCCCGGCGCGCCTCCTCGGCGATCGCCCGGGCCGCCGTCACGAAGTGGAGGGTCCCGCCCACCCCGCCATCATGCCGACGGGGTGCGACAGCCACCGGCACGCGGTTCTGTGTCAGTCGAGGCGGTCGAGGGACCGGGACAGCCACGCCCAGGCGGTCACGGCCAGGAGGATGCCGGCGCCGATCGTGGTGGTCGCCGGGGCGCCCAGGTGGTCGGCGGCCGCCCCCTGGACCAGCGACCCGATCGGGTAGGCGGCGGTGAAGGACATCACGTAGATCGCCATGATGCGGCCCCGCAGCCGCTCGTCGATGAGCAGCTGGACGGTGGTGTTGAGGCTGGAGACGACGGCCAGGAAGCACGCCCCGGCCAGGCCGATGCAGACCACACCCGTGGCGAAGCCGGGTGCGTGGGCGAAGCCGAGGAGGGCGGCGCCGTACAGCAGGAGGCTGAGCAGGACGAGCCGGCTCCGGCGCACGGCGTCGCCCCAGCCGCCGATGATCGGGGTGGCGACGATCCCGCCGATGCCGAGGGCGCTGGCGAGCAGCCCGTAGCCCGAGCGGCCGACGTCGAACACGTCGGCGGCGTACACCGGCATCAGCTGGGCGACGGGCATGCCGAGGCCGGCGACGAGCACGACGAGCGCCATGCACAGCACGATCTCGCCCCGGGCCCGCACGTAGCGCCACCCCTCGACGAACTGCTGGCGGACGTTGCCGGCCGGCCGCTCGCGCGTGCTGTCGGCGGTGCGGATGAGGAGGAGGGCGCCGATCAGCGCCCCGAACGAGACGCCGTTGAGGAAGAACGCCCACGCCGCCCCGAGGGTGGCGAGGACGATCCCGGCCACCGCCGGGCCGATGGCGCGGGCGGCGTTGAACTGCGCCGAGTTGAGGGTGATGGCGTTCAAGAGGTCCCGCCGCGGGACGAGCTCGGTCACGTACGCCTGCTGGGCGGGGATGTTGAGGCCCGAGGAGAGCGCCGCCAGCGTCACCAGCACGAGGAGGGCGGGCACCGACCCGGCGCCGGCGATCCAGACGAGCCACAGGACGGCGGCGACGCTCGCCTGGGCGACCTGTGTGCCGAGCAGCACGCGCCGGCGCGGGAAGCGGTCGGCGAGCGAGCCGGCCAGCGGTCCGACGAGGACCGTCGGGAACAGGTTGAGGAAGGCGGTGATCCCGATCAGCGACGTGCGGCCGGTGAGGTCGTAGACGACGAACGGCACCGTCGTGTTCTGGATCCAGGTGCCGATGCTGGAGACGAGAGCGCTCGACCAGTACAGCGCGAAGTCGCGGTGGCGCAGGGCCCGGCCGGCGGCCCGCAGCCCCCGTTCCGGGGCCGCCTCGGGCGCGGCGCCGACCCCGGGGACTGCCATCGCCGACTGAGGGTAGCGAGGCACCTCACGAGTACGATCCGACCTCGTGGCCGGGGAGACGATCGACCTTGCCGAGCGGCGGGCGCTCGTCCACCTTCCCGACCTGAGCGAACCGGGAGCGACGCCGCACGATCCCCGCCGCAGCGACGTCGACGAGTTCGGTCGCTCGGAGTCGATGCGGGCGCTGGCTCGTCGCCTCTACGCCCCGATCTACGAGCGCCTCTTCCGCGTCGAGTGGGAGGGGCTCGACAAGATCCCCGAGGGCCCGGCACTGCTCGTCGCCAACCATGCCGGCGCCATCCCGTCGGACGCGCCGGTGATCATGCACGGCATCGAGGAGGAGCTGGGCCGTCCGGTGTACGGCCTGGCCGATCACCTCTTCAAGACCCTCCCGGTCATCGGCACCCTCTGGTCGCGGGCGGGCGGCGTCGTCGCCCACCCCGAGAACGCCTACCGGCTCCTGCGTGAGAAGCGACAGCTCGTGCTGGTGTTCCCCGAGGGCTCCAAGGGCCCGGGCAAGACCTACGACGAGCGCTACCAGCTCCGGCGGTTCGGCCGCGGCGGCTTCGTGCAGATCGCGATGCGGGCCGGCGTGCCCGTGGTCCCCATCGCCGTGGTCGGGGCCGAAGAGTCGATGCCGATCATGTTCAACATCGCGCCGCTGGCCAAGCTGCTCGGGTTGCCGTACGCGCCGATCACCGCCAACGCGCTGCTGTTCGGTCCCCTGCTCGGCGCCGTCGCCTACCTGCCGGCCAAGTTCAAGCTGCGGGTGCTCGACCCGGTGCACTTCGACGTCGCCCCCGACCAGCCTCGCTACTCGAAGAGCCGGATCATGGAGGAGTCCGAGGCGATCCGCCAGCAGATCCAGGAAGCCCTGTTCGACATGCTCAAGCAGCGGCAGTCGGTCTGGTTCGGCTGATGCTCACGAGCGCGACGCGCGAGCGCGTGGAACAGGAGCGGTAGCGACATGGGCCGGCGCGTGCTCGTCACCGGGCTCGGCACGTTCTGGGGCGGTCGGCTGGCCCAGATGATCGAGCGCGACCCCGAGGTCGAGGTGATCGTCGGGCTCGACCGCTTCGAGCCCACCGTGCTGCTCGAGCGCACCGAGTTCGTGCGGGCCGACGCGTCGTACTCGATCCTCGCCCGCATCGTGAAGGCCGCGCAGATCGACACGATCCTGCACACGTTCCTGATCGTCGACTCGACCCAGATGAGCGGTCGGACGCTGCACGAGATCAACGTCATCGGCACGATGAACCTGCTGGCCGCCGCCAGTGCCCCCGACTCGTCGGTGCGCAACGTCGTCGTGAAGTCGTCCTCGCTGGTCTACGGCGCGTCGCCCGAGGACCCGGTCTGGTTCCGGGAGGAGTCGCGCCGCAGCCACGCGCCGAGGACCAAGGTGGAGAAGTCGCTCATCGAGGTCGAGGGCTACCTGCGCGACTTCGCCGAGGACAACCCCCATGTGTGCGTGTCGCTCCTGCGGTTCTCCAACGTGCTCGGCCCCGACATCACCACGCCCCTCTCGGCCGCCCTCGAGCTGCCGGTCGTGCCGCACATCTTCGGCTTCGATCCACGGCTGCAGTTCGTCCACGAGGACGACGTGCTCCGCGCCATCCTCTTCGCCCTCGAGCACGAGGTGCCCGGCATCTACAACGTGGCCGGCGACGGCCTGCTCCCGTGGAGCGAGGTGGCCGCCATCTGCGGCAAGCGCATGGTGCCGATCTCGCCGTACTTCACCGAGCTGGCGGCGGCCCCGCTGCGCCGGCTCGGCATCTGCGACCTCCCGCCCGAGACCCTCGAGCTGCTGCGCCACGGCCGAGGCCTCGACACGCGCAAGATCAAGCGGGCCGGCTTCACCTTCGAGCACACCTCGGCAGGGGCGGTCGAGAGCTTCTGGCAGGCGGTGCGGCTCCGGCGCGCGGTCAAGCCCCAGGCCACCGAGTACGTCTACGAGCGCGACGTCGAGCAGTTCTTCCGCCACTCGCCCGCGGTGGTGCGGGACTCGGAGGGCTGAGGGTCAAGGTCTAGGGTCAGCGCCATGGCCCTCGTCCTCGTGGAGAAGCGCGACCGCGTCGCGATCGTGACCCTGAACGACCCCGACCGCCGGAACTCGCTCACCGGCCCCATGGTCGACGAGATCGTCGACACCTTCGATGCCCTCGAGGCCGACGACGGCGTCGGTGCGGTGGTGGTCACCGGCGCCGGACCCGGCTTCTGCGCCGGCGCCGACCTCGGCAACCTCGGCGGCGCCGACGGCCCCGGGTTCCGCTCGATCTACGAGGGGTTCATGCGCGTCGGCCGGTCGACCCTGCCCACGCTGGCGGCGGTCAACGGCGCCGCGGTGGGGGCGGGCATGAACCTCGCGCTCGCCTGCGACCTGCGGGTGGCGGGGCGCTCGGCCAAGTTCGACTGCCGCTTCCTCGACCTCGGCCTGCACCCCGGTGGCGGGCACACGTGGATGCTGCGCGACGCGGTCGGCAAGCACGCGGCGGCCGCCATGGTGCTGTTCGGCCAGATCCTGCGGGGCGAAGATGCCGAGCGCTACGGCCTGGCGTGGACCTGCGTCGACGACGACGACCTGCTCGACGCCGCGGTGGAGATCGCAGCTCGCGCCGCGTCGGGTCCCAAGGAGCTGGTGAGCGAGATCAAGCGGTCGCTCGGCGACATGCGGGCCATCGACGACGCCACCGCGGCGATGGAGCGCGAGCTCGGCCCCCAGGTGTGGTCGCGCGAGCAGCCATGGTTCGCCGAGCGTCTCGCCGCCATCAAGGCCCGCGTCCAGAGCAAGAAGTAGCTCGGTCACTCGGGAGCATCAGGCGAGCCACTCGGCGACGAGCTCGTCCCGGCGCTCTCGCCACTCCTCGGCGGTGATGGCGTAGCGCACGTGGTCCTCCCACGTGCCGTTGATCTCGAGGTAGCGCAGAGCGATGCCCTCGTCGCGCAAGGCCAGCTTCTCGACGACGCGCCGCGACGACGAGTTGCGGGGGATGATCGCGACCTGGAGCCGGTGCAGGCCGAGGTCCTCGAAGGCGTAGCGGGCGATGGCCACCAGCGACTCCGGCACGTACCCCTGACCGGCGCACCGCTCGTCGATCCAGTACCCGACGTACGCGCTCTGGAACGGCCCTCGCTGCACGCCGTTGAGGTTGATCTCGCCGGCAAACCGGCCGTCAACGAAGATGCCGAAGCCGTAGCCGGTGCCCAGCTGGCGCTCCCGCTCGCGCGCGCGGCACCGCGCTGCGAACGCCGAGCGGTTGCCCACCACGTCGGGGGCCCCGGGCGGCCGCCGCGGCTCCCACTTCAGGAGCCAGCCCGCGCACCGCCGCCGGACCTCCTGGAAGGCCAGGAAGTCGCTCGGCGTCAGCGGGCGCAGCGCGACCCGCCGGCCCCGGAGGACCGCCGCGTCAGCGATCGAGCACCTCGTCGAGCGCCGCCAGCAGCAGCGCCACGTTGCGGGGACGGGCGGTGTGGCCCATGCAGCCCACCCGCCACACCTTCCCGGCGAAGGCGCCGAGGCCGCCGCCGATCTCGATGCCGTGCCGCTCCAGCAGCAGCCGGCGGGCCTTGGCCTCGTCGACGCCGTCGGGGACCCACACGGTGGTGAGCTCGGGAAGCCGGTGGCCCTCCTGCGCGAAGAGCCGGAACCCGAGCGCCTGCAACCCCTCCTGCAGCAGCCGGCCGCACTCCGCGTGCCGGTGCCAGGCGTCCTCCAGGCCCTCCTCGAGCACGGCCCCGAGCCCGGCATGGAGGGCGTAGACCATGGTGATCGGCGCCGTGTGGTGGTACGTGCGCACCCCGGTGGCGGAGCCGGTGTAGCGGCCGATCAGGTTCAGGTCGAGGTACCACGACTGCGGGCGCTCGACCAGCCGCTCGCGGGCCCGCTCGCTCACGGTGAGCGGGGCGAGGCCGGGGGGCACGCCGAGGCACTTCTGGGTGCCGCTGTAGGCGATGTCGACGCCCCAGCCGTCGACCTCGACGGGGATGCCGCCGAGGGAGGTGACGCAGTCGACGAGCAGGAGCGCGTCGCCCTTGCCGGCGCCGAGCGGCTCGACGTCGTTGCGCACGCCGGTCGAGGTCTCGGCGTGCACCACCGCGATCACCGCCGGTGACGGGTGGGCATCGAGCAGGCGCGCGGGCTCGAGGGCCCGACCCCACTCGGCCTCGACCCGCACCACCTCGGCACCGCAGCGAGCGGCGACGTCGCACATGCGCTCGCCGAACACGCCGTTCACGCCGATCACCACCACGTCGCCGGGATGCACGACGTTGACGAAGCTCGCTTCCATCCCCGCCGACCCGGTGCCGCTGATGGGCAGCGTGAGCGCGTTCTGGGTGCGGAAGACGGTCCGGAGCCGGGCGCACGTCTCGTCGAGCAGGTCGACGAACTCGGGGTCGAGGTGCCCGAGGAGCGGCCGGACCAGCGCCTCGGTCACCTCCGGGTACGGGTTGCACGGCCCCGGGCCCATGAGGATGCGATCGCTGCGGGGCACGGTCGGGATCGTAGGCACCAAACGCGCATCCCTGCGCCGCCGGTTGACACCGGCCGCCGGCGGTCAGGCGAGCGAGGCGGTGAGGCCGTCGAGGATGTCGGACTCCGACACGAGCAGCGAGGGGACATCGAAGAACCGCATCACCGACACGAGCGCGCAGCAGCCACCCACGATCACGTCGGCCCGGGCTTCCTCCAGACCCGGGTTGTGGATGCGGTCGTCGCGGGCCTCGGTCGCCAACGTGCGGAACACGTCCTCGGCCGCGGCCCTCGTGAGCGTGAAGTGATGGATCTGCGACCGGTCGTACGCAGCCAGGCCGATCTCCACCGCGGCGACGGTGCTGACGGTGCCGGCCAGACCGACCATCGTGCGCGCCGTCCGCATCTCCGGGTGCTCGCGCACGACATCCTCGAGATGCTGGGTGGTGATGGTGATGGCCGCGTGCAGCTCCTCGGGGCGCGGCGGGTCCGTGTGCAGCCACTGCTCGGTGAGGCGCACGCAGCCCACGTCGATCGACATCACCGCCTCCGCCTCCGTCGTGCCGAACGCGAGCTCGGTCGAACCGCCTCCGATGTCGACGACGAGGAACGGCCCATCCGCGGGGTCGAGCTCGGCCGTCGCGCCGGCGAAGGACAGCCGGCCCTCCTCGCCCCCGCTGAGGAGCTCGGGCCGGGCGCCCACGATCGACTCGGCGGCGTCGAACAGGTCGTCACGGTTCGCGGCGTCGCGGGCGGCCGACGTCGCCGCCATCCGCACCCGCTCGACGCCGTGTCGGTCCATGACGCCGCGGTAGTCGCGCAGCACGGTCAGCGTGCGATCGATGGCCGCCGGGTCGAGCCGTCCCGTGCGGTCCACCCCGGCCCCGAGGCGGGTGATCACCATGCGCCGGTCGAGGGTCGACCCCTCGCCCGCCACGAGCAGGCGGGTCGAGTTCGTCCCCAGGTCGATCGCGGCGACGACCGGTCCGCTCATCGGTCCCCCTCGCCCCTCACCGGAGCCGCTCCGCCACCCACCGGCCGACCGGATCGTCGCCGCCCGCCAGGTACCAGGCGTAGTGGGCATGGAGGCACTTCACGCCCACCCGCGTCCCCCCGACCCCACCCGAGGGGCGGGGACCGGCCCAGTCCTCGGGCACGGCGGCGTCACGCTCGGCGGCGTAGCGGCGGTGGGCCTCGAGCAGCTCGCCGGGATCGACGGCGGCCTCGGCGGCCCGCACGCCGCCGGCGCCCTCGAGGGTCGACACCGCCCGGCTCTCGGCGGCGCCGATCAGCCAGTACCGCGTCGGCATCGGCCGGCCGTCGTCCATGATCGGCTCGTTGCGGATCACCACCGGTCCGCCGGCGGCGTCGCGCACCACGACCTCGAAGCGCCCCTCGGGCCGCCGCCCCAGCAGCGCCGTCACCGCTTCGAGATCGGCTAGCGCTTGCGCTTCCTGCGGCGACGGAGCAGCCACAGCACCACCACGAGGACGCCGATGATCGGACCGACGCGCTTGGCGACCGGTGCGCCGGCGGCGTCGAGGAGGTCGACGGGTCGAGCCTCGGCCGAGTCGACCTTGCGCACGCCGCCGGGCTCGGCGGCCGGCTCGGCCATGGGCGGGGCGTCGGCGACGTGCTGCTCGGTGGGTGCAGCCTCGGCGCCGTTGCCGGCCGCCGACGGAGGAGCGGCGCCGGCGAGGACGTCGCGCTCGAGGCTCTCGACGAACTGCCCGAGCAGCTTGGCGCTCACGTCGGCCAGGACGCCCCGTCCCATCTGGGCGACCTTCCCGGTGATGGTCAGGTCGGTGTCGACGGTGACCTTGGTGCCGGCGCCCTCGGACACCAGGCGGGCGGTGATGGTCGCCGAGGCGTTGCCCTGGCCGCGCGTGTCGCGTCCCTCCGCCTTCAGCACGGCGACGTGGGCACTGTCGTCGCGGGAGACGAACGACGCCGCTCCCTTGTACTGCGCGGTGATGGGCCCGACCTTCACCTTCACGTTGCCGCGGTACTCGTCGCCCTCGACCTCGGTGAGCTGGGCGCCTGGCATGCACGGGGCGATCCGCTCGAGGTCGGTCAGCACCGCCCACGCCTGATCGACCGGCGCGGCGACCGTGAACTCGTTGCTCAGCTCCATGCGTCGAGATCCTCCACCCGATCGATGTCTGCGGGGTTGCCCGGGCACGCTACTTCCACCACGAGGTCTTCCCTCTCCCGGGCGAGCATGCGGGCGCCGACGTCGCCGGTGTTCGGCAGCATCGCCCAGATCTCCCGGGCCAGCCGCACCGGGTTGCCCCGCTCGCCGTCGTAGGTCGCGATCGTGATCGGCGCCTCGCCGGCGGCGACCAACCGCCACGCCTCGGCCTCGACCAGCGGCTGGTCGCCGAGGCCGACCACCACGGCGTCGGCGTCGCCGGCGGCGGCGATGCCGGCCTGCAGCGAGGTGGCCATCCCCTCGGCCCAGCGCGGGTTCAGCACCTGGCCGGGAAGCCCGAGATCGGGCACCGCGCCGGTCACCACCACCACCGGCAGGCCCGAGGCGGCGGCGCTGGCGTGGGCCCAGTCGACGACCCGCCGGCCCCGGAACGGCGCCACCAGCTTGTTGGAGGACCCGGCGAAGCGGGTGCCGCCCCCGGCGGCGAGGAGGACGGCGACTACTTCCAGTCGAGCGACCAGACCCGGAACGTGCCGTTGAGGCCCTTCAGGGCGACCTCGCGGGAGTCGCTGAAGCTGAGGTCGCCGCTCGAGTCGGTGAGCTCCTTGGTGAGCGACGACACGAGGATCTCCCCGGCCCGCGACTCGCCGCAGATGCGGGTGGCGAGGATGACGTTGCGCCCGTAGAGGTCGTCGCCCTCGCGGATCACCTCGCCGGTGTGCAGGCCCATGCGCACCGGGAGGTCGTCCTCGTGGAACGACTTCTGCAGCGACACCGCGCACAGCAGGGCCTTGCGGGCCGACGGGAAGGCGAGGAGGAAGCCGTCGCCCTGGTGCTTGAGCTCGATGCCGCTGTGGTCGGCGACGCACTCGCGCACCTGCTCGTTGTGGCGGTTCAGCTTGCGGACCCAGCGGATGTCGCCCAGGTCCTCGGTCATCTCGGTGGAGCCTTCGATGTCGGTGACGAGGAGGGTCACGGTGCCCTCGGGCGCCGGGTTCGTGTTGCCCGTCGGTCGGGCCGCCTTCGGCGCGGACGGCGCCGACGGCGAGGGCGCCGATGGGCTCGGCGGGGCGGTGGCCTCCGCCACCTCCGACAGCCACTCGGGGATGGCAGCGAGCGCCCGCTTGGTCGCCTCCCGCGCCTGCTGGATCGCCTCGAGCTTCGCCTGCTGGATCGCCTCGTGGACATCGCGCCGCGCCTCGCTGCGGGCGTCGCTCCCGTCGCGCATGGCGCTGCGCCGGGCGCGGCGCTGCTGCCGTCGCTCCTCGCGACGCTTCTGCTCCTCGGCGGGTGACGCCTTGCTCTTCACGTCGACGCCGCCCATGAACGCGAGCCCGGTGATGCGCACCACCGGGGTGCCGGGCAGCACCGCCACGTCGGCCACCTTGTTGTCGAACCCGCCCATGAACGGGATGCCCGAGACGTGCACCTCGATCCCCTCGGGCACGATCACCTCGATGCCGCCCATGAAGGCGATGCAGCGGACCGTGATCTCGTCACCGGCGATCTCGGCGTCCCGGAGGTCGATGACGGCCCCGCCCATGAACGCCACGACGTTGGTGTCGCCCTCCACCCGCCACCGGCCCTTGCGGCCCTGGCCGGACATGACGGCGATCGTCCACCGCACCGCCTTGCGGGTGCGGCCCGCTTCGCGGGCGCCGGACGAGGCGACCTCCTGCGAGGTCATCGGGACCGGGAGGTCGGCGGTGATGTCGGTCAGCTCGCCGATGGTGCGGGCGGCGTAGACCCGGTTCACCCGCTCGGAGAACTCGTCGAGGTCGATGCGGCCCTCGGTGCAGTGGCCGCGGAGCACGTCGACGACGTACTCACGCTCCGCGTCCGACGCGCGGATCTCCGGCGTGTGGCCCCCGAGCCCTTCGAGACTCATCCTCCGCACAGTCTCACACAGACGTTCTCGACACCGGAGACGGCCCGGGATCCTGCGTCAGCGGTGGATGGGGCCATCGGCGTCGCGGAGCGAGGGGGCGGCGACCCCCGTCCGCTGGGCGATGATCTCGGCGCAGATCGCCACGGCCGTCTCCTCGGGCGTGCGGGCGCCGAGGTCGAGGCCGATGGGGGCCATGATGCGGGCCAGCTCGGCCTGGGTGACCCCCTCCTCCACCAGCCGCGCCGTCCGCTCCTCGGACGTGCGCCGGCTGCCCATGGCCCCCAGGTAGCCGACGCCGGTGGCGAGCGCGGCCCGGATCGCGGGCACGTCGAACTTGTGGTCGTGGGTGAGCACGCACACCGCGTCGCGGGGCCCGAGCCCGGCGCCGACCCGCTCGAGGAGCCGGTGGGGCCAGTCGACGACGACCTCGTCGGCCAGCGGGAAGCGCTGCGTGGTCGCGAAGACCTCGCGGGCGTCGCACACCGTGACCCGGTAGCCGAGGACCTTGGCGACCCGGACGAGCGCGGCGGTGAAGTCGACGGCGCCGAAGATCAGCATCCGCGGGGGCGGCGCATACGTCTCGATGAAGACCGCGACCTCGTCCTGGCGGGCCTCGCCGTGCTCTCCGTAGTGACGCACGGCGCTCGTGCCGGCGTCGAGCTCCGCGAACGCGTCCCGGGTCGCGACCCGATCGAGGTCGGCCTCGCCCAACGTGCCGCCGGCCACGCCGCCGGGCTCGACGACGATGGCCCGGCCGGCGTCGGGCCCCCGCACGACGGTCGCCATGGCCACCGGTCGCTCCTCGGCGATGGCCGACGCCACCCGCTCGAAGCGGTCCCACCAGTCGAGCTCCTCGAGGAACAGGTGGATGGTGCCCCCGCAGGTGAGGCCGACCGCGAACGCCTCGTCGTCGCTGTAGCCGAAGGTGCAGATCCGGCCCGTCGCCCGCGCCTCGAGCAGGGCCAAGGCCTCGGTGACGACCGCCCCCTCGACGCACCCGCCGCTGACCGATCCCGCCACCTCGCCCTGGTCGTTCACGGCCATGGCCGCGCCCGGCTCGCGGGGCCCCGAGCCCTCCACGTCGACGACCCGGGCGAGGGCGACGCGGCGCCCCTGCCGGTGCCACCGCTGGAGGTCGTTCAGCAGCTCCCTCACGACGCCGTCACCCGGTCTGGCGCGCACCCGCTGGGCCGGAAGCCAGTCCGGCATGTCGAGCGGCAAGCCCCTCGCCCGAAGGGCCCCGATGCGCAGAGCGAGACCATCAACACGCGACCACCTCGGCGAGCTGCTCGAGCGAGGCGACGGAGTGGCCCTCGAGGAACTGGTCGACGTGCGGGAGGGCGGCGGCCATCCCGGCGGCGAGGGGGGCGTAGCCCGGCGTGGCCTTGAGCGGGTTGACCCACACGACCCGGTGGGCGACGCGGGACAGCCGCGCCATGTGCTCGCCCAGCACGGCGGCGTCGCCGCGGTCCCAGCCGTCGCTGAGCACCACGACGACCGCCCCGCGGGCCATGCCCCGGACGCCCCAGCGGTCGGTGAACTCGCCGATGGTGTCGCCCAGGCGGGTACCGCCCGACCAGTCGAGGACCGCCTCGGTGGCGTGGGCGAGGGCGGCGTCGGGGTCGTGGGTGGCGAGGTGGCGGGTCAGCCTCGTCAGGCGGGTGCCGAGTGCGAACACCTCGACGTGGGCCCGGGCCACCACGGCGGCGTGGGCGAACCGGAGCAGGGCCCGGGCGTAGGGCGCCATCGAGCCGCTCACGTCGAGGAGCAGCACGACGCGGCGCCGGCGCTCGCCGGGCTCGGTCCACTCGAGGTGGAGCGGCTCGCCGCCCGCCCGCATGGCCCGGGCCACGGTGCGGCGCAGGTCGAGCCGGCCCGACGGGCCGGGCGTGCGGCGCCGGCCCCGCCGGCGGGCGCCGGTGAACCGCAGGCGGTCGAGGAGCCGGTGCAGCTCGGCCCGCTCGTCGTCGCTGATGGTGGCGAGGTCCTGGTGGCGCAGCACCTCGGTCGGGCTCCACCGCACCTCGATCGTCCGCCCCTGCGGCGCGGCGTCACCCCCGCCCTCCTCGGGCACGTCCTCGTCGTCCCGCAGCACCTCCACCACCTCGTTCTGGGACTCATCGGGCACCGCGGCGCGGCCCGATCGGTCCCAGAACACGGCGAAGGCGGCGTCGTAGGTGGGGATGTCCTCGGGGCGGTGGACGAGGGTGGCGCGGCCGGACCAGTAGAGGGCGTCCGGACTGCGCACTCCCACCGCGTCGAGGGCCTCGACGTAGGCGGCGACCGCCCCCGTCGTGACCTCCATGCCCGCCGCCCGCAGTACCCGGGCGAACGCGACCGGCGCACTCATCCCATTACCCCACGAACGTTGTCGCGGTGACCCGGCCCGGCCGGGCGAGCGCGACAAGGTTCGGGGTGTTGGGCGGTCATGGGAGCTGCATGCCGACGCCGTCGGCCGTGGCCCGGGCCGCGCTCACGAGGACCTCGAGGCCGGCGGCGCGGATCCGCTCCTGGTCCTCCCGGTACTTGAGGACGGTGCCGAGGGTGGCGTCGACGGCGCGGGCGTCGAGATCGGTGCGGCCGAGCGTCGCCAGCGCCGCCGCCCAGTCGATGGTCTCCGCCACCCCCGGCGGCTTGTAGAGCCCGGCGTCGCGGAAGGTCGCCACCGCCGCCGCCACCTGCCTCGCCAACCCCTCGGAGGCCTCGGGCGCCCGCAGGCGCACGATCGCCACCTCGCGGTCGAAGTCGGGGTGCTCGACCCAGTGGTAGAGGCACCGGCGCTTCAGCGCGTCGTGCACGTCGCGGGTGCGGTTCGAGGTGATGACGACCACCGGCGGCGTGTCGGCCGAGAACGTCCCCACCTCGGGGACGGTGACCGTGTAGTCGGAGAGGATCTCGAGGAGGAACGCCTCGAACTCGTCGTCGGCCCGGTCGACCTCGTCGATGAGCAGCACTGGCGGCGGCCCCTCCCGCGGCGCCAGCGCCTCGAGCAGGGGGCGGCGGATCAGGAAGCGCTCGTCGTAGAGGTCGTGCTCGAGCGCCTCGACGTCGGTGGCCTTCTGCGCGGCCTCGGCGGCCCGGAGGTGCAGCAGCTGGCGGGCGTGATCCCACTCGTACACCGCCGACGCCACGTCGATGCCCTCGTAGCACTGGAGCCGGAGCAGCTCGCCGCCCGTCCAGCGCGCGAGCACCTTGGCCAGCTCCGTCTTGCCCACGCCGGCCTCCCCCTCGAGCAGCAGCGGCCGCTGCAGGCGCAGGGCGAGGAACACCGCCGTGGCCAGGCCCTCGTCGGGCAGGTAGCCGTGCTCGGTGAGAGCGGCCTCGACCTCGGCGACGTCGGCGACGTTCACCGGGCCAGCCTACGGATCAGCGGGACGACGCCTCTTCCAGGCCCCGGCGGACGAGCACCTTCGCCAGGTGGCGTCGGTACTCCTCGGTGGCGTTGATGTCGGCCGACGGCGACGCCTCCCGGTCGGCGAGGGCGGCGGCGTCGGCGATCGACGCCCCGCCGGCGAGCGCCTCCTCGGCGGCGGTGGCCCGGATCGGTGTCGATCCCATGTTGACGAGGCCGATGCCGGTGGTGCCGTTGCCGCGCACGACGGCGCACCCGACGATTGCCCAGTCCTGGGCCCGCTTGGTGAGCTTCTGGAACGACCAGCCGACGTCGGGCACCTTCGGAACCCGCACCTCGGTGAGCAGCTCGTCGGGATGCAGCGCCGACTCGAGGAAGCCGGTGAAGAACGCCGAGGCCGGCACCTCGCGCTCACCCGAGGTGCCCCGGACCACGAGGGTGCCGCCCAGGGCGAGCACGACGGCGGGCAGGTCGGACGCCGGGTCGCAGTGCGAGAGCGACCCGCCGATCGTGCCCCGGTGGCGGACCTGCTGGTCGCCGACCTGGCCGGCGGCGTGGGCGAGGATCGGGACCTGGGCCTGCAGGAGGTCGCTGTGCTGCACGTCGTGGTGGCGGGTCAGCGCCCCGATGGCCACCTCGTCGCCGGCGTCGCGCACGTAGGACAGGTCGGTGAGCCGGCCGATGTCGACCAGCACCGACGGCGTCGCGAACCGGAGCTTCATGAGCGGCAGGAGGCTGTGGCCGCCGGCCAGCACCTTGGCGTCGTCGCCGTGCTCGGTCAGGAGCGCGAGCGCCTCCTCGACCGACGCCGCCCGCTGGTAGTCGAACGCCGCCGGGATCACCTCGCGCTCGCCTTCGCCTGGCTGAGGATGGCCTGGACGATGTTGTGGTAGCCGGTGCAGCGGCAGAGGTTGCCCTCGATGCCCTCCCGCACCTCCCGCTCGGTGGGGTCGGGGATCTCCTTCAGCAGCGAGACCGCCGCCATCACCATGCCGGGGGTGCAGAACCCGCACTGCAGCCCGTGGTGCTCGCGGAACGCCTCCTGCATCGGGTGCATCTGGTCGGCCGACGGCGCCAGCCCCTCGATGGTGAGCACGTCCTGGCCGTCGGCCTGGACCGCCAGCACCGTGCAGGACTTCACCGCCTCCCCGTTGAGGTGCACGGTGCACGCCCCGCACGACGACGTGTCGCACCCGACGTTGGTGCCGGTCAGGCCGAGCACGTCGCGGAGGTAGTGGACGAGCAGCACACGGGGTTCGACCTCGTTCGACCGCTGCTCGCCGTTGACGGTGATGGTGACCTGCACGTGTCCCCCTGGTCGCTCGCTGCCCGATCGCACCATACCTACGACGCGGACTGGATCGCCGCCCAGACCCGCTGGGGGGTGGCGGGCATGTCGACGTGGCGGATGCCGAGGTGGGCGAGGGCGTCGACCACCGCGCTCTGCACCGCCGGCGTCGCCCCGATGGTGCCCGACTCCCCGATGCCCTTGGCGCCGAGCGGGTTGACCGGGGTCGGCGTCTCCATGGCGACCAGCTCGAAGCTCGGCAGCTCGGCGGCGGAGATGAACGTGTAGTCGGCGAAGGTCGACGTGGTGGGGTTGCCGTCGGCGTCGTAGAGCATCTCCTCGCACAGCGCCTGGGCGGCCCCCTGCGCGATGCCGCCGTGGCGCTGGCCCTCCACGAGCAGCGGGTTGAGGATCCGCCCGGCGTCGTCGCAGGTGACGACGCGGGTGAGCTCGACCTTGCCGGTCTCGGTGTCGACCTCGACCACCGCCACGTGGGCCCCGAACGGGTACGTCGGGCTCGGGGCGGTGAAGGTGTTCGACGCCTGCAGGCCCCCGTCGGCACCCGCCGCGGTGGCGACGTCGCCCCACGTCTTGGCCACCGCCGGGGTGCCGGCCACGTGGAACCGGCCGTCGACCTTGTCGAGCACCACGTCGTCGACGTTGGCCTCGAGCAGGTCGGCGGCGAGCTTGCGGGCCCGGTCGACGACCTCGCCGGCCGCTTCGTGCACCGCGGTGCCGCCGAGCTGGAGCGAGCGGGAGCCGAACGTGCCCACGCCCACCGGCACCAGGTCGGTGTCGCCGTGGATCACGTCGATCTTGTCCATGGGGATGCCCAGCTGCTCGCTGGCGATCATCGACCACGCGGTGACGTGTCCTTGTCCGTGAGGTGACGTGCCGGTGTAGACCTTGGCGCTGCCGTCGGGGAGGATCTCGACCTTGGCGTCCTCGCCGCCGGCGGTGGGCCCGGCGGTGACCTCGACGTAGACGGAGACGCCGATGCCGAGCTGGTTGACGTCGCCCCGCGCCCGCCGCGCCTGCTGCTCGCCGCGCAGCTCGGCGTAGCCGGCGGCATCGAGGGCGAGGTCGAGGCACCGCTCGTAGTCGCCGATGTCGTAGGTGCTGCCCGATGCCGTCGTGTACGGGAAGGCGTCGGCGGGGATGAGGTTGCGCCGCCGGACCTCGGCGGGGTCCATGCCGATCTCGGCGGCGAAGAGGTCCATGGCCCGCTCGACGGCGGCGGTGGCCTCGGGCCGCCCGGCGCCTCGGTAGGCGACGGTCGACATCGTGTTCGTGGTCAGGCTCTTGCAGCCGAACTCGATCTTCGGGATGGCGTACACGCCGGAGGCCATCATCGAGGTGAGCCACGGCAGGATGCCGCCCATGTTCGGATAGGCGCCGCAGTCGGCCAGCACGTCGAGCTTGTAGGCGAGGACCGTGCCGTCGCGGGTGCCGCCGATGGTGATGGTCTGGTCCTGGCCCCGGCCGTGCCCCATGGCCAGCATGTTCTCGCTGCGGGTCTCGCACCACCGGACGGGCCGGTCGAGGTGCTTGGCCAGCCACGCGGTCAGGACCTCCTCGGGGTAGCCGCCGATCTTCGGTCCGAAGCCGCCGCCCACGTCGGGGGTGATCACGTGCACCACCCCCGGCTCGAGCCCGAGCGCGGCGGTGAGGGTGTCGCGGTTCTGCTGGGGCGCCTGGGAGGCGAGCCAGTACGTGAGGCGCCGGCCGTCCCATGCGGCGGCGGCGCTGCGGACCTCGAGGGGGCAACCCGCCACCTTCTGGTTCTTGATCTCGACGGGGCCGACGACCACGTCGCACCCCTCGAAGAGATCGGCGGCGCCCGGCGACGGGAGCATGAACGCCGTGTTGGTGCCGGCCGCCTCGTGCAGCACGGTGCCGTCGGCGGCCGCGTCGTCGAGGTCGATCACCGCCGGGAGCGGCTCGTAGTCGACCATGACCAGCTCGGCCGCGTCCTCGCCCTGGTAGCGCTCCTCGGTGACGAGCACCGCCACCGGCTCGCCGACGAACCGCACCGTGTCACGGGCGAGGTACGGCCGGGTCATGGCCTGGTTGAGGAGCGGGATCGGCGGCGGCGCGTCGGCGAGGTCGAGGTCGGCCGCCGTCAGCACCGCGACGACACCGGGGGCGGCGGCCGCCTCGCTGATGTCGATGGAGAGGATGCGGGCGTGCGCCATCGTCGAGCGGACGAAGGTGACGTAGGCGGCGCCGTCGAGCCGGGGATCACGGAGGTCGTCGACGTACGTCCCGCCGGCGGTCAGGAACTTCGGGTCTTCCTTGCGCAGTACTCGGTTGCCGAGGATGCTCATGCCGGCCGCTCACCGGATGTCGGCCGAGTCGCTCGCGTTCCGGTCCCATGCTCGCTCATAGGGCCGGGACACTACGCGCGCCGGATCACCACCGAGCCGGCGATGGCGCGGACGGTGAGCTTCCCGTCCTCGCCGGAGCCGATCGTGAACTGGCCGCCGCCCCGCTTCTCCAGCCGGCCCTCGTCGGTCACGACCGAGTCGCCGCGGGCGTCGACCTCGAGGTTGGTGTCGGGGCTGAGCGCGACCCGGATCGACCCGCCGGCGGTGTCGAGCGACGACGAGCCGGTGAGCCGACCCTCGACGACGATCGAGCCGCCCTTCGTCGAGGCCGCCACCGGCCCGTAGGCGCCGTCGACCTTGATGGACCCGCCGATGGTCGAGGTGTCGACGCCGAGGAGGTGGCCGGCGAGCTTGATCGATCCGCCGATGGTCACCGCCTTCACCGGGCCGCCGTGGTCGTCGACCCGGATGCTGCCACCTGCCGTCTCCAGCTCGGCGGCGCCGCTCGTGCCGGTGACCTTGATCGAGCCGCCCGCGGTGCGGGCATCGACCTCGGCGCCGGTGCCGTCGACCTTGATGGAGCCGCCCCGGGTGCGCAGACGGCTGGGGGTACCGGGGGGCACGGTCACCGTCAGCTGCACCCAGTGGCGGCCCCGGCGGGGCGAGTCGGAGCGGGCGGTGATGTGCACGCCGTCCGCCTCCTTCGTCGCCTCGACGGCGATGTGCTCGAGGTCGCGCTCGTCGAGCCCGCGGCGCTCGGCCACGACCTGGACCCGGCCGTGGCTGCCCGTCTGCACCGAGATGGAGCCGGCGAAGCTGTCGACGGTCACCGGGACCGCCTCGGCCACCTCCACCGACCGTTCGATCACATCGGCCACGCCGAGCTTGCCCACCGAGCTGAGGGCCACGTTGACGATGTCGGCGATGCGCTCGCCGAGGTTCCCGAGCCGGAAGGTGAACCCCTCCTCGGGGTCGCGCACCGGCTCGGCCTCCTCGGGCGGCTGCACGAAGTCGCCGAGCTCGCGGTCGAGCCGGGCCTGCTCCTCGTCGAGGGCGGCGAGGTCGGCCTCCAGCTTGCGCAGCTCGTCGTCGACCTCGCCCGCCTCCCGGGCGTGCTCGGCGAGCTCCTGGGCCCGCGCCGCCAGCTCGGCGGCCCGGCGGGCCAGGTCCTCGCTCCGGTTCCCGCTCAGCTCTTCTTCCACGTCCCGCTCCTCTTCTTGGCGGCCAGGCGGTCCCGCTCGGCCTTCACCCGCTCCCGGTCGGAGTCGATCTCGGCGGCGATGGCCCGCCGCAGCCGCTCCCACGCCGCCTGGCGGCTGGTGCCGAGGGCGGCGCCGATCGTCTCCCAGGTCTCTCCCGACGCGAGCGCCTGGCGGGCGAGGTGCGCCTCGAACCGCTGCAGCTCGTCCTTCAGGTCGCGGGCGGCGCGCAGCGCCTCGAGCGGATCGGTGCTCGAGGTCGCTCGGTGCCAGGCGTCCTTCAGGTCGGGAGGGACATCCACCATCGTCTGTCAGGATCCTCTTGACAGGCCACCCGCGTCAAGTGACCCGCGGCACACGGCTGCGCGCGCCCAGCGGGCCCTACAGCCAGCCGGTGAGGAAGCTCCAGATCTTGCTCGGCAGCGAGCGGTCGTCGTCCTCGTCGGCGGCGGCCTCGGCCTCGGCGTCGGCCATCGGGTCGACGATGGTGGTGGTGGGCGACGAGGGCGCCGGCAGGATCGCGTACGCCTCCTCGCCCGGCCGCACGAGGTTGTACTGCTCGCGCGCGAGCCGCTCGATCTCCTCGTCGTCCTGCAGCGCGGTCACACGGCTGGCGAGGATCTCGTTCTGCTCCTCCAGGACGCGGAGGTGCTCGAGGGCGGCGGCCCGCTCCTGGCGCTGCGCCATCCACGTGCGGGTCGGGAACACCGCGACGAAGAGCACCGCCACCAGGACGATGAGCACCACGAGCGGGACGAGCCGGCGGATCCTCACGCCGCGCCTCCCGGTCGGGCGAGGGCGGCGCGGCCGAGGTAGGCGGCCGACTCCCCGAGCTCCTCTTCGATGCGCAGCAGCTGGTTGTACTTGGCGACGCGGTCCGAGCGGGCGGGCGCGCCGGTCTTGATCTGGCCGCAGTTGGTGGCGACGGCGAGGTCGGCGATGGTGGTGTCCTCGGTCTCGCCGCTGCGGTGCGACATCACCGAGGTGTACGAGCTGCGGGTGGCGAGCGCGACGGCCTCGAGCGTCTCGGTGAGCGTGCCGATCTGGTTGACCTTCACGAGGATCGAGTTGGCGACGCCGGCATCGATCCCGCGCTGCAGCCGCTCGACGTTGGTGACGAACAGGTCGTCGCCGACGAGCTGCACGCGACCGCCGACGCGCTCGGTGAGGGCCGCCCACCCGTCCCAGTCCTCTTCGGCCATGCCGTCCTCGAGCGAGACGATCGGGTACTTCGAGCACCAGTCGTCCCACAGGTCGACCATCTCGGTCGGCGAGAGCGTTCGCCCCTCGCCCTCGAGCACGTAGCTGCCGTCGCGCCAGACCTCGGTCACGGCGGGATCGAGGGCGATGGCGATGTCGTCGCCGGGGGTGTAGCCGGCGGCGGCGATCGCCTCGAGCAGGAGCTGCACGGCCTCCTCGTTGGTCGCCAGGTCGGGAGCGAAGCCGCCCTCGTCGCCCACCAGGGTCGACAGCCCGCGCCCGTGCAGGAGCGCCTTGAGCGCGTGGTAGGTCTCGACGCTCCAGCGCAGCCCCTCGGAGAACGACGCGGCGCCGACGGGCATGACCATGAACTCCTGGAAGTCCACGTTGTTGTCGGCGTGGACGCCCCCGTTGAGCACGTTCATCATCGGGACGGGCAGCACGTGGGCGTTGGCCCCGCCGACGGCGCGGTACACCGGCACCTCGAGGTGGTCGGCGGCCGCCCGGGCCACGGCGAGGCTGACCCCGAGGATGGCGTTGGCCCCGAGCCGGGCCTTGTTGTCGGTGCCGTCGAGGTCTCGCAGGGCCCGGTCGACGGCTCGCTGGTCGAGGCCGTCCATGCCGAGGAGCTCGCCGAGGATCTCGCCGTTCAGGTGGGCGACCGCGTCGGAGACACCCTTGCCGCCCCAGTCGGCGCCGCCGTCGCGTCGCTCGACGGCCTCGAACTGCCCGGTGGACGCGCCCGAGGGGACGATGGCCCGCCCGGACGCGCCCGAGCCCAGCCACACCTCGACCTCGACGGTCGGGTTGCCGCGGGAGTCCAGGACCTGCCGGCCCACCAGGTGTTCGATGCTGCTCATGTTGAGGATGTTGCTCCTGTTGTCAGTGTGAGAACGGTACAGGACGGATCAAGGCGGCACGAGGGAACCCGGGTAGGGCCAGACCATGTCCGATGTCCCCCACGATCCCGCAGGACCGCAGCCCGATCCCAACCCGGACCCGGTCACGCCCCTCCCCGGCAGTCCGCCCGAGCCCGTCACCCCGGTGCTCCCCGACCCCCAGCCGGGCCCGTCCCAACCCCTCGTCCCCGACCCCGAACCCGCCTGAGGTCCCCTAGAAAGCGGGGATGCGCGACGACGATCGGTCGGGACCCGCCGACCTGCCGAGCTATGACGACCTCCCGGTGACCGACGGCGCCCCGCCCGGGTCGTCGTGGGGCGTGTGGGGTGACGGCGACGTGCTCGGCTGCCTGAACCTGCTCACCCCCGAGCGGGTGGTGCGGGCCGCCAGCCTGATCCGCACCGGCCGGGTCTTCGCCCTCAACCTCGACGCCACCCTGCCGTCGCCACCCCTGTTCGGCCGGCCGGCGTTCCGCCATGAGGTCACCGGCCGGCCCGGTGGCTTCTCCCACGACGACCTCCTGCACGGGTGGAACACCCAGTCCTCGAGCCAGTGGGACGGCTTCCGCCACGTGGGCAACCCGGTGCACGGCCACTACGGCGGCGTGGCCGACGAGGACCACGGCATCCACCACTGGGTCGACCGGATCGTCGGGCGGGCCGTGCTCGTCGACCTCGACCGGTGGCGGGCCGCCCAGGGCCGGCCCATCGACCACGGGGCCGCCGACCCCATCACCCCCGAGGACGTCCACGGCTGCATCGCCGAGCAGGGCACCGCCGTCGAGACCGGCGACGTCCTGCTCCTGCGCACCGGCTGGCTCACCTGGTACCGGACCCTCGACGACGACGGGCGACGGGCCGTCGCCGACCCCGCCACCTTCGCCGCCCCCGGCCTCGTGCCCGGCGAGCGCACGACCCGGCTCCTCTGGGACCTGCACGTGGCCGCCGTCGCCGCCGACAACCCCGCCCTCGAGCTGTGGCCGCCGGGCTCGCTCGACGGCGACACCGACTGGCGGGCGGCCGCCGAGGCCGACCCGTCCCGCTGGCCCGAGGTGTTCGTCCACACCGCGCTGCTGCCGCTGCTCGGCATCCCCATCGGCGAGCTGTGGGATCTCGACGCCCTCGCCGAGGACTGCGCCGCCACCGGCACCTACGACTCGTTCTTCACCTCGGCCCCGCTGCACATCCCCCACGGCGTCGCCACCCCGCCCAACGCCCTCGCCATCCGCTGAGCGCGGCCGCGGTCAGCGGCGCAGGTAGCGGGCCACCATCGAGACGTAGCCACCGAGGACGCCGGCCGCGCCCACGAGGAACAGCAGCGGCACCAGCCCGAGATCGCTGTCGCCGCACGCCACGCCGATGCCGCCGCCCCGCTCGAGGGCCGCGGGCTCGAAGCGCTCGCGGTCGACGATGTCATCGACCTGCACCTCGGCCTCGAGCTCGCCCTCGGGGAGCGGCCGGCCCTCGACCACCGTCTCGAAGAACGGCGGCGGCTCGTCACCGATCACGAAGGCTCGGTTGACCGTCCCCCGCGCCGACTCCACCCGCCAGAGCGTCTCGCCGTCGGGCACCCGGACCTCGACGGCCCGCACCCGCTCGTCGGGGCACCGCCCCACGAACACCACCGGCGGGCGCCCGGGCTCGACGTTGGCCGCCACCCGCACCCGGTCGCCGGGCTCGGTCCGCGCCTGGCGCCCCAACGCAACAGCGGCCACGAACGCCAGCACCACGAGCACGCCGATGCCGCCGATGACGAGCACGCCGAGCGACGGCTCGTCACCCCGACTCGAGCTCACGCTCCCCGGCGGCGGCGCGGAACCGCTCGACCCGCGACCGCAGCGCGTGCTCCGGATCGACGCCCGCCGCTCGGGCCTCGACCACGAGCGCCAGCAGCCGGTCGCCGAGGTCGGCGGCGCCCACGTCGGGCTCGACGCCGATCGACCGCGCCTTGCGGACCACCTCGTCGGCGTAGAGCAGCGCCGGCAGCGTGCTCGGGATGCCGTCGAACGCGGAGGTCCGCCCCTTCTCGGCCCGCTTGATCGCCTCCCAGTTCTGCACGACCTCACCGGCACCCTCGACGACCACGTCGCCGAACACGTGGGGGTGGCGCGACCGGAGCTTGTCGTGGATCCCGCGGGCGACGTCGGCGAGGGTGAACCACCCGGACTGGGCGGCGATCGTGGCGTGGAAGTACACCTGGAACAGGAGATCGCCGAGCTCCTCCTCCAGGTGGGCGATCGTCGCGGCGTCGTCCTCGTCGAGCCGATCGATGGCCTCGAGCACCTCGTAGGTCTCCTCCAGCGCGTAGCGCCGCAGGGACGTGTGCGTCTGCTCGCGATCCCACGGGCACTGCTCCCGCAGCGTCCGCACGAGCTCGGCGAAGCGCACCAGCTCCACGGCGACGGGGGCGGCGAGCCGGGGGATGTACAGCGACGTGAGATGGTCGGGCACGATCGCCCGGTCGAGATCGGCCCACGCGACCTCGGTGATCGACTCGTCGGGCAGGCCCAACCGCTGCAGCACCGTCACCGGCGCCGCCGGGTCTGCGCCATCGAGATCACCCTCGATCGCCAGCTTGATGTCGGACAGCACGCCGGGCTCGTGGCAGTGCGACACGAGCAGCGGCCCGCGCTCCCCGGCCGCCTGCACCGCGAACTCGTGACCGTCGACGACCCGCACGCCCTCGGCGAGCGGGTCGACGCCGAGCCGCACCCACGCCAGATCGAGGAACGACAGGGCCGGCACCACCTCGACGCGCACCCGCTCGTCGGCCAGCAGCAACGTGACGCTGCGCTCGGCGACCAGCGGCGAGCCGGGCACCGCGTACAGCACCTCGCCGTGCTCGACGGCGGCGGCCACCACGACCTCGACGATCGCCGGGTACACCTCGGACTGCCGGTCGGCGGCGTCGTAGAGGTGATCGAGGGCGGTGGCCGGCTCGACCAGCGACGCCGACGGGTGACGGCTGGTGCGCAGGTAGCGGACCGGCACCCGGTCGATCGCCGCCCGCGTCGCCTCGGTCACCATCCCGGGGTCACCGGGGCCGAGGCCGACGACGGTGACGAGCGGCCGGATCAGGACCCGCCCCGGGGGCCGGCCGGCGGTTCGACGCGCGGCAGGCGCGGCACCGGCCCGTCGCACGCCTCGTCGCTCCAGGTCCCGTACCGGGGGTTGACGGTGACCGAGCCGGCGCAGATCACGTTCACGACGTGCTCGCTCACCCGCGTGTCCCGGGCCTCGGCCATCACGAGCCGCACGCTCTCTCGGACCTCGGCGTAGGGCAGCACCCGGCGCTCGGTGACGAGGATGAGGTGCGACCCGAACTGCGTCTGCACCGGCTCGCTCACCATGCCTTCTTCGAGGTCGAACGCCGCGGCCTCGAACGTGGGGTCGAACTGGAGCTGGCGCCGGGTGCCACAGCCGAGCTGGCCACCCTGGGCCGCGGCGCCGGGGTCGTCGGACTCGTCGGTGGCGATGGCGGTGAAGTCCTCCCCGTCGGCGATCCGCTGGGCCAGGGCCCGGGCCCGTTGCTGCGCCTCCGCCGGGGTGCGGCCCTGCACGCCGACCAGCGCGTGGGAGATGCAGATCTCGGTGAACTCGTCGGGGTTCGCGTCGTAGAACCGGCGCTCGTCGTCGCCGATCTCGGCGAGGATCTCCTGCTCGACCAGCACGAGCAGGGCCCGCTGCTCGATGAGCCTGTCCTGGTACGACGCCGGGAACGACTCGAACGCCTCGGGGTCGAGGGAGTCGAACTGCTGGACGATCTCGGCGCGGGACTCGGCCAGGAGGTCGTCGGGGATGGGCAGCACGCCGCGGGCTGCGAGGTCGTCCTCGACCAGCTGGTACCAGACCCGCAGCGAGAGGACCTGGGCCACGAACGCGGCGTCGAACGTGCCCGTGCCCGCCGAGCCCTGCGTGGGCAGGCCGTAGGTCTGCTCGAGCACGTCGGTGTACTGGCGGTTGCCGCGGATGGCGTCCATCTCCTCTTCGATCTCGCCGGTCGAGATCTTCGTGGAGCCGACGGTGGCGGCCGGGGCGGCGCCCAGCGCCGAGCACGCCGAGGTCAGGAGGGCGAACGCGACGAGGAGGGGGACGAACCGGCGCATCGGGTCAGGACGCTACCGAGGCGACCTCGGCAGGGACGAGTTCGGTGAGCAACGTCACGAGCGCGTCGGCGGCGTCGACCGAGCGCGACAACGGCACGATCAGCTGGCGCTGCTCCTCCTTGTAGACCGACGACGGCGACAACCGCTTGAGCCGCACGGCAGCGCTGGCCCGAAGCCGGACGGGCAGGAGCCGGGCCTGGAAGCCCTGGGACGTCTGGTTGCGGGTGACGACGACCTCCTTCACGCCGACCCGGGCGCACTCGGCTCGGAGCCGGGCGACCCGCAGCAGCGCCTCGGCGGAAGGCGGCACCGGCCCGTAGCGGTCCTCCCACTCCGTGCGGATGTCGGCGACCTCCTCCGCGGTGGTCACCGCCGCCAGCCGCCGGTACGCCTCGAGCCGCAGCTCCTCCTTGGCCACGTAGTCGGGGGGCAGGGAGGCGTCGAGCGGCAGCTCGAGCTTGATCTCCGCCGGGGGGCGCACCGTCTCCCCCTTCAGCTCGGCCACCGCCTCGGCCACCATCTGCACGTAGAGGTCGTAGCCGACGGCAGCGATGTGTCCCGACTGGCTCTCGCCCAGCAGGTTGCCGGCGCCGCGGATCTCCAGGTCGCGCATCGCGATCTTGAACCCGGATCCGAGCTCGGTGGCCTCGCCGATCGTCTTCAACCGCTCGTAGGCCTCCTCGCTCAGCGACACGTCGCGGGGGTGGAAGAGGTAGGCGTAGGCGCGCTGGCCGGCCCGCCCGACCCGGCCCCGGAGCTGGTGGAGCTGGCCCAGCCCGAGCCGATCGGCCCGGTCGACCACCAGCGTGTTCACCGTCGGCATGTCGATGCCCGACTCGATGATGGTGGTGCAGACGAGCACGTCGTACTCGCCCTCCCAGAAGTCGTAGACGACCTTCTCGAGGGTGCCCTCGTCCATCTGGCCGTGGGCGACGGCGACCCGCGCCTCGGGCACGAGGTCGCGGATCTCGGCCGCCTTCTGCTCGATGTCGAGCACGCGGTTGTGCACGAAGAACACCTGCCCTTCGCGCAGGAGCTCGCGGCGGATGGCTTCGGCCACCGCCCGCTCGTCGTACTCGCCCACGTAGGTGAGGATCGGCATGCGCTCGGCGGGCGGCGTCTGCAGCAGCGTGAGGTCGCGGATGCCGGTGAGGCTCATCTCGAGCGTGCGGGGGATGGGCGTGGCGCTGAGGGTCAGCACGTCGACGTCGGTCTTGAGCTTCTTCATCGCCTCCTTGTGGGACACGCCGAAGCGCTGCTCCTCGTCGACCACGAGCAGGCCGAGCTTCTTGAACGCGATGTCGTCGGACAGGAGGCGGTGGGTGCCGACCACGATGTCGACCTCGCCGTCCTTCAGCCCGGCCACCACCTTGCGGGCCTGCTGGGGGGTGAGGAAGCGGCTGAGCACCTCGACCCGCACGGGATAGCCGGCGAACCGCTCGCCGAAGGTCTGGAAGTGCTGCTGGGCGAGGAGAGTCGTGGGGACGAGCACCGCCACCTGGTAGCCGTCCTGCACGGCCTTGAACGCGGCACGGATGGCGACCTCGGTCTTGCCGAAGCCGACGTCGCCGCACACCAGCCGGTCCATGGGGCGCTCGGCCTCCATGTCCTCCTTCACGTCGTTGATGGCCTTCAGCTGGTCGGGGGTCTCCTTGAACGGGAACGCCTCCTCCAGCTCGCGCTGCCACGGGGTGTCGAGGGAGAACGCGATGCCCGTGCTCGTGACCCGGCGCTGGTAGAGCACGACGAGCTCCTGGGCGATCTCCCGCACGGCGCTGCGCACGCGCGCCTTGGCCTTCTGCCAGTCGCTGCCGCCGAGCTTCGACAGCGACGGTGTCTCTCCGCCCGTGTAGTGGCGGATGGCGTCGATCTGGTCGGTGGGGATGTAGAGCTTGTCGTCGCCCCGGTACTCGATGAGGAGGTAGTCGCGCTCCACGCCGCCGATGGAGCGCTTGACCATGCCGGCGTAGCGGCCCACGCCGTGGTGCACGTGCACGACGTGGTCACCGGGCTTGAGGTCGTCGAAGAACCCGGCGCTGTCGCGGCGCTTCGGGGCGCGCGCCGCCCGGTGGGCCCGCCGGCGTCCGGTCACGTCCGGTTCGGCGAGCACCGCGAGCTTCACGGCGGGGAGGATGAAGCCGCGCTCCAGCGGCGCCACGACGGTGGCGCCGGGCGTCACGCCGTTGTCGGTGAAGGACTGCTTGAGGCGGGCGGCGGAGCCGGTGCCGTCGGCGGCGAGCACGACGCGGGTGCCGTTGCGTTGCAGCTGCTCGACCTGGGCGACGAGCACGCTCCCGTCGCCGATCTGCGCCGGCCACGACTCGGTCCGCACCTGCTCGGCGTCGGCGCCGTCATCGCCCGTCGGACCGGGCGCCACGTTGTGCACCATCACCACCGGCGCCGCGGTGTGGGCGAGCAGGCGGTCGAAGGACACGTGCAGGCGGGGCAGCTCGCGGTCGGGGTCGACGTCCCACGTCTTGGCCAGCGCCGCGGCGAGGTCGGCCTCCTCGGCGAGGAGATCGGAGGCGCGGTCGCGCATCCGCCGCGGCTCGACGAGGACGACTGCTCCCTCGGTGCCGATCAGGTCGAGCAGGACGTGCTCCTCGGCGGTGAGCCACGGCAGCCACGACTCCATGCCGTCGAAGACGAGCCCCTCCGCCAGCCGCTCCCACTGCTCGCGGCCCCAGGGCTCGGCGGCGACGAGCCGTTCCGCCCGCTCCCGCACCGCGGCGGTGGTCAGCAGCTCTCGGCACGGGAAGATCTCGACCGCGGGTACGTCCTCGCGGCTGCGCTGGTCGCTCACCGAGAAGGTCGTCAGACGGTCGACCTCGTCCCCCCACAGGTCGACCCGCACCGGCGCGTCCGCCGTGCTCGGGTAGACGTCGACGATCGAGCCCCGCACCGCCACCTCGCCCCGGGCCTCGACCTGGTACTCGCGGCGGTAGCCGGCGGCGACGAGCTCGGCCACGAGCTGCTCGGGGTCGAGCCGGTCGCCGGGGCGGATGCTGATCGGCTCGACGTCCTCGACGTGGGGACCGACCCGTTGCACGAGGGCACGCACGGACGCGACGACCACGAGCAGGTCGTCGTCGCCGCCGGGGTCGCCGTCGGCGCCGCCGAGGGTGCGCAGCCGCCACATGGTCCGCAGTCGGCGGCCCATCGTCTCCACGCTCGGGCTGACACGCTCGAAGGGCAACGTCTCCCACGCCGGGAACAGCTCGACGGCGCGGCCGAGCACCTGCTGGAGATCGGCGGCGAGCCGGTCGGCATCGGCCGTCGTCGGCACCGCCACGAGCAGCGGCCGCCGCCCCGACGCCACCGCCAGGCCGGCGACGGCGATGGCCCGGGCCGCCTCGGGCACGGCCAGCGGGGCCGGCGCGGTGGCGCCGGCGAGGCGGGCGGCCACGGCGCGCAGGGCCGGCTCGTCGGCGGCGACGTCGGCCAGGGCGCGCAGCGGCGCCCGATCCGGTCCGGAACGGGGGGTCATAGACGCCCGCCACACTACGGCCCGGCGTGGCGGTTACGACCGGGCGAGGCGGCGGGCGACGTCGTCGAGTCCGGGCCAGGTCGGCCCGTCGCTCAGGCACTGCTGGACGCAGCGGGCGAAGAGCCACTGCCGGACCCGCTCGGCGTCGAGGTCGGCGAGGTCGGCGACCTCGCTGAGCAGCCCGATCGGGTCGGCGCGCAGCGACCGCTCGCAGTTCAGGAGGTGCTGGAGGACGTCGTAGTGGGGGTCGCCGACGTAGGGCTTCGGGTCGATCAGCAACCAGGGCCGGCGCGTGCCGGCCAGCACGTTGCCGGCGTGAAGGTCGGTGAACAGCAACGTCGGGGCCGGGCCGGTGCGCGCCAGCTCCTGGAACCGGGCGAGCCCGTCGCGGGCCAGCCCGCTGTCGAGCCGCCCCGGGTCGGCGGCGAGTCGCGCCTCGGCCCGGGTCACCCACTCATCGGCCATCAGCGAGAGGGGGCGGAACGGGTGGTCGGCTTCGAGGTCGACGGCCCAGACCGACCGGAGCAGGTCGGTGAGCACCACGTGCTGCTCGGCCTCGGGGCGACCGCGCAGCTCGGTGCCCGGGCGGCACCGCTCGAGCAGCATCGCCGTCGTGCCGAGTCCCGGCTCGACGTCGCCGTCCGCGTCGGCCGCCGCCGGCAGGTGCTCGAACGCGTGCACCTCCACCGCGCCGCGGCCCCGGAGCGCGGCCAGGCCCTCGGCCTCGTGGCGTGCCTCGCTGTGCGCCCACGCCACCTTGAGCACGACCTCGTGGCCCTCGCCGTCGGTGCCCGGTGCGACCCATGAGCAGTTGCCGCCGGGCTCGAACGGCTCGCCGAGCACCAGCCCCCACCGCGCGACCAGGTCCTCGACCACCCCCGGGAGCGCCGCCAGCCACGCCGCCAGCTCCGGCCCGCCCGCGTCCATCGACGCTTGCAGGTACGGAGGCACCCGCAGCCCGGCGGTCATCGGACGCCCAGCGTAGGAGTGGTTGACGGCGCGCAGAGCGGGGGCGAAGATGGCCGCCGAGCGGGTCCTGCGCTCGACCTCCAACGACCTTCCCCAGCAAGGTCGCTCGACGGAGGCAAAGGGGAGCGAATCCTCAGGTCAGCTTCGTTCGGTTGCTCCACCGTCCGGACGGCACTGCTGGGGGCTGCCAGACCGGACGGATGCGAGGCACCGGATGACTGCCGACAAGGACTTCAAGCGACTCGTGCGAGCCCATGCCCGCGCCCACCGCCTGTCGTATGCATCGGCGCGCCAACGCCTCCTCAGATCCCGCGCGCCCGATGCGGGCGCATCGAGAGAGGAACCGTCCATGGAGTTCACCCGCGTCGTCCCGGTCCTGCGGACCTTCGACACCGACAAGGCCACCGAGTTCTACGTCGACCACCTCGGCATGACCGTCGACTGGGAGCACCGCTTCGAACCCGAGCTCCCCCTCTACCGCCAGGTGTCGAGGGGCGACCTGGTGCTGCACCTGACCGAGCACCACGGCGACAGCACACCGGGCTCGGTCGTCTACGTGTACATGACCGGCGTGCGCGAGCTCCACGCCGAGCTGGCCGCGAAGCCGTCCGCCGGCAGCCGGCCCGGCCTCGAGCAGACCGACGGCCGCACCGAGTTCACCCTCATCGACCCGTTCGGCAACCGGTTGCGCTTCGGCGAGATCGACGAGCGCTGAGGCGCGCTCCGCTCGCCGCGCTCAGGCGGCGGTGGGCCCGAGGCGGCGAGCGACGGCGGCCAGCTGGCCGGTAGGCGTGGCGGTGAAGATCGGTTGGCCGTCGGGCCGGGTGAACACGAAGGTCCCGTCGGCCTGTCTTCGTATCCGGAACACGCCTTGGTGGTGGAGGCGGTGGTGTCGTCGGCAGAGCGGCAGCAGCCAATCGACGTCGGTCGGGCCACCGGCTTCCCAGTGGTGGACGTGGTGCAGGTCGCACCAGGCGTAGCGACTCGTGCAGCCGTCGAACGCGCAGCCGTCCCACAGCGCCGCCAGCGCTCGGCGTTGGGCGTCCGAGGGGTCGCGGGTGCTGCGCCCGAGATGCAGGGGCACCGTGCCCCGGGATGCGACCAGCCGGCTCAGGGCGGCGTCGCAGGCGACACGCACGGCGTCCGCCGGCGGCAGCGTGACCCCGCCGGGGAGGCGGGCGGCGAGCATCGCTCGGGTCTGTTCGTCGAGGTCGACGCCTTCGGCGGCGTCGAGGTCGATCACAACGGTGATGAGCGGTCGCGCGGGCGCGACCGGCTGACCGGCGTCGGCGGCGGCGGTGTTGGCCATCGACCGGGCCGCCATCTCCACGAGTGCTTCGGCATAGCGCTGCGACGCCGCCCGCAGGCCGGCGGCGTCGGCGCCGAGCGCGGCGCGTTCGGCCTTCTCGGCGTCGCGCAGCTCGCCGGCGATGAGCTCGAGCGCTTGGTCGACGATGGCGGCGCCTTCCGGCGCCAGCCGGCCCGACAGGAACCCTTCTCCGGCCCAGGACTTGGACAGCTGGAAGAACTGGCGCTCGTGCATCGCGTCGGCATCGGCGTTGGCGCCGTCCTGGTCGACGAGCCGGCGCCAGCCGTTGACCAGCACCGCAAGCTGGTCGACCGACAGGCGCTTCGCCTCCTCGACCAGCCGCGCCTCGCAGTCGGCGAACGCCTCGCTCGTGCGGTCGTTGATGGCCGAGGACAGCACCTTGGCTTTGGACGCCCCGAGCTCGCCGAACGCGGCGGCGGTGGCCGGCATCGACGAGCGCAGCAACGACGCGAGCCGGAGGCGGTCCCGAGCCTCGCGGCGCGACAGGCTCGCGTCCCGGGCCAGACGCCCCACGCCCGTCGTCGACCCGTCATCGGCCCAGACCTGCCGTGCGTCCCACTCCGCCAGCGCACCGAGCCGCTCGGCATCGAGGCGGCGCTGCAGGGCATCAAGAGCGCCCAGCCGCTCGCGCAGCTCATCGTCGCCCATGGCGGATGCTCGGGTTGCGAAGGAGGCGAGCGAACCGGACATCTGCCCGTAATCGTACATATGTTCCCCTCGATCCGCAACCCGAATGTCCGGTTTTCCACCCGGATCGTGGGCACCGAGAACCGTTCTCGGGTGGACCAGCTCCCGGCGCGGCTGCGCTGGCCGATGACCTCGACGACCGGGATGTGATGTCGGGCGCTTGGTCGTGAGCCCGTGGCTCATCGACAAGCGCACGCGGCATCGCGGCACCACCGTCTGCATAGTTCGACCCAATCGGGCGAGCCGGTGGGCGCCAGGTTGCACAGATCGGCCGAAGTCAGCGCCCCCGGTCTGTTCGTACCGTCGACCTCGATGGCGCTCCGACACGACACGAAGAAGGGATCAGCGATGACCACCCTGTCTGTCCATCCCGACGAGCTCGAAGCCGAGCGGTCCGACCAGAGCGAGAACCGAACCGCCGAGCTCGGCGAGTACACCGTCGACTTCGGCACGATCAGAGCCGGGCTCATCATGAACGCAGCGACGTTCAAGGGACTTCCCGACGACGCCTGCCAATGCCCCCACTGGGGTCTGCTCCTCAAGGGAGAGTGGGGCGTCCCCATGAGCGACGGCACCGAACTCACGATCCGTGCGGGCGAGGCCTACTACCTGCCGCCAGGCCATCGGTTCGAGGTCGTCACGGACAGCGAATACGTCGAGTTCAGCCCCACAGAGGATCTCCAGAAGACCTACGCCGTCGTCGCCGCCAACCAAGCGGCGTCCACCGACCACTGACGACCCACACGACGAGCGCGCTCCCGATCGACGCTCTCGTCTTGCTCCAAGCGCCACCGCCTGTCCCAGCACGTGCAGGCGCCGCGCGGTCACCGTCGCTCACTCCATCGGGATCGGGGTCTGCAGGAGCGTTGCGAGCATCTCGGCGAGGACGCGGCGTGTCTCCCTGGCGGTCAGGCCGCGGTGGAGGCGAAGCAGGTCGAGGCTCTCGAACTGGCACAGCACGTCGACGGTGGGCTCGACGAGCTTCCGCCGACGGGCGCCCATCGCCTTGAGCTCCGGCGCGAACTGCAGCTCGACCTGCCGGCGGAAGTTCGCGTGTGCCCTGTCGAGCTGCCGACGATGCAGCTCCTGGCTGCGCGCCAGCGCCCGCGCGGTCCGGGCGGTGGCGCCGATGGTCTCGTGGAGCGCCAGCCTCGAGTCGAGGAACCGGTCGATGCGGTCCTCCAGGGTCCCCTGCCCGATCTCGCTGATGAGGCCGAGGTGGGCGTACTGCCTCTGGTGATGGGCAAGTGATGCCAGCAGCAGATCGTCGCGATCCTCGAAGTAGCGGTAGACGGAGCGGACCGAGACGCCGCTGCGGGCCGCCACCTCCTCAGGATCGGGTGCCAGGACGCCACCCTCGAACAGCGCCACGACCGCGGCGACGACGGCGGCTCGGTTGCGGTCACGGCGAGCGCCCCGACCATCGATCCGTTCGTGGCCGTCGTCGGTGGCCATCCATCCATCCTCGCCGTTGGGCGGCCCCGTCACGGGGGACCCGCCGGTGGCTGCGCCGTCATCGGACCTGGAACTGCGCCTCCATGGCGTCGACGCCGGGTGCGATCGACAGCGCCAAGCGGTAGCAGCCCTTGGCTGTCGGGGTGCGCCAGTGCTGCACGAACTGGCCATCGACGACCTGAAGCGTCGTGGTCGTCCCCGTGGTGGCCGTGATCTCGGTGCGCTCGTCCGACGTGTCGCAGCGGTACGGCGTGAGCGAGATCGACGGGTCGAGTGCTTCGACGTCGGTGACCGGGTCCTCGCCGTTGGTGACCGTGAACTTCAGCGGCACGGTCGCGCCCCCCTTGACGACGTTGGTGACGTCACTGCCGGTGCGCACCGGCGGCAGGAACCCGCTCGCCTCGAGCGAGCACTCGACGACGTTCATGGAGTAGGGCAGCACGGCGATCGTGTGACGGAGCTGCAGGAGCGGGTTGGTCGTGTCGGGGAATGCGATCCACGCCGCGTTGCCCGACCACGACCCGAGGGTGTCGCCGACCATGGTGAGGGAGGCCCGGCCGACGCTCAGCTCCATGCCGTCCGGTGACACCGCCCAATCGGTCGGCGTGACGAGCTGAGCGCCGGTCGGCGTGATCATCGTCTCCCAGCTCCACCCGGGGGGCGCGGGAGCGCTCAGCTCGCCCCACACCACGTACGTGAAGTTCGACAGCAGCGTCGTCGACGCGGCATCCCGCGTCAGGACGAGGTCGAACTCGATCGTCTCGGCGCCACCGACGCACACATCGCCGAAGTCCAGCTCCGTCACCGCCGTCGCACCCGCGGTCAACCGTCCTGTGAGCGTGTCGGCGCCGGCGGGGACGGCGGTCGCGGCCAGGCTGATCGCGAGGGTCAGGCAAGCGAGTGTGATGCGGGTGGTTCGGCGCACGGTGTCTTCCCTTCGATGTGAGCTGTGAAGAGCACCATAAGTAGTGGCAAGACTTGTGTCAATAGATTATGGCAAGACTTGTGCCACAAGTTCAGGGAGATGACTCGCGTGGTGCGCAAACCGATGCCATCGTGAGGGCATGGCCATCTTCCACCGGGCGACGATCACGCCGACGAAGACCGAGCTCATCGAGGCCTGGGCTCCGACGCGGCCCTGGGGTCCGGCTGCCGGTGAGGCGATCGACCTGGTCGGCTCCTACCGCTTCGATGATCCCGACGGTCGCGTCGGCATGGAGACGTTTCTCGTGACGGGGGGCGGAAGGCTGTTCCAGGTCCCCCTCACCTACCGCGACGAGCCCCTCGAGGGCGCGGGACCTGCCTTCATCACCGAGATGCAGCACTCCGTGCTCGGCACTCGCTGGGTCTATGACGGACTGCTCGACCCCCGCTATGTGCTCATGCTCGCCGGGGTCACCATGACCGGGCAGGGTGAGGCGCTCGGCATGGCCATGTACGAAGGTCGCTGGTACGTCGCGCCGAGCAACGTCCGGATCCAGGGTGGAGGGTGGACCCGGGAGCGAGTACCGGTCGACGGGTTCCAGCTCGTCTCCGACGACGCGAGTGCCTCCGTCCTCCGCAACGATCGCTTCGAGCTGACCTTCCACCGGCATCCGGTCAGTGGGCCACGGCCGCCGATCGGGCTCACCGCGACGTGGGACACGGAGACCGCTCCGGTGATCCTGGCCGCGGTGCGAGAGCCATAGGCCGAGCCCACGGTCGGGACGGGTGGAGGCCCTGGCGCGCTCGAGTTCTCGGCGCATCAGAGAGCCGGTCATGGCGGTCTGTGATGTCGCGAGATCTCAAGTGGCGGGCGCTTCAGTCGCGTTCGCCGCGGCGGTTGTAGCGCTCCATGGCCCGCTCGATGCCGTCGGTGGCGATGAGCTCCACGGCGTCGGCGGCCTCCTCGACGACGACATCGAGCTCGGCGCGGTCGGACTTGCTCGGCTTGCGGAGCACGTGGTCGGCACCGCGAAGGACGTTGACCGGCTTGTCCACCCCGATGCGGATGCGCACGAACTCGTCGGTCTTCAGGTGGGCCTTGATCGAGCGCAGCCCGTTGTTGCCGGCCAGCCCGCCGCCGTGCTTCACCTTCATCCGGCCCACCGGCAGGTCGAGCTCGTCGTGCACCACGACGACCTGCGACGCGTCCTCGATGCCGTAGCGGTTGACGAGCAGCCGGGCCGCCGATCCGGCCTCGTTGTAGTAGGTGGTCGGGAAGGCGAGGGCCACCCGCTTGTCACCGATGCGCACCTCGCAGGTCAGGGCCTTCTCCCGGCTCTTGCCGAGCGCCGCGCCGTGGCGCTTCGCCAGGAGCGCGACGGTCTCAGCCCCGACGTTGTGGCGCGAGCCGTCGTACTCGGCGCCGGGGTTGCCCATGCCGATGACGAGCAGGTCGGCCGGCGTGCCCCGCCGATCGCGACCGAACACGTGGTGCTACTCGCTGGTGTCGGCGGACTCGCCCTCGCCACCCTCGGCGGTGGGCGCCTCGCCGCCCTCGCCGGCCTCGGCCTCGGCGCCCTCCTCGCCCTCGGCCAGCTCCTCGCCCTCCTCGGTGGGCTCGGGCTCGGCCTGGACGACGGTGGCCGACGCCACCGTCTCCTCGGGATCGACGTCGGTCTCCACGCCCTCGGGCAGGGTCAGGTCGCCGACCCGGATGGCGTGGCCGATCTCCAGGCTGGAGATGTCGACGCTGATCTCGTTGGGGATGGCACCGGGCTTCGACTTGATGGTGAGCGAGTGCATCGTCTGCTCGACGGTGGCGCCGGTCGTGTCGTTCACGGCCTGGGACTCGCCGGTGAGGACGACCGGCACGTCGACGGAGATGACCTGGTCGCGGTCGACGACCTGGAAGTCGACGTGCAGCACGTCGTGGCGGATCGGGTGGCGCTGCATGTCCCGCACGATCGTGAGGTGGGTGTCGCCGGCCACCTCGAGGTTGATGAGGGCGTTGGTGCCGGCGTCGGTGGTGAGCGCCGCCCGCAGCTCCCGCCAGTCGATCGAGACCGCGACCGGAGTGATGCCGTGGCCGTAGACGACGGCCGGCACCTGGCCGACGGTGCGCAGGCGCCCCGAGGCGCGCGAGCCGGGCTCCCGGCCGGGCTTGGCGGTGAGGGTGACTTCCGACATGGCGCGCTCCTACTTCGGGGCCTTGCAGCGGGACCGAGCAAGGCTACAGCCCGGCTTCGGAACCGGGGAAGCCGGCCTCCGGGACCCGCTCAGGAGAGGTTCTCGCCGCCGAAGAGGTCGCTGACCGAGGTGTCCTCGAAGATGGCGTCGATCGCCTCGGCGAAGATCTTCGCCACCGACAGCACCTCGAGCTTGTCGATCTGCTTCTCGGAGGGGATGGGCAGGGTGTCGGTCACCACGACCCGGGAGAACTCGCTGTTCTTCAGCCGGTCGACGGCCGGGTCGGAGAGCACCGGGTGGGTGGCGGCGCACCAGATGTCGGTGGCGCCATGCCCCTTGAGCACGTCGGCGGCGGCGACGATCGTGCCGCCCGAGTCGATCATGTCGTCGATCACAACGCAGGCACGGCCCTCGACGTCGCCGATCACCCCTCGGGCCTCCACCACGCCGGGCTGGCCCTTCGGGCGCCGCTTGTGCACGAACGCGAGGTCGGCCCCGAGGTGCTGGGCCGCCCGCTCCGCCACCTTGATGCGCCCGGCGTCCGGCGACACGACCACGAGATCGTCGGGGGCGTTCGCCCTGAGGTACTCGAGCAGCACGGGCATGGCCACGAGGTGGTCGACGGGCTTGTCGAAGAAGCCCATGATCTGCCCGGCGTGCAGGTCGATGCTCACCATGCGATCGGCGCCCGCCACCGTGAGCATGTCGGCGAGCAGCTTGGCCGTGATGGGCTCCCGGCCCGCCGCCTTGCGGTCCTGACGGCCGTAGCCGTAGTAGGGGCAGACGGCGGTGATCCGCTTGGCCGAGCCGCGCTTGGCGGCGTCGATCATGATCAGCTGCTCCATGATCGACTCGTTGATGGGGTCGGCGTGGGTCTGGATGATGAAGACGTCGCTGCCCCGCACCGACTCGTTGAACTGGCAGTGGAGCTCGCCGTTCTTGAACGACTGGATGTTGGGCTCACCCAGGGCGACGCCGAGGTGGGCGGCGATGTCCTCCGCCAGCTGCGGGTGCGCCCGCCCCGAGTAGAGCTGCAGTCGCTTCTTGGTGACGAGCTCCACCTGGTTCCCCTTCGTCGCGGCCCTACCGCGAAGTGTAGAAGGCGCCGGTGTCGGTCCCGGGTGCAATCGAGGTGCCCGGCACCAGGTGGGCGAAGGGGCCGACGGTGGCGCCGTCGCCGATCTCGCACTGCTCCGCCACGGTGTGGTCCAGCCGGCAGTCGGCACCGACGACGCAGTCGACGAGCCGGGTGCCGGGCCCGATCTCGGTGCGCTCGCCGACGACGGTGGCGCCCTGGAGGATCACCCCGGGGAACAAGGTCACGTCGGCGGCGAGGCGCACGCCGGTGTCGACGTAGGTCTGCGGCGGGTCGACCATGGTCACCCCGGCCGCCATCCACCGCTCGTTGGTGCGGCGCCGCAGCTCGGCCTCCGCCTCGGCCAGCTGGGCCCGGTCATTGACGCCGAGGGCCTCGGCGAGGTCGCCGACCTCCATGCCCCCGACGAGGTGGCCGGCGGACGCCAGCACCTCGACGACGTCGGTCAGGTAGTACTCGCCCTGGTGGTTGTCGGGCGTGATCCGGCGGAGGGCGGGAGCGAGGAGACCACGTTTGAAGCAGTAGACGGCGAGGTTGATCTCGTCGACCGCGGCTTCCTCGGTGGTCGCGTCGCGCTGCTCGACGATCCGCGTCACCGCACCGTCGGCGCCCCGGACCACCCGGCCGTACCCGGCGGGCTCGGCAACACGCGCCGTGAGGAGGGTGCAGGCGGCGCCGGAGGCCCGGTGCTGCTCGACGAGGGACTCGAGGGTCGTGGCCCGCAGGAGCGGGTGGTCGCCGGGCAGCACGAGGACGTCGCCGTCGTCATCGTCGTCGGGGAACGCGGTCATCGCCACCATCACCGCGTCGCCGGTCCCCCGCTGCACGCTCTGCTCGACGAAGTCGATCGGCAGCCCGGGCGGGCCGTCGTCGACCAGCTTCTTGGTGATGCGCTCGGCGCCGTGGCCGATCACCACCACCGCCCGGTCGGCACCCATCTCGGCCACCGCGTCGAGGATGTGCAGCACCATCGCCCGCCCGCAGAGGAGGTGAAGGGGCTTCGGGCGCGCCGAGCGCATGCGCTTGCCCTCGCCGGCGGCGAGGACCACGGAGGCCAGGGGGCGAGCGTTCACCGGCCCTTCCCTACCACCAGCGCTCGGGGGGAAGGATTCGAACCCTCATTCTCGGGACCAAAACCCGATGTCCTGCCATTGGACGACCCCCGATGGGTGCGCCCCAGGCTACGGCCACGCCTCAGGCGATCTCCCGCACATCGGCGATGGCGGCGACGGGCACGAAGTGGTCGGTGCCTCGCTCGTCGTGGAGCCAGATCGTGGTGGCGCCGCGCCGGGCCGTCGAGACGAGCTCGCAGTCCAACCGACTGCCGTCCTCGAGGCGCACGCGGACGTGATGGCCTTCCATGCGTCGGAGCGATCGGAGGAGCTGCGGTGACATCGTCCACCTCCCGAAGCTGGGCTTCGAGGTGTTGTACGGCACCCCGGGTCCCGGGTGGTGGATGGTCGGCGCCTTGGTGCGGCCGGGGGCACACCGCTACCCTCGGCCCCCGTCATGGGTTCACTGATCAAGAAATCAGCGAACCCATCCCGCTCCGGCCTCGCCGGTCGAGCCTCGCAGCCCTGACCGAAGCCTGGTTGGCCGAGTACGGCAACCCTCGCACCCGCGAGCGCTACGCCATCGCCGTCGAGCTGGTGGCCCGGCACATCGGAGCGAACAGTCCCGAGGATCTGACCGCTGCCGCCATCGCCTCCTGGGCGGCCTCCTACGACCGGGCCAACAACACGATGCGGGCCTACCTCAACGC
>DATLFP010000074.1:0-8245 GCA_035540955.1 Acidimicrobiales bacterium
CGTGACGGTCGTGCACCTCGTGGCGGGCGCCCGTCCGAACTTCATGAAGGTGGCGCCGCTGCACCGGGTGCTGGCGGCCACCGACTGGGCGACGCCGGTGTTCGTGCACACCGGGCAGCACTACGACGAGTCGATGAGCGACGTGTTCCTCACCGAGCTCGGGCTGCCGGCGCCGGCGGTCCACCTCGAGGTGGGCAGCGGCACCCACGGCGCCCAGACGGCGGCGGTGCTCGCCCGCTACGAGCAGACGCTCCTCGAGCACCGGCCCGACTGGGTGGTGGTGCCGGGCGACGTCAACTCGACGATGGCGGCGACGTTGGCGGCGGTGAAGCTCGGCATCCCCGTCGCCCACCTCGAGGCCGGCCTGCGCAGCGGCGACCGGACGATGCCCGAGGAGATCAACCGGATCGTCACCGACGCCGTCGCCGACCTGCTCTGGACCCCGAGCGCCGACGGCGACGAGCACCTGCTCGCCGAGGGCGTGCCGGCCGAGCGCATCGAGCGCATCGGCAACGTGATGATCGACAGCTTCGAGCACCTGCGCCCCGCCATCGAGGCGGCGGGCGCGGCGGCCGAGCTGGGTCTCGCGCCCCGCGGCTACGCGCTGGTCACGCTGCACCGGCCCTCGAACGTCGACGACCCGGTCACCCTCCGGCACCTGCTCGACCAGCTGGCGGCGCTGGCCGCCGACCTCGCCGTGGTGTTCACCGTGCACCCGCGCACCGCGGCCCGGCTCGAGGAGTTCGGTCTCGCCGGCGTGCTCGACCACGAGCGGGTGATCCGCCTGCCCCCGGCCCGCTACGTGCGGTTCCTCAGCCTCGTCACCGACGCCGCCGTCGTCATCACCGACTCGGGCGGCGTGCAGGAGGAGACGACCTACCTCGGCATCCCGTGCGTCACGCTGCGGACCACGACCGAGCGACCCATCACCGTCACCGCCGGCACCAACCGCCTCGCCGACCCCGCCGACCTGCTGGCCGCCGCCACCGCGGCGATCGCCGACCGCCCGCCGGCGCCGTCACCGCCGCCGCTGTGGGACGGCCACGCCGCCGAGCGGGCGGCCGCCAGCCTCCGGGCCCGCACCTGAGCCGTTCCGGCGGTGGGCCTCAGCGATCCGGGTGGGGCACGACGACCACGTCGAGTCCGTCGATGCCGGCGAAGCCGTCAGGGTCGCAGGTGTGGACCGGGAGATCGTTCGCCATCGCCGTCGCCGCGATCAGTGCGTCGAAGGCGCGGGCGGCGGGCTTGCGGCCGGCCCGGCGGAGCGAGGCAGCCACGCGGCCGAACCGGCGAGCGGCCTCGGCGTCGAAGGGCAGCGGATCGAACGACGACTCCGCCTGTTGCAGGTGGGCCTGGCGGGCAGCTCGCTCGCCGGAGTCGTCGGTGACCAGCGGTCCGACCGACAGCTCGGCCAGCGTCACCGCGGTGATCAGCGGCTCGGCCGGCAGCGTCGAGCGGTCGACGATCCGACCGAGCAGCAGCACGGTGCTCGTGTCGAGCACGCCCCGGCCCGCCACGTCAGAGGGTCGGATCGACGGCGGCATCGACGTCGGCGCGGAGGCGCTCGGGCGACACCGGGGGGAGCCGGCGCCAGCGCTCGAGCAGCACGTCGAGCGCCAAGGGGGGCCGTTGGAGCGGTCCCAGCTCGGCGACGGGCTTGCCGGCCCGGGTGATGACGAGGCGCTCACCCCTGGTGGCCCGTTCGACGACGTCGCCGCCGTGGTTGCGCAGGTCTCGGATGCTCACCTCTGCCACGGCACCGATGGTATCACCCGTGATACAGCCTACGGCGCGGCGGCCTGAGCGGCGGCGACGGCTTCGTCGCCGGCGTCGAGCAGGGCGGCGGCGGGGATGCCGCCGCCGGCGGCCACCACGACGGTGACGAGGCGGGGCGGCCGGGGCAGGCCGACCGAGCGGGTGGTGTAGCCGGCGTCGACGCGGTCCCGCAGCTGATCGGGGGTGGCCGAGCCGATGCACAGGACGGCGAAGTCGTCGTCGCCGACGCGGGCCTGCACGTCGGTCGAGCGGAACCCGGCGTGCACCGTCTGGGCCACGCACCGGAGGACGGCGTCGCCGGCCTCGGGGCCGTGGGCCTCGCAGTAGGCGGCGAGCCCGTCGACGTCGATGCGCACGAGCTGCACCTGCTCGGCGGCGTCGGCCGCCCACGCCAGGTAGGGCTCGGCGGCGGCGATGAACCCGGCCCGGTTCAGGAGCCAGGTGAGGTCGTCGCGGTGCCCGGCCGGCTCGCTGGCCGGCGCCGGTCCGGTCCGGTCCTCGAGCAGGCGGCGCACCCGTTCGGCCTCGACCGGCGGGAGCCGGTGCAGGGGGTCGGGTCGGCCACGGCGTTCGTCCACTCCCCTCTCATCGGCACGCACGCCCCCGGGGCTGAGAACCGATCTGCCGGTCCCGACGGCGCTGTATATTCATGATGTATGTCAGCGACGAGGACGCAGATCTATCTGACTCCCGAGCAGCGCGACCGCATCGACGCGATCGCAGCCGCCGAAGGCGTCACGATGGCCGAGGTCATCCGGCGGGCCCTCGACCGCTTCCTCATCGCGGACGCCGACCCCTCCGCGGCGCTCGCCGCGACCTTCGGCGCCGATCCCCATGCGACGATGCCGGACCGCGACGAGTGGGATCGTGGCTGACCTCCTCGTCGACACCGACGTCTTCGTCGATCACCTGCGAGGAGCTCGAGCCCTGCAGCCCGGACGGCATCGAGTCCACTACTCGGTCATCACTCGAGCAGAGCTCTTCGCGGGATCGACAGCCACGGATCTCATCGCCCAGCTGTTGGGGCCGTTCCGCGAGGTGCCTGTCGACCGTGCGATCGCCGAGCGGGCCGGGCGAATCCGCCGCGAGGCTGGCATCCCGATGCCGGATGCGCTGATCGCGGCCGCCGCCGTCGAGCACCGGCTCGCCCTCGTCACCCGCAACCGACGTCACTTCGACGACGTCCCCGGTCTCCGCCTGAGGTCCCCGGGGTAGCTCGCCCGACCCGTCAGTCGCCGAGCTCGGGGCGCAGCTCCTCCATGGTGGCGTGGCCCTCGGCGCTGACGCCCCGGCGGGCGAGGACGGCGCCCACGGTGCGGGCGAGGATGCGCAGGTCGAGCCGGAGCGAGCGGTGGTCGACGTACCAGACGTCGAGGGCCAGGCGCTCCTCCCAGGTGGTGCTGTTGCGCCCGTTCACCTGCGCCCAGCCGGTGATGCCGGGCCGCACCTCGTGGCGGCGAGCCTCGGTGACGGTGTACCGCGGCAGGTAGTGCACGGGCAGGGGCCGGGGTCCCACGAGCGCCATCTCCCCCCGCAGCACGTTCCACAGCTCGGGCAGCTCGTCGAGGCTGGTGGAGCGCAGGAACCGGCCGAACCGGGTGAGGCGCTGCTCGTCGGGCAGGGGCCGGCCGTCGGGGCCGACGGCGTCGGTCATGGTCCGGAACTTGTGCACCGTGAACGGCACGCCGCCGAGCCCGGCCCGCTGCTGGTGGAACAGCACGGGCCGCCCGAGGCGCAGCCGCACGGCGACGGCCACCACCGCGGCAACGGGGAGGGCGGCCACGACGGCGACCGGGAGGACGGCGACGTCGAGGACGGACCGGGAGCGGGAAGGGCGGGCCATCGTGGGGGCCGATCATGCCCCGTGGCGCGGAACGGGCGGCGACCCGAAGGCCGCCGCCCGGTTCGAGGAGCCCGAGCCCCTGCTCCGCGAGCTACTGGCCGCGAGCGGCGGCCACCGCGTCGTTCAGGGTGGCGTCGCTCACCGCCGCCGTGCCGCCGAGGGCGTCGACGGTGGCGATGGTGCCGGCGTTGTCGCTGATGAAGCTGCGGGCGTCGACGCCGAGGGTGCCGGCCGCGGAGATGAGCAGGATCGGTGCGAACAGGTGCCCGCCCCGGGTGCCGCCGGCGAGGGCGTCGGCGAAGCTGTCGCCGCGGGCGAGCAGCACCCGCTCGGTCGGGTAGCTCAGCTCGCCGCGGGCCACCTCGGCGAGCGCCGCCGCCGTGGCCTGCCGGCTGGCGCCGGCGACGCGACGCACGGCGATGCCCATGGCCTCGATGGCGTCGACGACGGCGTCGCTCACGGCGGCGGGGCCGCCGGCGATGAGCACCTGCTCGATGTCGAGGCTCTCCAGCGCGGCCTGGGCGTGCGCGTTGAGGGCGCCGCCTTCGGTGAGCAGGATCGGCATGCCCTGCGAGGCGCTGAGCGGCCCGGCCGCCAGCGCGTCGGGGAACGCCTCGCCGGTGGCGACGATGGCGGCCCGGCCGGCGCCGAAGGAGCCGACCGCGTCCTGCGGGAGCAGCTCGGCGATGCGCCGCGCCGTCTCGTAGCGGTCGTCGCCGGCGAGCCGGTCGACGTCGAAGCCCTCGCTCTCGAGCTGGTCGACGACGCTCTCGTTCACCGCCGCGGTGCCGCCGAGCACCAGCACGCCCTCGACGTTGAGCGCCCGCAGGGTGTCGGTGAGGTCGGCGGGCAGGCCGTGGGGCTCGGTGAGCAGCAGCGGGAGCTGTCCGGCGCCCGACAGGTACGACGCCGCCAGGGCGTCGGCGAAGCTGCGGCCGCTGGCGAGGAGGGCGACGGTGGCGCCGTCGGGGAAGGTCTGCTCGGCGACGACCCGGGCCGTGGAGAACCGGTCGGGCCCGGCGAGGCGGTTGCCGGTGGCGTCGGCGGTGGCCCCGGCGGTGCCGGTGCCGGCCACGAGGGCAGCAGCGACGAGGGCACCGAGGGCGGTGCGGCGGCGGCTCATCGGGCGACCTTTCGGGTGGCGGGACGGCGGCGGACGGCGATGAGGCTGCCGCCCACGAGGGCGACGGCGGCGGCGGCGATCAGCGGGCGGGTCGAGTCGTCGGTGCTCGGGCGGGACACCACGAGGCGCTCGCCCTCGATCACGAGGGTGGCGCCGTCTTCGAGCACGGCAGTCTCGGCCTCGGCCACCTCGGCCTCGGAGAGCGACGCCTGCAGGGCCCGGACCGATGCCGGCACCTCGACGGTGCTGGCCGCCGGCTGGAAGCTGGCGGGGTCGGCGGCGCTCACGCCGGCGGCGGTGACGACCCGGCGGACGACGATGGGCACGATGATGGTCCGGGAGTTGCCGTTGGCGTCGGTGCCGACGATGGCCACGAAGTAGACCCCCGGCGGCGTCCCCTCGGGGATGACCACCGAGACCGTCACGGAGCCGTTGGCGTTGAGCGTGGCGGTGACGTGGGGAACCGGCACGTCGGCGGCGCCGCTGGCGGGGACGAGCACGGCGGCGATCGGCTGCTCGGTGTCGAGGACCGGATCGCCGCTCCGGGGCGGGGCGTTGACCGGCACCGTCTCGCCCGGTCGCGGAGTCGGGTTGGACGTGGTGCCCGGCGTCTGGGCCGGCGGCGGCGCGGTCGTGGTCGTCGTGGCCGGGGCGGTGGTCGTGGTCGGCGGCCTCGTCGTGGTGGTCGTGGGCGCCGTCGTGGTGGTCGGGTCCGGCGGCGGCGTCTGCGCGCTCGCCCCCGTGGCCACCACCAACGCCAGGAGCACGGTGGCCACCACCGTGCCGGCTGCACGTCTCGTTCGCATGATGTCTGCCCCTGACCTGTTCGACCGTGGCGCGTCGTGCACCCAGCGGGATCGCGCCGGGACCCCGAGAGGTCCGTTCGTAGTGTGCCATGCACGTTGCGTGGCGGAAGCGCGGCGGGGCGAGAAATTTCGTCGCCTACCGTCGGGGGCCGTGGTGGCCAGCCTGGCGTGGATGGTGGCCGGCCTGGCGGCCGGGCTCGTGGGCGGCCGGCTCGCCGCCCGCCACGCTCAGCGGTTGGCGGGCACCCCGGTGCTGGCGGCGATCGTGGCGGCGAGCGCCCTGGCCGGGGCCGCCGCCCCCGGCGAGCCCACCGGCAACGCCGGGCCCGACCTCGTGCTGCGAGCGGCCTTCGCCGGGCTGGCCGCCCTGGCTGGGGCCCGGGCCACCCGCCAGGGCCTGCTGGTGGCGGCCGGCCTGGTGGCGGCCACCGCCGGCGGGGCGGCGATCGCTGCCGCCTTCGCCGCCCTCGGTGCCACCGGCGCCCTGCTGGGCCGCCACACCGGCGCCTCCCGCCGCTCCCGGGTGGTGGGCACGGCCGCCGGCGGGCTGGTCGGCAACGCCGCCCTGCGCCTGGCGTGGCCCGAGGCCTTCGGCGCCACCGCCGCGGTGGCGGCGGCCGCCCTCGCCGTGCTCGGCGTCTCGGCCCTGCGCCGGGCCCACCCGCCGACCCGCCGCCGTGCCGCGATCGTCGCCGCTTTGCTCACCGGCGCGAGCCTGGCCCTGTCCGCCGCCGCGCTGCTGCCGCTGTGGGCGACGCGGAGCGATGCCGACGCCGCCATTGCCGCCGGTTCAGCCGCGCTCGCCGCGGCCCGACAAGGGGACTCGGCCGGCGCGGTCACCCACTTCGACCGCGCCGAGCGCCTCCTCGACGGGGTCCGCAGCAAGGCCGACGCCTGGTGGGCCCGTCCCGCTCGCGCCGTGCCGGTGCTCGCCCAGCACCTCGACGCCCTCTCCGACGCCACCGCGGCGGCCAGCGCCCTGGCCGACGCCGGCTCCGTGGTCGCCCGCCAGGTCGATGTCGAGCGAGTTCGTCCCCGCCAGGGCCGCGTCGACGTACACGCCCTGGCTTCGTTCGCCGATCCTCTCGCCCACACCGACGTCGTGCTGCTCGACGTCGAACGTCGGCTCGCCGAGGTCGACAGTCAGTGGCTGGTGAGCGCGCTCGAGGACCGAGTCGAGCGCCTCGCGGCGGACGTGAGCCGGGCGCGGGTCGACAACCGGAGCGCGCTCGAGGCGGCCCGCATCGTGCCCGAGCTCCTGGGCCGGGGCGGGCACCGCCGGTGGTTCCTCGCGGTGGTGACCCCGTCGGAGCTGCGGGGCGGCGGCGGCATCATCGGCAACTGGGGCGTCCTCACCGCCGTCGACGGCACCCTCGACCTGCCGGTCTTCGAGCGCATCCGCACCCTCTACCGCGACGAGCCCTACCGCCTGGCCGTCGACCCCGAGTGGGACGCCCGCTACATCCAGCGCTTCGACCTGGAGCAGTGGCCCCAGAACCTGGCGGTGTCGCCGCACTTCCCGAGCACGGCGGAGGCCATCCGCCAAGTGGCCGAGCAGGCCGGCGTGGGCCGCCTCGACGGCGTGCTCCAGCTCGACCCCTACGCCCTCGCCGCCGTGCTGCGCCTCACCGGCCCGGTCACCGTCGACGGCTGGCCCGAGCCGATCACCGCCGACAACGCCGCCGAGGTCCTCCTCTACCGCCAGTACGAGAACGCCCAGGATCCCGACCGCCCCGACTTCCTCGAGGACACCACCCGCAGGGCGTTCGACCGGTTCACCGAGGGCGTGCTCCCCTCGCCGCCCGAGGTGGCCGAGGCCCTCGCCCCCGCCCTTCGGGAGCGCCGCGTCCAGCTCCACGCCTTCGACCCCGCCCATCAGGCCTACCTGGCCCGCCTCGGCGCCACCGCCGACCTGCCGACACCCACCGGCGACGCCCTCGGCCTCGCCATGCACAGCGCCAGCTCGACCAAGCTCGACTGGTTCCTGCGCCGCAGCATCGAATACGACGTGCACGTCGAGCCCGACGGACGGGCCACCGCCACCGTCGAGGTGCGCCTGCGCAACCTGGCCCCGCCCACCATCGAGGGCGCCTACTTCTTCTTCGAGCCCTTCGGCCTGCGCCGGGGCGAGAACCGCCACATGGTGTCGCTCTACTCCCGCCTCCCGGTCACCGAGCTCACCGTCGACGGCGACCCGGTCGAGCCCCAACCTTCCACCGAGCGGGGCCACGCCATCGCCGACGTGTTCGTCGACATCCCGCCACGGGGCGAGACCGTGCTCCGCTATCGGCTCGAGGGCACCCTCCCCCCCGGCGACTACCGCCTCGACATCGGCCGCCAGCCCGCCGTCGCCCCCGACGAGGTCACCGTCACGGTCAACGGCGAGACCCACCGCATCGACGCGCTGACCCAACCGCTCGTCCTCACCACGCCGGTCACGCGCCGCTGACGGCCGGTACCGTCGGGCGATCACCGACATCGTGATCATCGGCGCCGGCGGCTTCGGCCGCGAGGTGTTGGACGTCATCGAAGCGATCAACGCGGAGGCGCCAACCTGGCGGTTCCTCGGGTTCGCGGACGACGGCGAGCCCGCGCTCGACCTCCTGAACGACCGAGGCGCTCCCTACCTCGGGCCCGTGTCAAAGCTCAGCGGCAGCAACGCGCACGTCGTCATCGGCATCGGCTCGCCCGCCGCGA
>DATLFP010000075.1:0-35662 GCA_035540955.1 Acidimicrobiales bacterium
GTGCGGGCGTGCTTCCGCGCGTTTGCCGGGGAGGAGAAGCTCGACTTCCAGGGCCACCACTGGTCGCTGACGCTGCTGCCGCCCCAGTGGTGGCCCTGGAAGTCGAGCTTCTCCTCCCCGGCAAACGCGCGGAAGCACGCCCGCACCGCCTGCACGTACTCGCGCAGGCGCGGTCCCGGCGGGGCGAAGTCCGACCCGTAGCGGCGCTCGATGTGCGCCCGCACCTGGGTGCCGAGCCCGAGCCGGAACCGACCGCCGCTGGCCTCCGCCAGCTCCCACGCCACCGCGGCGGTCACCATCGGGCTGCGGGGGAAGGCGACGGCGATCCCGGTCGACAGCTCGAGCCCGGGTGCCGCCAGGGCGGCGGCCGCGCATGACAGGTACGCACTGCGGCTCGTCTCGGTGAGCACCAGCCCGTGCAGCCCGGCGCCGTGGACGTCGCGGGCGAGCTGCTGCACCTGCTGCAGCCGGGCCGGCCCGGTCATGACGTCGATCCGCAGCGGACTCATGCCAGGACCTGGCGGACGCTCGCCTTGCGGCCCGTGGTCCCGTGGGACACGCCGGCGATGACGCCGCCCCGGCGGTTGGCCCCGATACCGAGCCGCTCGACGATGTTCGGCCCGGCCGCGGTGAGCCCACCGTCGACGACGATCGCCTCACCGGTGACGAACCGGGCGTCGTCGGTGGCGAGGAAGAGGGCGGTGGCGGCGATGTCCTCGCCGGTGCCGTGGCTCGGCCACGGCTGGGCGGCATCGAGGCGCTCGGCGATCCCCGGCGCATCGACCCGGCCGGCGAGCGGCGTGAGGATGACGCCGGGGCAGATGGCGTTGACGCGGATGCCGCTCGGTGCCAGCTCGATGGCGGCGGCGCGGGTCAGGTTGATGACCGCCGCCTTGGCCGCCGAGTAGGCGTGAGGGCCGCTGCCGCCGGACAGGCCGGCCACCGACGCGGTGCTGATGATCGACCCGCCGTGGTCGGCCGCCTGCATGGCCCGAGCGCCGTGCTTGATCCCGAGGAACACGCTGCGGCACAGCACGGCGAACGTGTAGTCCCACTCGTCGACCTCGACCTCGGTGATCGGGCCGAACGCCCCGCCGATGCCGGCGTTGTTGAACACGACGTCGACCCGTCCGTAGCCGTCGACGGCGGCCGCGATGGCGCCGGCGACGTCGGCCTCTTCGGCCACGTCGGTGCGCACGAACCGGACCGCGTCGCCGTGGTCCGGCGCCAGCGCCTCGATGGTGGACGCCCCGTTCTCGTCGTTGATGTCGGCGACGATGACGCGGGCGCCTTCAGCGAGAAACCGCGCCACCGTTGCCCGTCCCATGCCGCTGGCGCCGCCGGTGATCACCGCGACCTTCCCGTCGAGCCGCCCGTGTCCCATTGCTCCCTCGCCATCTCTCGCCCCCGCGCGCCCGGTGCGCGCTCGTGGTGAGACACAGTACGGTCACCGTCGCATGACCCGCGCTGCCGCCCGCCGCCGATGACGATCGAAGCGGTGCTGTTCGACTTCTACGGCGTGCTCACCAGCTCACCGTGGTCGACCCTCGCTTCGGTCGGCAGCGGCGGCGACGAGGCCGCCGTCCTCGCCGTGCTGCTCGGTGCCTATGACACCGACGGCGACCATCCGTGGCACCGGCTTGAGCGGGGCGAGCTCGCGTTCACCGACTACCTCACCGAGGTGACGGTGCTCGGCGAGGCGGCCGGCATCACCATCGACTTCAGCCGTGCCGCCAATGCCGACCGCAGGATCGACGTGAACGAGTCGATGGTCGGCACCGTGCGCCGCCTGCGCACGGACGGCTATCGCACCGCGGTGGTGACCAACAACGTGCGGGAGTTCAGCCACGGATGGCGATCGCTCGTCCCGGTCGAGGAGTTGTTCGACGTCGTGGTCGACTCCTCCGACTGTGGCATGCGCAAGCCCAACCCGGCCGTGTACCACCACACGCTCGCGCTGCTCGGTGGCATTGCCCCCCACCGCGCCGTGTTCCTCGACGACTCGCCCGGCAACGTCGCTGGCGCGCGTGCCGCCGGGCTCCACGCCATCCACGTCGAGGATCCGGCCACCGCGCTCGCTGTGCTCGACGACCTGCTCGGTCGCTGACGCGTCAGCCGGCGGGATCGGCCCAGACGAACGCGAAGTCGTCGCCCTTGGGCTCGACGGTCAGCCGCACCGGCATGCCGATCGAGACCGCCTCGGGGTCGACCCCCCGCAGGGCGGCGATCACCCGTGGACCCTCGGCCAGCTCGACCGCCACCGTCACGTGGGGCACGTGCAGGGCCCAGGCGCGGTCGAAGCTGCGGTGCGACACCACGTAGGAGTACACGGTGCCGGTGTCGTGAGCCGGCACGAACGACCACTCGGGTGAGAAGCATGCCGGGCACCGGTAGCGGGGCGGGTGCCGGAACCGCCCGCAGCCGTCGCACCGCTGGATCTGGAGGCGGCCGGCGGCGATGGCGGCGTGGTGGAGCTCGAGCGCAAGGCCCTCGGGCTTGGGCACGTACACGTCGATCGGTGTCGCCTCACTCACGCCGCATCCCCCCGCCCGAGGACGGCGACGCTGCCGTCGCCGAGGTCGCCGTAGCCGGTCACGACACCGAGCTCGCACCCCTGCACCTGGGCCGGTCCGGCCTCGTGGCGGAGTTGGCGCACGGCCTCGACGATGTGGTTCAGCCCCCAGCAGTGGCCCTGCGATAGCAGCCCGCCGTGGGTGTTGAGCGGGTAGCGCCCGCCGAGCTCGATGGTGCCGCCCCGCACGAACTCGCCAGCGCCGCCCGGCTCGGCGAAGCCGAGCGCCTCCAGCTCGAGCAGCACGACGTAGGTGAAGCAGTCGTACACCTGGAGGAAGTCCATGTCGGTGGGCCGCACGCCGGCCATTGCGAACGCCCGCGGCGCGGCGTCGTGGATCCCGAGCCGAAGCACGTCGGGGCGGTTGGTGATCTCGTCGGCCGGATACGGGTGGCCCTCGGCGCCGCCGAGGTAGAGCGCGGGCACGTGCGGCAGGTCACGAGCTCGCTCAGCAGTGGTGACGACCACGGCGGCGGCACAGTCGGTCTCGAGGCAGCAGTCGAGCTTGCGCAGCGGCTCGGCGACGAAGGGCGACTCGAGGTAGTCCTCGAGCGTCATCTCCCGACCTCGCATCTGTGCCTTGTCGTTGAGCTGGGCGTGACGCCGGCAGGCGAGCGCGACGGCGGCGGCGTCCTCGGGCTGCACGTCGTAGTGGTCGACGTAGCGGCGCAGGTACAGCGAGTACCACTGGGCCGCCGACCGCAGCCCGTACGGCGCGTAGAAGTTCATGGCGGTGTCCACGAACGGTCCGGCGTCCATGCGCCGGCGCGTCGGCCGAGCGTCTGGCCGCGGTCGAAGCGCGGAGTAGCCGTTCCAACCCAACGTGACCAGCACGTGGGTGGCGATGCCGCACGACACCGCCATCGCCGCGCTCTGGAGCGCGGCGGTCGGACTGGCCCCGCCCATGTGCACGGTCACCGCGTAGCGGACCTCGGGGATGCCGAGGTGGGCGGCGATCTCCTCGGTGGAGACGAAGCCCGGCGGTGGGATGATGCCGTCGATGTCGGCCGGGGTGAGCCCGGCATCGGTGATGGCGGCCATCGACGCGTCGAAGATCAACTCGGGTACCGACTTCTCCGCGCCGCGCACGTAGTCGGTCTCGCCGATGCCGACGAGGGCGGCCTGCCCGGAGATCGACGTCGTCATGGCGTCACCTCGGCGAGCACCTCGAGGCCGCGGCGCAGGCACGCCTCGGCCTCCTCGACGATGCGGGCGACCAGCTCGCCCGCCGGCACGACCTCGTCGATGGCCCCGATGCCCTGGCCGGCGGCGAAGATCTCCTTCGTGGGGTCGACGCCTTCGGTGTCGGGGCCGCCGCCGATGTGCATGGCGCTGTCGGCCATCGACCGGGCGATCTGGTCGGGAAACGGTTGCAGCTCCTCGGGGTGGGCCTCGAAGTGGTCGGTGTAGGCGTTGCGGATGGTGCGCAGCGTCTTGCCGGTGTAGGCGCGCGAGATGATGGTGTCCCGCTCGGTGGCGAAGAGGATCGCCTCCCGGTAGCCCGGCACGACGTTGGCCTCCGGGGTGGCGATGAACCGGGTCCCCAGCCACACGCCCGACGCGCCGAGCATGAGCGCGGCAGCGAGGCCACGCCCGTCGACGATGCCGCCGGCCGCTACCACCGGCACGCGGTCACCGACGGCATCGACGATCTGAGGCACGAGCGGCATCGTGGCGACCGCGCCGGTGTGGCCGCCGGCTTCGGTGCCCTGGGCCACGACGAGGTCGCAGCCGGCGTCGACCGCCCGCACCGCGTGGGCCACGGTGCCGCACATGTTCACGACGAGCACGTCGTGGTCGTGGCAGAGATCGATCACCTCGGACGGCACGCCCAGCGCGCCGACGAAGGCGCGGGCGCCGCCGGCGATGATCGCCTCGACGTGGCCGACCATGCTCCCCGGGAGCGCGGTGAGCAGGTCGACGCCGAAGGGCTTGTCGGTCAGCTCCCGGACCCGGCGGATCTGCTCGACCATGTCGGGGTAGCGGAGCGGCGCCGCGCCCATGGTGCCGAAGCCACCCGCTTGGCTGACGGCCGCCACCAGGTCGGCGTAGGAGACCCCGCCCATCCCGGCCAGCATCACGGGGTGCTCGACGCCGAGCAGGTCGGTCAGCGGCGTGCGCATGGCAGCTCGTCGCAAGAAGACATGCGACGGAGTATGGCGCATGACACGATCACCTCGATGGACGCGCTCGAGTTCCTCCAGGGCTCGCTCCGAACCGACGGCAGCTGGCGGTTCGACATCGGGCGAGACCGGCACGGCGCCTTCGGCGGCGCCTTCGGGGGCCTGCTGGCGGCGTGCACGGTCGCCACCGCTCGGTCAACCGTTCCTGACCGGGTCGTGGTCAGCCTGGACGCCCGCTTCCTCCGCGGGCTCCCGGCTGGTGAGGCTCGCCTGGTGCCGACGATCGTGCACGCCGGACGCAGCCTCACCTGCGTCCAGGTCGATGTGCTCGACGACGGCGAACGCCTGGCGACGCGCTCCACGCTCTACCTCGTCGACCGCAGTCGGCTCCAGCCTCTCGACCACGAGGGCGAGGGTGGCGCCGCGCCGGCGTCGGTGCCCTGGGCGGACGGCACGCCGTGGCGCAACCCGCCAGGCATGGAGGTGCCGATCGTGACGACGTTCGCGCCTCGATCCGTCGGGCGGACCGATCGGGGCATCGGCACCGCCCTGCAGGTCCCATGGGAAGACCGCGGTGCCAGCGCCGAGGCCGCGTGCCTTGCCGCCGACATCTGCGTCGGTCCGCCGGTCGGCGGCGCCTTCCCGGGCCGGCCCACACCTGCCCCGAACCCCGATCTCTCCCTGCGGTTCACCGGCGAGGTCGCCGGGCCGGAGGTCGTCGGCTGGGGCCGGCTCGAGCGCATGTTCCACGGGCTGGCCGCGGTCCGGATCGAGGTGCGGTCTGGCGCGGCGTTACTCGCAGTCGGCGTCTCCTGTTCGCTCGTGATCACCTGAATCGTTTGTATTTCGCGTCCAAACCTTTCGGCTGGACGTTTCGCGCAGGTGGTACCTAGGTTGCTCTTGTGGAGCGCGTTCCCACACCGATGGCCGAGCGTCTCGTCCGCGCCGCAGGCGCGTTCGCGGAGAAGGGGTTCGAGTCGGCGACCATCGACGACATCGCCACCGCAACCGGGATCCCGCGCGCAACCCTCTACTACCACTTCCGAAGCAAGGAGAACGTCCTCGGTTTCCTGCTGCAGTCGATGCTGGATGAGACGACGGCTGCCGTCGAAGCCGCGGTCGCGTCGAAGGCGAAGACGTCCGTCCGGCTGCGCCGGGTCATCGAAGCGCACCTCACGGTGATGGCCGCGAACCCGGCAACGGCGCGCCTCCTGGTCGGGAACCTCACCGGCGTCGGCGCACTCGCCGACATCGCATCGGCGGTGAAGTCGTGCTTCCGCGATCCGGTCGCCGAACTCCTTGCCGAGGGCATCGACGACGGTTCGTTCCGCGCTGTCGACATCGACCGCACCACGTCGGCACTGTTCGGCGCAGTCGTGGTCGCCGGCCTTCGTGAGCTCGTGGTCGCCGAGGGCCTTGATGTTGCGGCAGTGGCGGACGCTGTGTCGACACTCGTGATCGAGGGTCTCTTCGAGTCGAGCGGACGTCGTAGGTGAGACATGCGCTCACGCCGCTGGTGGATGTGCTCCTGAGGTACGTCGCCCGCGTCGAACTGCCGGCGCCTTCCTCGTCGGCCGGTCAACTGGCACCTCGTCACCCGCGATCTGGTGACCCTCGGTGACGCTGGAGGTCGCGCATAGCTGCCACGCGCCCGGGGGTCACCAAGGTCGATCCGACACACGTGCTTGCCTAGCGAGTCGGCGACGCGGGGCATCAGCGAGGCTTCCGGAGGCGGGAACAGGCTCTCGTCTGATCATCGGGACGAGTCGTCGGCGGCTTGTCGTAGCCATTTGAAGCCCGTCCACGTAAGCGATTGGAACTCCTACGGCCTTGCCGACGTTGGCCTTTGGCCGGCGTACGCCGATGTAGCGGCGGATGGGTGAAGTTGGGATCGGCATGCCCGAGCCTGTCAGCGACGATGGCGGGGTCGAGCTTGAGGTCGAAGAGCATCCAACAGGCGGCTACGTGGCGGAGGTCGTGTCGCGTCCATTTTGCTGAGCCGGTCCATCGCCAGCCCTTGTTCTTCTCGCCGTAGCCACTCGAGCCGGATCCCGAGCAGGTCCCGGTCGTGCGCGCCTGGGCGCGGCGCGCGCTCGTGGAGTGCGAGCTGCTGGTGCTTGCGGACGTGGCCGTGCTGGTCGCTACCGAGCTCGCAACGAACGCGGTGCTGCACACTCGGACGCCGTTCCGTGTGACGTTGTCAGCCGAGGGCAGCAGCGGGGTCCGGGTCGAGGCATTCGACAACGCACGTCCGCCGGTCCGTGCGCCGATGACGAGGGCGCCACGAGCGGCCGCGAACAGCAGGTGATCGTCAGCCTCGCCTCGAGCTGGGGGACGTCGTCCGACGACGCCGGCAAGACCGTCCGGGCCGAGGTCGGCGGCGTGCCCGTCGACGCGGCGGGGGATGCGGTCGCTCGCATCGACAGTCAGCGAGGCGATCGCACGCCGTAGCGCCTGCGATCCTTCCGCCGGAGGACACCCGACGGGAAGGACCGCTCGGTGAGCCCGGGGAACCTCGGCGTCCGAGACGCCGAGTCGCTTCCAGATCCGCCGTGCTTGCCTGAGGTGTTCGACGCGACGGCTTCAACGCCCTTCGCAGGTCCGGGCCTTCGGCGCTCTGAGCCGGTTGGCTTGACGACTCCGCGACGCGGTGCGCCGCGAGGCCGTCGGACCGAGTCATCGCTCCGGGGACTGTTCGCCGGCCTTCGATGGGCGCTCGGGCGCGATTGCGTCGGGCTCCCCGCCGCGGACCAACGCCTCGAGATCGAACAGGAGCCGCTTCGACTGGTCGAGGAGCCGCGCTCCGTTCTGGAAGAGCGAATCTGCGGGCGCTTCCTCGGCACGAGACATCAGGCTCGGTGTTTCCCTCGGCCGATCGGGCTACACCGATCGGCCATGACGATGTGATGAACGCGACTCAGTCGTCGTCGGGCTTGCCCTGCCCTCGCCCCGGCCGGTCGCGGTCGTCCTCGTCCTCGTCGTCGTCCTCGTCGTCGTCTTCGTCTTCGTCCTCGTCTTCGTCGTCCGGCGGCGGTGCCTGCGTCGTCGTCGTGGTGATGAGGGCGAGCTGTGTCTCCACGAGCGCAGCGGCTTCGAGCACGCTGCCGGCGCCCTCCTCGGACAGCTCGCCGGCGGCTCGAAGATCCTCGACGGCCGTCCGGAGCTCTTGGAGCTTCGCCGAGGCCGAGTCCGGCTCGCCGGACTCGGCGAGGGACCGGATCTCCGCGACCCGAGGCGCCAGCGCGTCCCGGGCCGCATCGGAGACAGCAGGGTCGTCGCCACCGCACGCGCCGAGCACGACCATGCCGAGTGCGACCACGATCCGCCGGGCGCTCACGGCTGCACCGCCTCCTCGAGCTCGACGATGGCATCGTCCAGAGGGGCGGGAAGCGGGCTCGTTACAACCGTCGTGCTCGGCGGCGCGTCGAACCGGCTGCCACCGGGCAGCATCAAGTACGACGCTAGGGCGACGATGAGCACGGCGGCGACGACGACGATGGCCTGACGTTCGTGGGACTGACGGGCGTGCCACCACGACGTTGGCTCACGAACGGCAACGGGTGCCTCGAACGCGACGACCGGGAGCGCCTCCGTCGCCGCTCCGCGCCGCGTCGAGTTCACGGTCGCATCCTGCAGAGAGCTCGACGCGAGCAGTCCCACCATCTCGGCCGCGGACTGCGGTCGGTCCTCCGGGTCGCGGGCCATCGTTTGGTCAACGGCCGCAGCCATGTCGGCGTCGAGCGCTGGGAGCAGCTCTCGGATCGGTGCGGGCTGCGATGCGTGGATGGCCATGGCCACCGCCATCGGCGTGTCACCGCCGAACGGTTTGACGCCCGAGAGCGCCTCGTACAGAACGACTCCCAGGGCGTAGAGATCGCTGAGGTGCGTCGCCGGCAACCCGGACAGCCGCTCCGGCGCCAAGTACGCAGGCGTCCCGACGATCGTGCCGGCCACGGTGTGATCGAGACCCTCGGCCGACTTCGCGATCCCGAAGTCCGCGAGCTTCAGTCGCCCTGCCTCCGTGAGCAGGATGTTCGCCGGCTTTACGTCACGGTGGATGACGCCGATCCGGTGCGCGGCGTCGAGGGCGCCGCCGATCTCGATCGCCACCTCGCGCACACGACCCTCCGACAGCGGTCCTTCCGCCATTTCGTCCGCGAGCGTGCGGCCGGGGAGCCGCTCCATCACGAGGTACGGCGTGCCCTCCCACTCCCCGCTGTCGAACACGGTGACGATCGCGTGGTGCGACAGCTGTGCCGCGGACTTGGCCTCGTCCTCGAATCGCGAGCGAACGGCATCGTCCGCAGCCAGATCGGGTCGCAGGAGCTTGACCGCCACCTCCCGACCAAGTCGGAGGTCTCGGGCCGCGTGCACCACACCCATCGCCCCGCGTCCAATGACGGAGCCGATCTCGAACCGGCCATCGATCACGTCCGCGCCCGGCGTCGTCTCCAGGGAACCAGTCTCGCATGGCGCCTGCTGTCGCCGTAGGCCCGTCGCTAGCACCAGTCAGCGACCGATAGCCCCCGCACCGGTTGGCCTACCAGTCTTCAGTTGCGGTGTTGGCTGCTTGGTCGGCGTCGCCGCGGACGCCGATGTATCGGCGGATGGTGAAGTTGGGGTCCGCGTGGCCGAGCTTGTCGGCGACGATGGCTGGGTCGAGCTTGAGGTCGAAGAGCATCCAGCAGGCGGCGACGTGGCGGAGGTCGTGGGGGGTCCATTTGGCTGAGCCGGTCCATCGCCATCCCTTGTTCTTCTCGCCGTAGCCAGTTGACCGTGTGAGGGGTGTCTCCATGGGCCACCCGGCGGCGTCGGCGGCTCGCACCCAGATGGGTTGGTAGTTGGACCGGCGGACGATCTCGCCGGTGGCGGTGGGGAACAGGAGCCCTTCGGGTCCGTAAGCTCGTGCGGTGCGCTCGACGAGCGCTTCGAGCTCGGCGGTGAGACTTTTCGGGAAGATCGTGGTCCGGGTCTTGCCGTTCTTCGGGGTCTTGAGCGTGGCGGGCCCGCGGGTGGGTTGTTCGACGGCGCGGCGCACGCGCACGACGCGAGGTGCGAAGCTGATGTCGCGGGCTTGGAGCGCGATGAGCTCACCCCAGCGGACACCGGACCGGTGGGCGAGCCGCATCGCCGTGGCCCACCTCGGATGTCCGAGCTGCTCGAGCGCGGCGAAGAGCCGGTCGCAGTCTTCGTCGGTGGGGAGGCTGGAGCGGGGGACGTAGACGGTGGCGGCGCCTTGGATGCTGGAGCGCTTGGCGTAGCGGACGGTCCAGAGCGGGTCTTCGCTCTGAGCGGTGAGCCACCGGAGCCGCCTCGCGTGGGTGACGAGCGCGCGCATGGCGGCGCCGACGTCCTGCACGGTCGCGTCGGAGCAGCCGGCGGCGCGGGCGGAGGTGATGACTGCGGCGGAGTCGGCGGGGGTCCAGGCGGTGACGGTCTTGTCGGCGATGTGGGGGAGCACCCACCGTCGCAGCACGTAGGTCTGCTTCTCCCGGAACCGTGTCGACAGCCCGGCAAGGTGATCCGCGGTGTACCGGTCGGCGAGGCGGGCGACGGTTCGGACGTCGCCGTCGGGGTCGCGGATCGGTGCGGCTTGGGCGAGGAACTGCTCGAGTTCGCGGGCTTTGGTACGCGCATCTTCTTCTGTGCGGCACTTCAGGAACACGCGCTGGCCGGCGGTGTCGGTGGTGACCACCCGGTACCGGGTCTCGCCCGATGAGGGCGCGTAGATGCGGGTGCCGTGCTCGAACTGGGCGAGCGGCTTCTTGCGGTAGGTGGGCATGGCTCGGGACCACCTCGTGGACGCAGCGCAACGCGCTGGACGGATGGCCGCCGACGGGAAACTTGTGCCCGATTTTCGTGCCCGGCAGCGAGAGCACGTGCCCAAAAACGTAGCGCGACCAGCGGCTTCAGGTCACCAGGCGGTTGTGCCCGGTGCCATTGCCAAGGTGAGGGTCGCGGGTTCGAATCCCGTCGTCCGCTCTCGCGAGAGGCCCTGCTCAGCAGGGCCTTTCGTGCGTCTGACCTGCGGTTTCGTTTGCAGAGTGGGTCCTCGTTGCTCTACCGAGCCGTACCACGCAGTCACGTGCCGTGGCGGCCTGTACCACCCCATTCTGTGTCCGGATCTGTGTCCGGCGCGGGACTCGAGTTGTCGAGTCGTCGCGGATTCTCTTCACGATCGAGGTGCCCCAGCTCGACGAGCACTCGGCGCGCCTCGTCCTCGGGCAGTGGTGCGGCTCCGACCGGAACTCGGAAGCGGCTGCCCCGTCACGCTCGCCGACGACGCCCAAGTGCTGACTTGCACTTCTCAGTTCTGTACGTACAATCGTCCGTACAGGAGGAGGAGCGATGAAGACGAAGGACCGGCGGAGGGAGTTTCGCCTCAGCGCTGAGGACGAGCAGTTGATCACCGAGGCCGCTGCGCTCGCAGGCGTGTCGTTCACCGGGTTCGTCCTCGACGAGGCGCTGGCGCGTGCTCGCGAGATCGTCGAGTCTCATCGCGCGATCACGCTTCCCGACGAGGCATACGAGCGGTTCCTCGAAGCGCTCGACGCGCCACCGGAGCGCAACCCCGCCCTCGTCGAGCTGGCGAAGCGAGCGAAGCGTTTCCGTCGCGTGTCGTAGTGCGGGTCGAACGTCTCGAAGAAGTCCACGACCGCGGTTCGTTTCGCTGTGGGAACGAATCGATGGACCGATGGTTCGCGGAGCACGCGTGGGTGGCGCAGCGCCAGGACTCCGCCAGGACGTTCGTGCTGATCGACGACGCTGACCGCGTCGTCGGCTTCTACAGCCTGGCAATGGGGAGCGTCGAGAAGGGGGTCGCGCCGTCCCGACTCGTTCGGGGACTGCCGCGACACCCCGTTCCGATGGTTCTCCTGGCGCGTCTCGCGATCGACGAGTCAGCTCAAGGTGCGGGCCTCGGCAAGAGTCTCTTGTTCGAGGCGCTGCACCGCGCAGCGTTGGCTGCTGAGCACGCGGCAGCGCGTCTAATCGCGGTCGACCCCGTCGACGAGGATGCTCGGCGCTTCTACCTGCGGTGGGGGTTCGCTCCGGTTGAAGGCGACGTGGGCGGCCGGCTCTTCGTCCGGACCAGGGATGCGCTTGCTTCGTTCCCGGCTGATTATGGGACTGAGTAGGTGCAGATCCGAACTGAAGCGCCCCCGGGTCTGTAGGGGCTCCACTGAACCCGGCGCGCTTCACCGCCACGGCGTCGTCGAGTGTCGCCCTGGAGTGGCTCTCGCTCTCGGGAGGGATGACCGGTGGTCGCGCATGTGCGGGGCCGGTGATGGGTAGCGGCCCCGAGGCGAGCTGCATGGCACCGACGACCAAGACTCGACCTGACCAATCCGCCCGCGCGGAGGCCGACCGGCCACCCCGGCGGTGGGCGGCCGTGCTCTGGTTCGGTCCCGGGCTCATCTGGATGATCTCGTCGGTGGGGTCGGGGTCAGTGCTCTTCACGCCGCGCGTCGGGTCGAGGTTCGGCTACGCGCTGCTCTGGCTGGCCGTGGTGACCGTGTTCCTGATGTGGGCGATGATCAAGGAGGTGGGCCGGTACACCGTGGTGACCGGCCGGACCATCCTCGACGGCTTCCGAGACATTCCCGGACCACGGCACTGGGCTCTCTGGGCGATCTTCCTGCCCCAGCTTGCCGCTGCTGTGGTGACCATCGCCGGCATCGCCAGCCTCGTCGGCAGCGCCCTCGTGGTCCTCCTGCCGGGTCCGCACCTCGCCTACGCCATCGGACTCACCGTGGTCTCAGCGGTCCTCGTGGTCAGCGGCCGCTACCACCGCGTCGAGCGGATCACCATCGCCTTGTCGGGAGTGCTGGTGGCGGCGGTGATGGCGGCCGCGGCCAGTGTCGCCCCCCGGCCGTCGCGGGTGATGCGCGGGATGGTCCCGGCGGTGCCCGACGACTTCGACCTCTACTTCGTGCTCCCGTGGGTCGGCTTCATCCTGGCGGGGGCCGCCGGGATCATGTGGTTCTCGTACTGGGTCGCCGCCCGCGGCTTCGGAGGTCCCGTCACCGGCAAGGTCCACGACGCTGATGGCAGCGACGGCAGCGGTTCTCCCGAGGAGCGGACCGCTCGCCTGCAGAGCTGGAACCGCCTCATGACGTCGGTAGCCGCGGTCGGCACGATCGGCGGCGGGCTTGTGATCGTCTCCTTCCTGATCCTCGGGACCGAATTGCTACGACCGGAGGGTCTGGTACCCGAAGGCATCGACGTGGCACGCGACCTGAGCCTGTTGCTGAGCGAGGTCTGGGGCCAGGTCGGCGAGTGGCTCCTCATCGTCGGCGTGGTGGTGGCGCTGTGGGGCACCATCCTCGCCAATCAGGACGGGTGGGGAAGGACCTTCGCCGACGCCACGATCATGTTGACGGCGCTCGACACCGAACGCCCATCGAGGTTGGGTCGACGGCTGCGGACCATCGGGCGTAGGGCCAACATCGACCTGTGCGACCGGGCGACGCTCAAGAACGCCTACGCCGTCGTTGCCACCACCGCGGTGCCCGTGCTGGCGCTCTTCCTCGTGCGCGATCCGGTCGAGATCCTGTCGGTCGGCGGCATCATCGCAGCGGTGCACACCCCGGTGGTGGTGGCCCTCGTGCTGACACTGAACCGCCAGCTCCCGGCGCCACTCCGACCCACGTGGCCGTCGATCACGGTGCTGGCCCTGGCCGGTCTCTGGTACGGGCTCTTCGCCGCGGTCTACCTACTCGACCTCGTGGGCCTCCGCCTCACCTGAACCTCCAGCACGTTGCTGCGGCCAGCGGGAGTCGTGGTCGGGTCTCGGCTCGGCGCGTGCTCGCGGACCAGGCCGAGTTCGCCCTCGACGCGGAATCAGCGGCGGCGTGGGACACGGTCAACCGCCGCGACGAGTGCCGCGGCAAGGGTCGATTGGCGGGCGTCGGCGCACCCGGAGGACGACGACCATCATCACTCGATCGTGGACTCTCCTGGCCGGCGCGCGGGATGCGGCCTCGTGTCGGCCATGATCAATCGGTGAGCAGACCGGCCCGCAGCGCAGCGGGGACGATGCCGCCGGTGTGGGCCAATCCGACGCGGGTGGTGCTCGTGGCGGCGATCGTGAGCGAGCTCGTCAGCGCCCCGGGCCAGACGGTCGGCGTTTCCGTGTTCGTGGATTACCTCATCGCCGACCTCGACATCAGCCGGTCCCAGCTGGCCACGGCGTACCTCATCGGAACGGCCACCGGCGCGCTGTCGATGCCGTTCGCAGGCCGCCCCCTCGATCGCCGCGGGCTGCGGTGGGCGACGACGGCCTTCGGGGCCGCGTTCGCCGCCGTGTTCGTCGCGATGGCGGGCATGACGGGGCTGGTCACGCTCACGATCGGGTTTGCGCTCACCAGGATGCTCGGCCAGGGCAGGACCGCAGCCCGGGCTGTTCTCCGGGTAGGTCAGTTCGTTGGCACGAACTGCGTGCGGCGGGCGGTGATGTCAGCGGCGACCGCGTCCAGCGAGTCCCCGCTTGCGTCGGCTGCAACCATCAGTTGCATGGCTGCAGCTTCGAGCGAGTCGCTGATCTGCACCGAGATCATTCCGACCGTTGATGAACCTGCGGATTCAGGCCGAGCATTCGTGAGAAGTCGAGCGTGCGAGCTGCCATGGCGAACTCCTGACCGTTGGATCGTCGCCGGGGTCTCGAGCGCTTGGTTGACCTTCAGGGTACCGCGGCCTCGAAGGAATCCGATTCGGGTAAGGCTGCAGGGCTTGGCGTCGCACGATCGGAGATGCAGTGGGCAGCACGGGGGAGCGGAACCCGTCACTTTGGGTCGAGACGACCCGACAGCCGGATCGGCAGCCGTTGGGTGGCGATGTCCGGACCGATGTGGTCGTGGTCGGTGCCGGCATCGCCGGGCTGAGCACGGCGCGCCTGCTCGCGGCCAGCGGCAGGAAGGTCACCGTCATCGAGGCCGGAGAGCTGTGCGCCGGCGTCACTGGCTACACGACCGCGAAGATCACCTCACTGCAGTCAGCGATCTACACACGCCTCGTCGGCACCTGGGGTGCCGAACGCGCGGCGATCTACGCAGCGGCGAACCAGGCAGCCATCTCCAAGATCCGCGAGCTGGCCACGACGGACGGCATCGACTGTGATCTCGAAGACTCGTCAGCGTTCACCTACACCGAGACCGATGAAGGCGTCGCCATCATCGAAGCGGAGGCTGATGCTGCCGGCCGAGCAGGCCTCGGGGTCTCGGTCACCACCGACACCGATCTTCCGTATGAGGTGCGTGCCGCGGTCCGACTCGACGACCAGGCACAGTTCCACCCGCGGAAGTACTGCCTCGGTCTCGCCCGAGCGGTCGAGGCGGCGGGAGGTTCGATCTTTCCGCACACCCGCGCTCTCGCAGTCGACGACGATGCTGGCCGCGTCACCACCGACCGCGGCGAAATCACCGCGGACGCCATCGTGCTGGCGACGCACATCCCCATCTCCGACGCCGGCGGCCACTTCGCGCGCATGGAGCCCAAGCGCTCCTACGCCACCGCGTTCCGTTCGGACGACCGACCACGAGGGATGTACATCAGCATCGATGAGCAGACCCGCTCGGTGCGGTCGACCGCGGATGGGTGGGTGATCGTCGGCGGCGAAGGCCACAAGGTCGGCCACGATGACGACACCACCCGCCGCTACGACGCGCTCGAATCGTGGTTGGGCGAGCGGTTCGGCGCATCGGTCGTGGAGTACCGGTGGTCCGCGCAGGACTATGAGAGTGCGGACGGCCTCCCGTTCATCGGCCGGCTCAACTCCGGATCCAAGCGCCTCTTCGTGGCCTCCGGCTTCGGGAAGTGGGGGATGACGAACGGCACCGTCGCCGCCATGATCATCACCGACCTCATCCAGGGGACGGCGAACGAGTGGGCCGAGACCTTCGACTCCACACGGGTCGCTGCCAGGCAGAGCGCCCGGAGTGTGTTGCGTGAGAACGTGGACGTCGCCAAGCGGTTCGTCGGCGACCGCGCCGCGACCCGCAATCCACCGGCTGCGGCGACGTTGGCTCCAGGCACGGGGTCCATCGCCTCGCTCGACGGCGACAAGGTTGCCGCCTTCCGAGACGACGAAGGCACGCTGCACTGCGTATCTGCCACCTGCACCCACCTCGGATGCCAGGTCTCGTTCAACACCGCCGAGCGAACCTGGGACTGTCCCTGTCACGGCTCCCGGTTCGACGTCGACGGGCGGGTGCTGCAGGGTCCTGCGGTCGAGGACCTCGCCCGGAAGGAAACCTGACATGGCGGTCGCCGCGCTCGTCGCGTGGATCGCGACCGCGGCCGGAGGCTTGCTCATGCTCGGGCTCTGGCTTGGGTGGAGGGGGTCCGCCCAGCACCGGGGCGGGCGCAGCCGCTTCAACCCAGCACTGATCTTCTCTCAGTTCGGATTGGCCGCCGCCGGTCTCGCCATCTGGATCGGCGCCCTCGCTTCCGACACCGACTCTCTGCGCTGGGTCTCGGCCGCGCTGCTGCCCGTCGTGGCCGGCCTCGGACTGGCCATGTTCCTCAAGTGGCTCGGCAGCGCAGCGCCCACTGGGCCCGAATGGGCAAGGAGCGCGCAATTCGGTCGAACCCATGTCGGGCTGCGGCATCTCTCCAACACATCCGAGAATCCGGTGAGCGCGGCGGCGGACTGGGCCGAACGGTCGTCGCATTTGGACGACGGCGGCGCGTAACGGCCGAGGCCAGATGATGAGTGCCGCGCCGATGGTCACGGCGGCTGCCACGATCACCACGTCATCCGGCGCGATGAGCAGGGTCGATCACGTCAGCCCAACGGTGAAGAGGGTCATCAACGCGGGGCCGAGGCCGAGCTCGCGCCAGACGCTGCGGTGGCGGGAGCGCTCTTTGCGGGTGCTACTCAAGAGCGCCGCGATCAGCCACACCAATGCGCCCAGCGAGGTGACGATCGCGATCGTCATCATGATGCCGCCCGTGCTCAGAGCGCTGCCTCCGCGTCGACGGCGGGAGCAGCTGCTCGATGCTTCTGCTTCATCGAACGCGAAGCCGCCGAGGTACCGGCCATCTGACATCCGGCCTCCGTCACCGGCGCAGGTTGCGGCGCTCCTTGCCGCCGTCGAGGGCACCGACCCCGCGTTCGCGACGTTCCTCCGGCTCGCAGCCACCACGGGCGCACGTCGTAGTCAGCTCCTCGCCCTTCGTTGGAGCGACGTGGACCTCGACCGCGGTGCGCTCTCGTTCACCCGGGCGTTGGTCGAAGGACCGAGCGGCCCGGTCCTGGTGCCGACGAAGACGGGACGTACCTACCGGGTCGAGCTCGACGGCGCCTCCGTCGAGATCCTGCGCGCCCATCGACCGCGCGCCTTCGACGGAGATGCGTTCGTGTTCTCGCGCCCGGACGGCCGGCCGTGGCTTCCCAACCACGTCACCAAGCGGTTCATCGCCGCCCGCAGCCGAGCCGGGCTGGGCCACTTCCGGCTGCACGACCTCCGCCACTTCATGGCCACGCAGATGCTCGCCGCCGGCGTGCCGATCGCGGTGGTCGCCCAAAGCCTGAGCCACGCACGAGCATCGACGACGCTGAACGTCTACGCCCACGCGATCCCTGGCGGCGACCGGGCCGCGGCCGACACGATCGCACTGCTCCTCGCCCGGGAGACCGACTGACCTACTCGACGACGCGCAGCGTGCCCGGGATGTCCATGCGACGGAGGCGGCGGATGGTGAGGAGCGGGGCGAGGGCGACGGCCAGGATGCCGAGCGCGACGGCGGTGGCGAGCGTCGCGGGGGAGATGGCGACGTCGAGCCCGAGCTCGGGCATGGTGTCGCCGATGAGGTCGGTCGTCATCCAGCCGAGCACCGCTCGCCCAAGCGAGACGCCGACGATCGTGCCGAGGACGCCGAGGATGACGCCTTCGGTCAGGTCCATGCGGACGATCCTCCGCAGCGGGAGCCCGAAGGCGAACAGGGTCGCGTGCTCGCGGCGGCGTTCGTCGGTGTTGATGGTCGCGGCGTTGTAGGCGATGAGCAGGGCGAGCAGAAGGATGAACAGCTCGAGCACGCGGAAGATCGCGACGAACTCCTCCATGCTGTCGCGGATGACTGTGCTGGCCGCGGTGATCGGTTGCGTGGAGGCGACGCCCGGCTGACCGAAGAGGGCGCGCTGGACGTCGGCGGTCGACGCCCCCGCCGCGGGGAGGGCGTAGAGCTGGTTGACGACGTCGGGTAGGCCGAGCTCGGAGAGCTGCCTACGGTCGAGGTAGGCGGCGAACCGGAACGGGCTGGGGTGCACGGCACTGACGACCATGGTGGTCTCGACGATGCGGAGACCGCCGGTGCTGTCCGGCGTGGGGTGTTGGACCGTGACGCGATCACCGACGTCGACGCCGAGATCGCGGGCCGCTTTCCGGGCGATGACGAGTCCGTCCATCGCCGCGGTCGCGTCGGGGACGGTCGGGTGCCAGACGCCGCCGTCGAACGGGGTCACGTCGACGAGCACCTCGATCGGCCGGCGGTCGGCGACCGACAGCTGCCCGCCGAAGCGGAGCACCGGCTGGACGGCACCGACCTCCGGCTGTTCGGCGATCGCGGTGACGGCCGGTGCGTCTGGAGGGTGGAAGCCCTGGAGCGCGACAGCGAGCCGGTCGGGGTGGTCCTGGAGGACCTCGCGGTCGTGGCGATCCATCGTCTGGAGGAACGAGTCGACCATGCCCAGTGTGACGATGAGAGCGGCGAGCGCGGCTGCGATGCCGAGCGCGGTGAGCGACGTACGGCGCGGCGTGCGCAGCACGTCCCCGACCGGCATCCGGTTGTAGGTGCTGCGAGGCCAGGGGAGGTGGCGCAACACCCGCGACAGGCCACCCCGGGCCGAGCGGTTGGTGGTGGCGATGGCGTCCACCGGTTGGACCTTCACCGCTCGCCACACCGGCCAGCCGGTGGCGAGCACCGGCAGCACGAACCCGAGCGCAGCCCCGCGGGCGAAGGTCGCAGGCTGGAAGTCGGTGTGCCAAACGGGGAGGGGGAGCATCCCGGTGAACACCGGCCGGAGCGCTGCGTCGACGGCGAGGCCGACGCCGATGCCGAACACGACGCCGAGCACGGCGATCTCGACGCCGACGAGCAGCGGCCGGAACATCAACCGCCGCCGCGTGAAGCCGAGGGCCATGCCGATGCCGATCTCGCGGCGCTGGGCCTCCACCATCCGGCTGGCGAGGTTGAACGCGCCGAAGGTCGCACCCGCGAGGATGAGCGCGGCGAAGACGTTCCAGAACTTCTGGTCGCTGTCGATGTCGTCGTACAGGACCCGGTAGGCGTCCTCGTCACGAGGCTCGAGGACGGTGACGCCGAGGCCGGTGTCCGTGAACTTGGTGGTGACGGCACGGCGCGCCTCGGCTCGGTCGACGCCGGGAGCGAGGCGGATGAGGAGGTCGTTCACCCGAGCGACGCGGCCGGCGAGCTGCTGCGCGGTCTCGAGCGAGGTGAACACGACGGCGAAGTTGGCCTCGGCGAAGAACCCACCCTCCTCGGTCACGACGAAGAAGTACTCCGGCGAATCGCCCTGACCGACGTAGCGGGCGGTCGTGCCTCCGACACGAACCTCACCGGTCGGCGGAAGGTCGTAGTGAGCGGCGAATTTCCGCTCGAGGACGACGGTCGACGCGCCCACGTCGTCGGCGCCGAGCGTCCGGCCGTCACCGCGTTCGACCCACACCTGGTTGAGCTGCGGCCCGCCGGCCGTGACGTCGACGCCCACGATTCGACCGGGCACGAGCACCGTCTCCCCGGCGGTGGAGGCGTCGACCTGGGTCGGCACCACGAGCCGCTCCTCGGCCCGTTCGACGAACCCGGCCGGCAGACCGTCGAGGGCGGCGAGCATGGCGCCGACCGGCGCGTCGACGCCCTCGGCAGCCTTGACCCGCAGGTCGTACATGCCGAGCGCGGCGAAGCTGGCGTCGTTGGACTCGCGCCGCCATGTCGCCGTGCTGCCGAGCGCTGAGTACACGCCGGTGCCGATGGCGATGATCAGGGCGATGGCCGCGACCTGTAGCCACCGGCGACGGAGGTCTCGGGCCGACCAGCGGAGCAGGAACAGCGGCCCCATCGCCGCTACCAGCGGAGCTCGGCGACGTCGGCCTTGCCGCCCGGCGGCGGTCCGTCACCCGCGACGTGGCCGCTGCTGAGCTCGATCACGCGGTCGGCGATGCGGGCGATCTCGCGGTTGTGGGTGACGACGACCACGGTTCGCTCCTGGGCGGTCTGGGCTTGGAGGAGCTGCAGGATCTGTACGCCGGTCCGGAAGTCCAGATCGCCGGTGGGCTCATCGGCGAGGAGGAGGGGGTTGCCGGTGGCGAGGGCGCGGGCGATGGCGACGCGCTGCTGCTCGCCTCCGGACAGCTCGCTGGGGTAGTGGTGCAGTCGGTCACCGAGCCCCACCTGGTCGAGGGTCTCGATCGACACGCGCCGGGCGTCCCGCACCCGGCTGGTGATCTCGGCCCCGCACTGCACGTTCTCGAGGGCGGTGAGGGTCGGGAACAGGTTGAAGGTCTGGAAGACGAACGCCACGACCTCGCGTCGGAGGGCGGCCAGCTCGACGCGGGAGGCGCCCGTCACCATGCGGCCGGCGACGGTCACGGTTCCCGAGGTCGGAGCATCGAGCGCGCCGATGACGTTGAGCAGGGTGCTCTTCCCGCTCCCGGACGGGCCGAGCACGACGACGAACTCGCCGGCGTCGATCTCCAGCTCGACGTCACGCAGCGCCGTGACGGTGCCGGCACCGACGGTGTAGCTGCGGGTGACAGCCTCGAGCAGCACGGTCGTCGCCGCCCCAGGGCGATGACCCGGGTGCAGGCCCCGCTCCAGCGTCGTCACGGCTCTGCCCTGTCGGGCATCGGCACGACGACCACCGGGCAGGTCGCGTGATGGGTGATGTGGGTTGCGACCGAGCCCAGCAGGGCTCGTCTGAAGGCGCCGTGGCCGCGGGAGCCGACGACGAGGAGGTCCGCGTCGGCGGCGGCGTCGAGCAGCACGTCGGCCGGATGGCCGGCGAGGGCACGTGTGCGGACGGCCGTGAGATCGGCGTCGGCTTCGGTCGCGACCGCGTTAGCGGCGACGCGCAGTGCGGCGCGGTCGTAGACGATCGGGTCGACCGCAGCCGCGGACGGCACGCCGCCGGTGGGCGGAAGCTGCCACGCGGTGACCACGTCGAGCTGGGCAGTTCGGCACCGCGCCTCCTCCAGCGCCCAGCGCAGGGCATGCTGTGCGTTGTCGGAACCGTCGACGCCGACGACCACCCGTGGCGGCCTGCCCTCCCGAGTCGGGCCAACGCGAACGACGGCGATCGGAACCGCGCTGTGGTGGAGGCAGTGCTGGCTGACGGAACCGAGGAGAAGCCCCTCGAACCCGCCCAAGCCGCGTGCGCCGACGACGAGGAGGTCTGCTTGGCGTGACGCGTCGAGCAGCGCTCGTGCGGGAAGGTCGCACACCGCAGTCGCGAGAACCCGGGCGGCCCGCTCCGCTCCGATCGCAGCCGTCAGGTGGCTCCGAAGGGCGCCGGCCGCCTCGTCGGCTCCGTAGGTGGGATCGAACCGCTCGGCGGGGATCGCCTGGTGCTGATCGAGGAAGCCCCAGGCCAGGACAGCGGTCACCTGGGCGTCGTGCAGGTCGGCCTCGGTGAGGGCCCACCGGAGCGCGTCACCCGCACCGGCGGAGTCGTCGACGCCGACGATGATCGACTTTGTGGCCATCGCGTCCTCGATCGGTCTGCTGCACCCATCGTGGGCGGAGCGCCGGCCGCGCCGTAGGGCCGAACGTCCCGTGCATCACCTGGTCCGTTCGAAGCGAAGGGCCGAACGGCCCTTGGGCGAGGCGCCGTGGGGGCGAGACGATGAGCGTCAGCAGTTCGTTCCACGGAAGGGGGTCCGCACGTGGAGATCGAGGAGCTGTTCGGCCTGCCAGCGCATCCGCTGGTGGTGCACGCCGCGGTCGTGCTCCTGCCGCTGGCGGCGCTGCTGACCGTCGTTTGCGCCGCGGTGCCACGCGCTCGGCGTTGGTACGCGCCGGTCGCCGACGGCCTCGCGCTCGTGGCCGTCGTCGCCGTCGGCCTGGCCCAGGGGTCGGGCGAGGCGCTCGAGGAGCGCGTCGACGAGACCGAGCTCGTCGAAGAGCACACCGAGAAGGGCGAGCAGGTCCTGCCGTGGGCCATCGCGGTCCTCGTCGCTGCCGCCGCAGTGACGGCGATCCCCGTCCTGACTCGCCGGCGTCCCTCCATCTCGAACAGGACCGTGACCGCTGCGGCCGTCGCGATCTCGCTGATCGCGGGAGTCGGCGCGACCTGGACCGTCGTGGACGTGGGTCACAGCGGCGCCAAGGCGACCTGGGAAGACGTTGGGACCGACGGCGGCGGCTGACCTGGGAGCGGTGGTCGTGCCTCCAGACGCTCCGGCCGACCATCGCCGCGCCCCCGCGCCCGCGTCCACCGGCCTGACGACCTCCGAAGCGCAACGCCGCCTCGCGCGGGACGGACCGAACACCATCGTCCCCGAGGGCAGGGCACGGCGGCTCAAGCGCCTGCTCGGCCCCCTCACCGACCCGATGGTCGCGCTGCTCCTCCTGGCTGCGCCGACCTACCTGCTGATCGGCGAGACCACCGACGCCGTCGTCGCCCTCATCGCCCTCGGACCGATCGCCGCTGTCGGCTGGCTCCTCGAGTCCCGAGCGGAGCGCACCCTCGAGCGACTCCGTCGCCTCACCGCGCCGACCGCCGAGGTCGTGCGAGACGGCACGGTGCGCTCGATCCAGGCGGAGGAGCTCGTCGTCGGCGACCTGCTGCAGGTGCGCGAGGGCGACGTCGTGCCGGCCGACGCCGAGACGGTCGAGCTGACGCAACTGCTCGTCGATGAGTCCGCGCTCACCGGCGAGTCGCTCCCGGTCGGCAAGAGCCCGACCGGCAACCACGACGACGCAATGGTCTGGGCCGGCACGACGATCCTGTCGGGGCGGGCCGTGGTCCGCGTCACCGCGACGGGCAGCGCCACCCGCTACGGCCGCATCGGCACGCTGGTCGCCGCGGCCGCCTCTCCCCGGACACCGCTCCAGCACGCCCTGGCCCGCCTCGTGCGCGCCCTCGCCGTGCTCGCTGCCGTGTTCTGCGCCGGCGTCGTCGTCGCCGAGCTCCTGCACGGGGACGGCTTCGGTGATGCCGTCATCGCCGGCGTCAGCCTCGCGATCGCCGCCATCCCCGAAGAGTTCTCGATGATCTACACGCTGTACCTCGCGCTCGGGGCATGGCGACTCTCCCAGCAGCGTGCGCTCGTCCGGCGACTCCCGAGCGTCGAAACCTTGGGGTCCACCACGGTGATCTGCACCGACAAGACCGGAACCCTGACCCACGGCCGGCTCGCCGTCGCCGGGATCGCCACGGCCACCGGCACCCGCCGCGACGGCGGAACGCCGACCCCCGGTGAGATCGCGCTCCTCAAAGCTGCGGTTCGGGCGTGCGAGCCGGAGCCGTTCGATCCGCTGGACATCGGCATCGTCGACTACGCGCGGCGGCACGGCATCGACGCCCAGCGAGTCCATGCCGCCGACCTCATCCGCGATTGGCCCTTCGATCCCGTCGGCAAGTACCTCACCCACGTCTGGGCGCCGGGCGAGGCTGGCGGACCCGTGCAGGTCGCGGCCAAGGGATCACTCGAGGGGATCCTCGACCTCACCGAGCCCACGTCGAGGAGCCGGCGCCAGCTCACGGACGCGAACGACGCCTTCACGCGGGACGGCATGCGTGTCATCGCCGTGGCCGCCGGCCACACGACACTCGACACGACGAGTCGTGACGCCGACGAAGCCGACCTGCACCTCCTCGGCCTCGTCGCGTTCAGCGATCCGGTCCGGGAGGGCGTCAGCGAGGCGCTTGGCGCATGTCGCACCGCGGGGATCCGGGTGATCATGATCACCGGCGATCACCCCGCGACCGCCCATGCTGTCGCCGAAGGTCTCGACCTCCCGCACCAGACGGCTGGCGTGGACCTGATCGCCACCGGAGACGATCTCGACACCGCCGATCCGGATGGGCTCGACGAGCTGGTCCGAACCGCCAACGTCTTCGCGCGCACTCGCCCCGAGCAGAAGCACCTCCTCGTCCGGGCGCTCCGCCGCAATGGCGAAGTGGTCGCGATGACGGGTGACGGCATCAACGACGCACCTGCTCTCCGCGAGGCCGACATCGGCGTCGCCATGGGGCAACGTGGCACGGAGGTCGCACGCGAGGCGGCCGCGCTCGTCCTCCTCGACGACAACTTCGCCACCATCGTCGCCGCCGTGCGCGATGGCCGGCGCATCTTCGACAACCTCACGCGCGCCTTCGCGTACCTCATCGCATTCCACCCGCCGCTCTTGCTCGGTGCGCTGGTGGTCCCACTGCTGGGCAAGCCCCTGCTCCTGCTTCCGATCCACCTCGTCGTCCTCGAGCTGCTCCTCCACCCGATGGTCTCGCTCGTCTTCGAGGCCGAGCCCGCAGACGCGGACGTCATGGACCGCCCACCGCAGACCGTCGGTGACGCTCTCAGGCTCCGCACGCTTGCCCGCCCCTACGCCGCGGGCCTCACCCTCGCCGCTCTCGTCATCGGCGCCTACCTCACCTCGCTCGCCGCATGGCCCGAAGACGAAGCCCGGGCCTTGGCGTTCGCCATGCTCCTCGCCGCCCAGCCCGTCCTTCTCCTCAGCATGCGCAGCCCACATCGCGCGTTGTGGTCCAGCGGTCGCCGGTGGACGCCGATGCTCGTCGGCGTCATCATCGTGATGGCGGCCGTGACCCTCTCGGTCGTCTACGTCGAGCCGCTCGCCGACCTTCTCCACCTCGCGCCGTTCCCTGCTGCGTGGTGGCTCCTCGTGGCGGGCGGGGCAGCCGGTACCGCGTGGACCGAGGTGTTCAAGCACGGACCTCCGGTCCAACCGCCTTCGACGCCGAAGCCGGGCAGCGGGGAAGGGCCCCGCTCGGGCACGACTGCTGCGTAGTAGACCGCTCTACTACGGGGCGGCATCAGGCGGACTGGACGGACGGTTCGCAGGACGAAACCGCACGTCGCAGCACTGGCCGGGACCACCCGGACGATCCCTACGACCTTGCCAAGGTGAGGGTCGCGGGTTCGAATCCCGTCGTCCGCTCTTCGAAGTCTCTGCAATGACAGAGACTTCGTCGCGTTCGGGCTCTCGGTCGCGTCTTGCTTGCCTGACCACGCGACCGACGACACGTCGTTCAGCCGGTGAGCGCCCGGAACGCCTCATACACGAGGAACGCGGGCCAGACCATGCCCTTCAGGATGCCGACCAGGTGCTCGCCGAATCCGTCTGCCTGCTGCCAGAACCACACCTGCGCCCCGATGAAGCCGAGGCCAAACATGGCGTCGCCGGCAGAGCCACCTTGGGGGCGTCGATCACGATCGCTCATCTCTCTCCTCCTTCAGGAACGGGGTCACGCACGCGCGACCGCCGGTGCCGTCGCCGTCGCACGCGCAGGTGGAGTGCGATCGCGATGCTGACGACCGCCGCCCACGTGCACCAGAGCGAGACGACCGCACCCTGGTCGAACCAGGCGAGCACCACCACGGCGAGCAGGTTGATGGCACCGAACCGGCCCACATACCGGTGATCCGAGACGAGGAGGGCACCGCAGGTCGCGACGACGTAGAGCGCGGTGACGATCCCGCCGTGCCAAAGATCGACGGCGTAGGCGATGTGATGGCCGCCCGGCGACGACGGCACCGAGCACCACGAACGGGATCAAGCGGGATCGCCTGGGACCTGGCTCGAGCGCGCCGACCGCGATGGGTACGAGGACAGGGAGCACGCCGAAGGCGGTGGCCAGATACAGCCGGGACGGCGTTCGCCACACCAGACTGGGCATGTCGCCGCGGAGCCCCCACCAGACGAACGACTGAATCAGCGGATGGGCCGCGAGGACGAGCGGTAGCGCCGCGAGGGGACGCTCCCTTCGAGTGCCGACATGACGCCATGCATCGATGCCGACGACCCGCGACGACCGCGGCGGTTGCGACGTCGGCCTCAGGGGCGAAGCACACGGGGCCACCCTGGTCCTCGACCCGCTGACCAGGATGGCCGCACCACGGCGTGCTGCCTGCGATGGGAAGTCACGAGCAGCTCTCGGCAACTGCGCGGTGGAGCTCGCTCATGACATCCTCCTCGGACGGCACCCGTGCTGTCAGTCCACCTCGTCGGCCCACGCGGCACACAGAGTCTTTCGTCCCGAGCTGCATGACCCGGGCAGCGGGCGACATGTACCAGCGTCGGCGCTCGACCGTCGCGTTCCTCCTACCGCTCCGGGGAGCTGCCGGGGTCGGGATGGACCGCCGACCGGGCTCGGGCGCGGAGGCCCTTGTCGAGGAGGTCGGCGCCGAGCACGGTTCCCATGGCCAGCGCGGCGATCACCCAGCCGGCGGCCGGTGGGTTGGCGTGACCGAGCTCGTCCGCCATGGGCGCCACGAACAGCACTGCCAGGGAGAAGACCAGCTCGATGGTGACGGCGGGGAGGAGCAGCTGGTTGGTGGTCCACCCGAGGGCTCCTGGCCAGCGAGTGAAGCTGCGGCACGCGAAGGCGTTGGCGGTCTGGGCCAGTACGACGGTCATGAACGCTGCGCCGGAGGCGGCGGCGGCGACGTGCCCGTCGGGGAACCCGTCGCCCGGGCGCCAGCCGGCAGCCAGGAAGGACGCCAGGAAGGCGGCCATCGTCATGGTGGCGACAGTCGGGCCGAGCACGCCGAAGGCGCGTCGGGCCACGGCGCGGTTGAGAAGGCGCCCCGACACGGGCGGCTGCTCGAGCACCCGCCGGGTGGGGGGCTCGGCGCCGAGCGCCACGGCCGAGAGGGTGTCGGTACCGATGTCGAGCGCGAGGATCTGCAGGACGCCGAGGGCGAGAGGGATCTTCCCGCCCGAGAGCGCCCACACCAGCAGCGGGGTGAGCTCGGCGACGTTGTCGGTGAGGTGATAGGTGAGGAACCGTCGGACGTTGATGAAGGTGGCCCGGCCCTGCTCGATGCCGGCCACGATGCTGGCGAAGTGATCGTCGAGGAGGACGAGGTCGGCGGCCTCCCGCGCCACGTCGGTGCCCGACGCTCCCATGGCGATGCCGATGTCGGCCTCGTGCAGGGCCGGGCCGTCGTTCACCCCGTCGCCGGTCATGGCGACGACGTGGCCCCTCGAGCGCAGCGCCCGGGCGATCCGCAGCTTGTCCTCGGGCCTCACGCGGGCCACCACCACGCCGTCGTGGTCGAGGAGCGCGCCGAGTGCCTCGTCGTCAGCGGGGAGATCGTGGCCGACCAGGACTGGATCGTCGGGTCCTCGTAGGCCGACCTCGTCGGCGATCGCCGCGGCGGTGACGGGGTGGTCCCCGGTGATCATCGCGACCTTGACCCCGGCCCGCCGGCAGCTCGCGATCGCGTCGCCGACGTCGTCGCGGGGTGGGTCCTCGAGGCCGAGGAGCCCGTACAGCGTGAGGCCGGCTTCCGCGGTGCCGGCCGACGCGGCTTCCACCGGGCCGGTCGCCCGACCGGCGACGGCGAGGATCCGGAGCCCGCGAGCGGAGAGCGCGCCCACGACCTCGCTCGCACCGGCGTCGGCCCCACAGAGCGGCAGGACGGCATCAGGCGCGCCCTTCACCAGCACGAGGTCGTCGACGACCACTGACATCCGTCGTCGCCGAGGATCGAAGGGGAAGCGAGCACGAGCTGGCCGGTGGTCTCGGTCCTCGTCGGTGTCGATCCCGATGCGGCGGGCGAACACGTCCAGCGCGACCTCCATCGGGTCTCCATGAGCACGCCAGGCACCGTCCACGGCCTGGAGGTGGCCAGCCGAGCAGCGCGCCGCGGCGCGTGCGAGCCGGAGCAACGCCGGGCGGCCAGCGGGATCGGACAGCACCACCGCTGCCCCGGGGTCGTACCCGGAGGTGCGGGCCTGTGCTGCGCCGGAAGGAGTCCACGCCTCGACAACGGTCATCTGGTTACGGGTGAGGGTGCCGGTCTTGTCGGTACAGATGAACGTGGTCGAGCCCAGCGTCTCGACCGCGTCCAGCTTCCTGACCAGCACTTGTCGCCTCGCCATCTGCTCGGCGCCCCACGCCAGCGACAGGGTCACCGTGGGCAGCAGCGCCTCGGGCACGAGCGCCACCGTCACGCCGATCGCGAACACGAACCCGTCCGAGGGCGGGTTGCCGAGCAGCAGGGTGAGCAGGAAGAACGCGCCCCCGACGCCAACGGCGATGGCGGCGACCACCCGGACGAGCCGGTGCAGCTCCCGGGTGAGCGGGCTGGGCGGGCTCGGAGTCTGCACGGTGAGTCGCGTGATCCCTGCCAACCGGGTCGCCTCACCCGTCGCTCCCACCACCGTCTCGGCCTCGCCTTCCACTACGAACATCCCGGCGAGCACCCCGCCCTCCTCAATCGCGGAGGGCTCGGACTCGCCGGTGAACGACGACGTGTCGATCAGCAGTCCGTGGGCGACCACGATCGTGGCGTCGGCCGGGATCCGGTCGCCGGGTCCGAGCAGCAGCAGGTCGCCCTCCACGACGTCCTCGGCGTCGACCTCGCGGCTGCGACCGTCACGCCGGACCGTCACCCGCCTGGGCAGCAGCGCGTGCAGACGGTCGGCGGCTCGGTCGGCCCTGCTCTCCTGCACGAAGGCGAACACCGCGTTCACGACGATCACCACGAAGATCGCAACCCCCAGCTGCGGCAACCCGGCCACGAACGCCAGCACCCCGGCCGCCCACAGCATCGCGGCGAAGAAGTGGACGAGCTGCCCGACCAGCCGCTGTGCCGCTCCCGGTCGGCGGGCTGCGGGCAGGCGGTTCGGCCCGTTGCGGGCCAAGCGAACCGCGGCCTCCTCCGAAGTGAGGCCGCTGCCAGTGCCCTCGTGGTGTTGAGTCATGAGTCGGTCCCGACTCCACGATCGATGCTCCTGGCGGCCAGAGCGGCAGTCAGGCTGGATGAGGTGATCGAGGTTCGAGCACCACCACGGGTGTGGTGGCAGCGCGACTGGCTGCACAGGCATCGAGGCCCTCGTCGATCGCGGCCCAGAGCTTCCAGAGTCGGTCGCGCTCGTCGCCGATGGCAGCTCGGGCCCGCACCGCCCGTGATGGCTGATGGGCGAGGCCGACGGCGGCGTCGGGGTTCGCCTCGAGGTTGAGCCACCAGGCGGGGTGCCCTTCGTCCCAGCCGTTCATGGCCATTGTGACGAGGTTGGGGCCGTCCTCGATGTAGCCGACGATGACCGTTCGGAGCTTCCCGGACTTGCGCCCGGTGGTGGTGAGGCGTACGGCGCCCCAGCCGCGCTTGCTGGCAGGGGTCCAGAGGAAGCGGCCGCCGCTGAGGCGGTTCAGCAGTCGGTGAACGCGCCAGAACGCGTGCCTGAACCACGCTGGTGGCAGCTTTGGTGCGTCGGTGATGGGGTTGCTCATGGTCTGGCTCAGCACCAGCGTCCACCCCAAGCCGAGCAGGCAACAGGGTCACAAGACCCGACAGTCCGGGCCGGCGAAGAGGCGTCTCCGCCCTGGTGCGGTTCACAGCCGCTGCGCGCGACGGCAGGGCAGGGGGTCCGATTGCGTTCGGGGTCGGCGACCTAGCGTCTCCGCGTGCCGGTGAAGGCGTTGTTGCGTCGGGTCGGGTGCCGACTGCGCGCCGACCGTGGTGCCCTCGTCGTGGTCGTCGTCGCCGTCATCTGGTTCGCCGTTCTGGCCCTCGACGTGTGGCGACGTCACGATCGGTTCGACACGTTCGACAACGACCTCGGCTTCCACACCCAGTTCGTGTGGCTGCTGTCGCGCGGACACTGGTTCTCGACGATCATCGGCCTGTCGCCGTTCGGTCACAACGCCACCTTCGGCTACTTCCTGTTCGTCCCGCTGGCGTGGACGGGTCTTCCGATCGCCCACGTCCTCAACATCACGCAGGCGGCCGTGATCGCCCTCGGCGTCGTGCCCGTGTACCGCATCGCCCGGCGGCGGTTCGGTGACGAGTGGATCACGGCGACGCTGCCCGTCGTCTACCTGCTGCACCCGGTCGTGGCGGGGAACGTGTGGGAGACGTTCCACCCCGAGGCCATGGCGATGACTGCGCTGCTCGCCGCCTACGACGCTGCCGATGAGCGTCGTTGGAAGCGCTTCTGGGTGTTCGGCGCGCTCGCCATCGTCTGGAAGAGCGACGTCGCGCTCTTCCTGGCCGTGCTCGCGGTGGTCGTCGCCTGGCGGTGGGACCGGCGAGTCGGCTGGCGGGCCTTCGCGATCGCCGGCGTGTGGTTCCTGCTCGCAACCTCCGTGATGATCCCGTCACTGTCGGGTGGCGGAACCGTCTACGGCGGGCTGTACGGCGACCTCGGCGACTCGCCTCAGCAGGTGGTGCAGAACTCGGTCAGCCACCCGAGCCGGTTCGTGCGCCGGCTCCGGGACGGGGAGCCGCACGTCTACTACAGCGATCTGGCGGCTCCGTACGCGTTCGTGCCGGTGCTATCGCCGATCAGTCTTCTGCTCGGGCTGCCCCAGAACATGATCAGCCTGCTGTCGGATGTGGAGTTCACGCGTGATCCGGTGGACAACCCCCACTACCAGGCGCTGCCGGTCGTCGCCCTGACCGTCGCGCTGGTCGAAGGCCTGGCGGTCGTGCGGCGCCGGCGGCCGAAGGTGCTCGCGCCGCTCGTCGTGGTCGTGCTCGCGTGCGCCGTGGCCTCGGCGATGGCCGAGGGCCCGTTGCCGTTCGGAGAGAAGTACGGCCACTTCTGGAGCGAGGACGGCGACCCGCTGCGTCACGCCAAGGAGCACGCCGTGTCGATGCCCGGTGGCGACGACGTCGTGAGCGCGCAGTATCGGCTGGTCCCGCACCTCGCGGAGCGACGGATGATCTACTCGTTCCCGAACCCCTGGCGGCAGCTCTTCTACGGGGTCGATGGCACCGCGCGCCCCGATCCCGCCCGGGTCGAGTGGCTGCTCCTGGACGAGTCGGTGCTCCAGCCGGACGAGGTGCCGCTGCTCCGGTGCATCATCGAAGCGGGCACGTTCGAGGAGCGGTACCGGGAGGGAGCGATCGTGGTGTGGCAGCGGAACAGCCGCGACCCGGTCGATGTGGCCTGCTGAGCGGCAGCCAGCGCGTTGCTCGGCCGCGTCGTGGCGTTCCTCGTGCACCGGCTCGTGGGCGGGATCGCGTGGTCAGCTTCGCTGCTGGTTCGGTCCGTGGCGCTCCAGCAGCCACACGATCAACGCGGCGCCGAGGACGGCGAGAATGATCCCTCCACCATTCCTCCCGAACAGCAAGCCGCCGACCAAGCCGCCAAGAAGCGCACCGCCTAGGCCGACGAGAATCGTGGCGCCGATGCTCATCGGGTTCGGTCCGGGAATCGCTAGGCGTCCGAGCGCACCGACGATGAGACCCGTGAGAACGAGCGCGAGGAGGTAGCCGATCACGTGGAAGAGTGTTCCACGTTCCGGGTGAGGCGAAAGCGCTTCCCCGCGCCGCCGCCCGCTCTCTACGTTGGCGCCGTGGGATCGGACCTCGAGGCGGCGGCGGCGCAGTGGCAGACCGAAGGCTGGGCGCTCGTCCCCGGACTCGTGCCCGAGACCGACGTCGACGGCGTCGCCGGTGACCTCGAGCGCCTCTACGCCGAGGACACCTTCGACGACTACAACCGGGCCAGCGGCGTCGGCGACGGCTCACCTGATGGTCGCAGGTTCCGCGGGTCGCAGTTCGACGGCATGCGCGGCTTCCCGCAGGAGGGGTGCACGGCGCTCAACGACCTCGTCGTGCACCCGCGCCTCGTCGAGTTCGCCCGGCTGGCGTTGGCCGAGGACGACGTGCGGATCTACCAGGCCGCGGTGTGGGGCAAGTGGGCCGGCGCCGTCAACTACGAGCAGCCGCTTCATCAGGACACCAACCACACGCTCCTGCCGCCACGCATGGAGCCCGGGTACTGGCACCTGGAGTCATTCCTGTACCTGTCCGACGTCGACGACGGCTGCGCGCCACCGCGACTGGTGCCCAACACCCGCGCGGGTGTGGCCTACGAGGACCTCTACGAGCACGAGGTCACCGCCACCGGAGGCCGCGGCACGCTGCTCGCCTACCGGTCGGACGTCTGGCACCGGGGCACGGACTTCGCCCGGCCCGACGCATCGCGCTTCGTGCTGGTCGTGGCGTTCCGCCCGGCGCAGGCGGACTGGTGGGGCTACGACGCATTCCCGAGGTTGGGCAGCGACGGGCGATTCCGTGCGTTCGTCGCCGGCAAGACGCCAGATGAGCTCGCCCTCTTCGGCATCCCCCGGCCGGGCCACGAGTTCTGGACCGAGCAGACCGTCGCGGCCATGGCGGCGAAGTACCCCGGGCTCGACATCACCCCGTGGCGGACCGGCCTCGGCTGAGCGCCGCCGGGCGCGACTTGTGGCGGATCGCGTCGCCTGACGAAAGGAAGCGCCACAAGACGTGATGATGGCGGGTGTGGTGAGGCTCAGCGCCAGATGCAGAGGGCGCGCATCTCCACGCTCGCCCGACGGTTCTCCGGGGCCTCGGGGATGGCCGGGTCGCGGAACGCGGAATGCGGCGTCCAGAACGGGCGCCCGGCGTCGGCGCACGCCGAGTCGTAGGTCCGCAGCAGCACCGCCTCGTCGGGCGACATGGCCGGGAACGTGTACCAGTGGTCGACCTCGCCGTGGGCCGGCGGGCGGAAGCCGAACGCCTCGAAGTCCAATCGCTCGCCCCCGTACTCGGGCACCAGGATCGCCACCCGCCGCTCCGGGTCCTCGACGTCGCGGGCGTCGCAGAAGGCGAGCGGATGATCGGGACGGGCGGGCCCGACGTTGCGCCACAGCTGCAGCATCATCAGCCGGGACGCGGTCCGCAGGTCGTCCTGGGTGAGGCCGTGACGCTCCAGCACCCGCAGCAGGAACGCCTGGTACGGCCGCCCCTCTTCGGTGATCATCGCCCGGTAGTCGTCGGTGAAGTCGGAGTGCACGAACAGGATCGGTGCGTAGTCGGCGACCCGCTTGGCGACGGCCGGGTTGCGGAGGATCGAGGGGTACACCATCGCCACCTCGCAGCCGGTGAACGAGCGGGCGAGGTCGGCGAACTCGACGGCGCCGGGCCCGTCGATCAGCGCCTGGTCACTCCAGTCGTCCACCACCGCCGACGAGTGGGAGATGAGCTGGAAGCCGCAGTCGTCGAAGGGCAGCGCCTCCGACGTGACCGCCCGCCCGTCGAGCACCGGCTGGACGACGGCCACGCCGACCTCGGGCCCGGCGTAGTTGAACGAGGCCTCGCAGAACACCGGCGCCGACATCACGGGCACGGGGCGACGCTATCGCCCGCCACCGGCGCCTTCACGGTCGTGCCTTCACGCGCGAGTCTGACGGTGTGGCAGACGACTGGCGCACCGAGACCCTGCAGCGGATGCGAAAGCTGATCGAGGAGGCCGTCCCCGGCGTCGTCGAGGAAGCCAAGTGGATGAAGCCGAGCAATCCGGCGGGCGTGCCCACGTGGTCGCACCACGGGATCATCTGCACCGGTGAGACCTACAAGGACTATGTGAAGCTGACCTTCATGAAGGGAGCGTCGGTGCCGGACCCGGCCGGGCTGTTCAACGCCAGCCTCGAGGGCAACGCCCGCCGGGCGATCGACATCCGCCGGGGCGAGAACGTCGACGCCCCGGCGTTCAGAGCGCTCGTGCAGGACGCCGCCGCCCTGAACGAGCACGGGAAGCGGGCGGCTCGCCGCTAGGGCCTGGCTCCGTCAGACGCGCCCGACGATCAGAGCGCCGGCGCCAGCCTCCGCCACTCGTCGAGGGTGAGGGCCCGCTGGTCCTCGGCGAGGACCTGGATGCAGACGTGGTCGGCGCCGGCGTCGCGGTGCTCCTGCACCCGCTTGGCGATGGCGGCCTCGTCGCCCCACCCGAACAGCGCGTCGACGAGCCGATCGCTGCCGCCGTCGGCGATGTCGTCGTCGGTGAAGCCGTTGCGCTTCCAGTTGTTGGCGTAGTTGGGCAGGCCGAGGTACGTCCGCAGCGCCTGGCGGGCGATGGCCCGGGCCTTGTCGGGATCGGTCTCCAGCACGACGCCCACCTCGCTGGCCACCAGCTTGTCCGGCCCGATGCCGTCGCGTGCCTGCTTCGTGAGCTCCGGCGTGACGAGGTAGGGGTGGGTGCCAGCCGTGCGGGTGCGGGCGAGCTCGAGCATCCTGGGGCCGAGGGCGGCGAGCATGCGATCGGAGGGCGCCAGCGGCGTGGTGGCGGCGTCGAGGCCGTCGAGGTACGCACTCGTCTTGGCCACCGGCTTCGCGTACGCGCCCGGCTCCTTGACGACGTCGATGAACGGCTGGTGGCTGATGCCGATGCCGCACATGAAGCGGGGACCGTGGGCGGCGGTGAGCTCGGCGTGCTTGGCCGCGGTCTCCTCCGGCTCGTGCATCCAGAGGTTGAGGATGCCGGTGGCGATCACCGCCTTCTCGGTCGCCCCGAGCAGGGTGGCGAGCGGCGTCCAGAGGTCGCCGCCGACGTCGGGGATCCAGAGCGTCGAGTAGCCGAGGCCTTCGAGCTCGGCGGCGGCGTCGGCCGCCTTGCCGAGGTCGCCGTAGCGGAGGTTCCCGCTCCAGATGCCGATGCGTCCGAGATCGTTGGTGGCCACGCCCGAAACTTAGCGATCGTTCAGGATTCGGGCGAACCGGCCGGGGCGGGACGCGCCGGGAGCGCGCCGTCCTCTACCGTGCAGGGCGCAACCGAACGATCGTTCAGGGGGAGAGATGGCGGTGCTCGAAGAGGAAGCGGCCGGCGCGCAGGATGGCAGCACGCCGATCGACTTCGACGTCGTGGTCGTGGGCGCCGGGTTCGCCGGCCTGTACGCGATCCACGTCCTGCGCCAGCACGGGTTCCGCGTGCGCGCCTACGAGAAGGGCGACGGCATCGGCGGCACGTGGTTCTGGAACCGCTATCCCGGCGCCCGGGTCGACATCCAGAGCTGTGAGTACATGTTCACCAAGTTCGCCGATCTCGAGCAGGAGTGGGACTGGACCGAGCTGATGCCGGCCCAGGAGGAGATCGAGCGCTACCTGAACTTCGTGGCCGACCGCCTCGACCTTCGGCGCGACGTGCAGCTGGAGACGACGGTGACGGCGATGACCTTCGACGAGGCGACCTCGACGTGGACGACCGAGCTGTCGACCGGTGAGACCGTGCGGTCGCCGTTCGTGATCGCCGCCACCGGTTGCCTGTCGGCGCCGATCGAGCCGGCCATCGAGGGTCTGCACGACTTCGCCGGCGACACCATGTTCACCAACCGGTTCCCCAAGGAGGGCTACGACTTCACCGGGAAGCGGGTGGCGGTGGTCGGCACCGGATCGTCGGGCGTGCAGTCGATCCCGGTCATCGCCGAGCAGGCCTCGCAGCTGCACGTGCTCCAGCGGTCAGCCGCGTACACGATCCCTTCACCCAACCGGGTGCTCAACGAGGGCGAGCTCGAGGCGCTCAAGGCCGAGTATCCAGAGATCCGCAAGGCCCAGTGGGCGTCACCGATCGGCTCCGCTCGGTTCGGCGCCGTCTTCCAGGGCATGGAGCTGCCGAACATCCTCGACACGCCGCTGGAGGAGCAGCTGCAGCGGGTCGACGCGCTGGGCGTGATCGCCGCGTTCGTGTGGGGCGACACCCGGCTCGACGTCGAGGCCAACGACGCCGCCCGCAGGCTCTACGCCGAGGCGATCAAGCGCATCGTCGATGACCCCCAGACAGCCGAAGACCTCGTGCCCCACTACCCGCTGGGCTGCAAGCGGATCATCATCGACCAGGGCTACTACCCGACGTTCAACCTCGACCACGTGCACCTCGTGAACCTGCGGCGCACACCGATCGCGCGGGTGGTCCCCGAGGGCATCGAGCTGAGCGACGGCACCGTGCTCGAGGTCGACGCCATCGTCTACGCCACCGGCTTCGACGCCATGACGGGAGCGCTGTCGCGCATCGA
>DATLFP010000076.1:0-4288 GCA_035540955.1 Acidimicrobiales bacterium
CTGCGGTGGGACGAGGTGTGGGCGGCCGCCGGCACCTGGACCGACGTCTTCCCGGTCGCCCCGGCCGAGCTGGTCCGGGTCAGCGGCGGCGTTGTCCGTGAGCTTCGGCGGGAGTAGGACGCTCGCCACCCGCCACTCGGGTCGATCGCGCGAACGAGCGCAGAGCAATGCCGGTGATCGCCGCCTCAGCGGCCGAATTCACCGGCATTGCGCCGCATCCGATGCGCGCGAACCGGCACTCTGTGCGGCCGCACTCCTTTCTTGGAGCAGCCAGACGTGTAGAGCACGCTTGCTTGCTCCAAGAACGCCGGCCGCCCCGATGTGCCGCTCGGCGCTAGCCGCGAGCCGGCTGATCCCGTTGCTGGTGTGGCGAAAGTTGTCTTCCGCGGAAGAACGCGGTCCGAGCCGAAGTGTCGATCGACTATGCGAGTCGCGATCGGGCGAGAGCCCGTGCGGTCACTAGCAGCAACGCCACACTCACAAGGAAGCCGACTGACATCGCCCACACCTCGGCTCCGGCAGCTACGAGTCCGAACGCGACGAGAAAGGGCGCGCTGGAGGTCGCCCACTGGATCGACGCGGAGCGGTCGGTGTCGAGCCGTGCGTCCCGTCGCAAGACGAACCAAGCAATGACCTGTCCGGCCACGAGTAGAGCCGTCACGATGGCAAGGCCGGCATTTCCCTCGCCTGCGGGCTCCGCTACGGCTCCCAATGCTGGAACCAGGACGAACATCGCCGCGGCGGTTGCCACCAGCCACGCATACGGTGCTCGTCTCAGGGCCTGACCCACTCGCTCCGCCACGTCACCGCGATAGCACGTCGCGGCACGCATGAGTGCCGATCGCGGGTTGCGCGCGTGTCAGCATTTGACGGTGAGCTGGCGGTGGATCGTCGACACCCGAGGCGACCAGACGAAGGTGGACTGGCCGCGTCTTGGCGTCGTGGTCGCAGCGGGCTTGGCGTTCGTTCGAGTCGCCTCGTGGCTCCTGCCTGACGCGTGGTTCTATGCAGTCCTCGTCGTCGTTGTAGTGGTGGGACTGGTCATCGACGTGCGACTACGCAGGACAGGCGGGGGCCGCTCCTAAGTGCCGATAGGCGTCAGGCGTCGTCTCGCGCCAGTTCGAGTTCGTCGACGAAGGCAGTGACGGGGATTCCTCGGTGGGCGGCGCCGGCGCGGGTCAACGCGATGGCTGCGCCCAGGGCGTATCGCCAGAAGTCGTCTGTCTGCCACCAGCTGACTTCGTCGAGCAGGTCTGGTTCGAGGCCGGCGCACGTCGAGCTGCACGCGAACAGCGCGTACCGGATCTTGCGGTTCTCGCGTCCTCGGAACTCCTGCTCAGGAAGGAAGCTGGCGAGCAGCCCGTCCATCGGGATGGGCGTCTCAGCGGTCGCTCCCGACGTTCGCAGCGACTCGGCGCCCACCTGCACGTAGACCTCACCGGGGAACGTGTCGTTCTTGGGGTGCAAGTCGACGACTTTGAGGGCGATGTCGATGGCGTCCTCACCGGCGCGAAGCCCATCGAACAAGTGCCGCCTCGCGGCGACTCGATCCTCAGCGGTCGGCGTTCGTCGAGACATGGTGGCGATGTGGCTCAGGCCGACTCGACGACCGGCCCGTACCGCTGCTGGGCGGCCTGCGCCGATGTTCCGAGAATGGTGCCGATCCGTTGCCAGGACACGCCCTGGCCCCGGGCCCGAGTCACCGCGTCGACGATCTCCCGTTCACTCCGGGCCCGGGCGATCGCCGCCCGCTCCAGCAGGTACTCCTCAACCGAGCGCTCATCGTTTGGATCGGGCTCGTAGTCCTCGAGCTGCTTCGCGAGCTCATCGGCGTGGTCGAGGATCTCTTGGATCGATCGCGGCATCACGACTCCAGGAACTTCGGTCGAGCGGGCATGGCATGGACGATGAACTCGACGCCCTCCGCGTGAGCGACGCCGATCTCGAGCAGCGCACCAGAACGCGACGGGCCGATGAGCATCGTCAGGTCGCCGGGCTCGAAGACCCTGATCGGGTTGCGGAAGGCGTGCAGCATGTCTTCATCGAGGATCCCGTCTTCCGGGCGCTCGCCAGGATCGCCGGATCCATCCCTTCAAGTTACCTTGATACGCGGTCTTCGGCGAGTGCGCCTAGCGGCACTTCGGGGCGGCCAGCGTTCTTGGAGCAAGCAAGCGTGCTCTACACGTCTGGCTGCTCCAAGAAAGGAGAGCGGCCGCACAGAATGCCGGTTCGCGAGCGGGTCCGCCTGCCCGCTCGCGTCTAGCCGTTCTATCGGTGGGCACCTCCTGGCGACGGTGTGGTGTCGCCGCGTGACGCTCCGGCAACGAACGTGGCGACGATGTATGTGGCGTGTCGGTCGAGGCTCTGGCGGGCCCGGTCGCAGCGCATCGTCGTGCGTGGATCCGCGTGCGAGGCGGCCTCTTGCACGTCCCTGAGCGGGACGCCGGCGTCGAGAGCTGCCGTGATGAACGAGTGGCGGAGCGAGTGCGGTCCGATCCGCTTGCTCACACCGGCCCGCTTGGCGAGCCGCCGCACGACCCGGGACGCACCGTGGCGGTCGAGTCGACTGCCATTGGCGCCGAGGAAGATCGGCCCGTCCAACCGATCGCCAATAGCCAAGTCGACCGCCCTCGCGGTCCGTGGCGCGAGCGGGATCGTGACGACCTTGCCTCCCTTCCGTCGCACGACCAGCGTCCGATGCCCCCGCTCGAGGCCGAGGTCCTCGATGTCCGCGCCGAGCGCCTCCGAGATGCGCAGGCCGTTGAGGCCGAGCAGCGACGCCAACGCATGGTCACGGGCCGACGACAGGCCAGCGGCAACGAGGAACGCACCGAGCTCGTTGCGATCCAGACCGACGGCATGGGACTCGTAGTCGAGCCGCGGGCGGCGGACGTTCGCCGCCGGCGAGAGCGGGATCAGGCCCTCCTCGGTGGCGTAGCGGTAGAAGCCGGCGATCGTCGACAGGCGCCGGCCGATCGTCGCCCGGGCACGGCCGAGCTCCTCGAGCTGCCGGGCGTAGAGCTCGATCGCGGCGCGGCGGACCTCGAACAGGCCGATTCCGTGCTCTCGGCACCAGCCGACGAACTGGCGCAGATCGAGCGTGTACGCCTCCCGGGTTCGGCCCGAGTAGCCGGCCAGGAAGCCGGCGGCGGCGATCACCTCCCGATCCGTCGTGTGTGGGTCGTACAAGACGACAGATGACGACTCGGCCATGCGGCCTCCTCTGCTCGAGGAGCCGGACGCGGAGCGAGGCGCGACGCGCCCAGCTCACGTTGTCGAAGTGACCGTACGAAGCCGCACCTATCAACGGCCAGAACGGATGGTCTCGGTCAGGGCCGCGAGCGCCGAACCGGCGATCGCGGACGGATGCGTCCGCGGAAGAGTCGACGCACGACGCGCCGCGCCTCACAACGGACACGCCGGCATCAGCCCGATGGGGACGCGGACGGCGAGTGCCGGGCCACCGGGACCAGGTAGGTTCGCGACCGGAGGCGTCAGCTGACCTGGTGGCAGCCCCCGCCTTCAAAGCGGGCGTGCGGGATGACCTCTCGCAGGCGGGTTCGATTCCCGTCCGCCTCCGCCATGGCGTCCCCGGCGCCGGCGCTCAGCCGGCGAGCAGGGCGCGGACCGACTGCTCGGCCGAGGGGTGGCGCAGCTTCGACATCGCCTTCGCCTCGATCTGGCGGATCCGCTCGCGGGTGAGGTTGAACAGCTCGCCCACCTCCTCGAGGGTGCGGGGCTCCCCCCGGTCGAGGCCGAAGCGCAGGCGGATGATCTCCCGCTCCCGCTCGTCGAGGGCCTGGAGCAGCCGCTCCACCTCGATCGGGAGCATCGACTCGACCGCCGCCTCGTCGGGAGCGACGGCGCCGCCGTCGGCCACCATGTCCTCGAGGTAGGCGTCACCGTCGTCGCGCAGCGGCTCGGACAGCGAGATGGGGTCGGCGCCGTAGCGCAGCGCCTCGACGACCTTCTCCTCGGGCAGGTCGACCTCGACCGCCAGCTCCCGGATCGTCGGCGGCCGACCGTGCTGGAGTTCGAGCCGGCTCCGGGCCTTCTGGAGGCGCGAGAGGGTGTCGCCGGCGTGCACCGGAAGGCGGATGGTCCGGCCGGTGTTGGCGATGCCCCGGGTGATCGCCTGGCGGATCCACCAGGTCGCGTAGGTCGAGAACTTGAACCCCTTGCGCCAGTCGAACTTCTCGACGGCGTGCATGAGCCCGAGGTTCCCCTCCTGGACCAGGTCGAGCAGCGGCAGCCCCGACGCCTGGTACTTCTTGGCGATCGACACGAC
>DATLFP010000077.1:0-39980 GCA_035540955.1 Acidimicrobiales bacterium
CACGGCGAACTGCTGCTGGAGTCGTTCGGCGAACGTGTCGCCGAACGACGAATCGAACTCGGCCCAACGCAGGTCGAGCTGGCAGCTCGCTGCGATCTCGACCGCACGTACATCTCCGGTCTCGAGAACGGCCGCCGTAACCCGACGCTCGTTGTCCTCACGCGGCTGGCAGTAGGTCTCGACTGGAAGCCTGATCAGCTGTTCAGCAGCTAGATGTCGGCTCCTTCGATGTGAGTTCGGGCCTGGCGATGCGATCCCGCGTCTTGAGCTCGATCCCGTGGGTCAGCGAAGCGTTTCGCCGCCGTCCGCGACCAGCACCTGGCCGACGAGCAGGCGAGCGTCCGGCGAGCACAGGAACGAGACGACACTGGCGATCTCTGCCGGTTCCGCGATCCGGCCGATCGGGATCCGCGCCGCCGCGCCGAGGACGAACTCGCGGTACTGCTCCTTGGTGAGGTCGCGCTCCACGCCCTCGGTCCGGGTCGAGCCGCAGCACACGATGTTGAGGTTGATTCCGCGCGGTGCGAGCGCCTGCCCGAGATAGGCGGCGGCGTGGTGGGAGGCCGCCTTGGCGGTCCCCATCGTCAGGTGCTGGGGGCTGTACGCGCGCACGCCTGACAGGCCCGAGATGCCGACGATCGCCCCACCCCCGTCCATCGCGGATGCCGCCGCGTGCGCGGTGCGCACGAAGCCGGTGAGGGTGACGTCGAGGGCGCGTTGCCACGCGACCGGATCGAGCTCGAGGGTCGGGCCGAGGGTGCGGTGACCGGCGGCGTAGACGACGGCGGCGAGCGTGCCCGCCTCGGCGGCGGCAACGAGGAGTCGGGCGAGACCGTCGTCGTCGGTGGCGTCGGCGCGCACGGCAACGGCGTGTGCCCCGGCGTCGTCGATCGCGGCGACGGCGCCGGCCGCAGCCTCGTCGTCGGCTCGGTAGCCGACGACGACCGCGTCGAACCCGTCGTTCGCCAGTCGGACTGCGCAGGCGCGTCCGATCCCGCGGGATCCGCCGACCACAAGCGCGACGCGCGTCATCCGTCGACCGTCGCGTCGAGCTCGGATCGGACGGCTGGGACGACCACGCGGGCAAAGGTTTCGATCCAGCCCCGGGCGATGTCGAAGTCGAGTCCCGGCAGCCCGCCGAGGATGTAGAAGCGGCTGAGCGGTACCTCGCGGCGGTGGGCGACGATCTGGCGGGCGCACTCCTCGGGCGTGCAGAACACGTACTGCCCGCCCTTGGCCTCGAGGTCGGCGGCCGAGGTGGCGGGTTCGGCCCCCATGGGCATCGCCTGGCCGCCCGAGTCGAAGTAGCCGACCACGGTGTTGTGGAACACGAGCAGGTGCTCTTCGACGCGGTCCCGCAACCGGTCGGGGTCAGGGTCGACGAAGTACCAGCGGTGGGCGCCTGCAGCCTGGATGTCGTCGGTCGGCCGGCCAAGCCGCTCCAGCTCCTCCACGTACCACCGCACAGCCCGGCGTCCGCCCGCCAGCAGGCCGTCGCCCAACAGTGCGGCACGGGCGATCGCCGGCCGAGAGAGACCCCCGATCCAGATCGGGGGTCGCGGTCGCTGCACCGGGCGGGGCCTGATCTCGATCTCGTCGACATCGAAGTGCCGGCCGTGGAACGTCACGGCGCCGGTCCGCCACGCCTGGTCGATGATCGCCAGCTGCTCCTCCATCCGGGACCCGCGCGAGCGGATGTCGATCCCGAACCCCTCGAACTCCTTGGGTCGGTAGCCGACGCCGACGCCAAGGAGGAAGCGCCCGCCGGAAATCACGTCGACCGTGGCGCCGTCCTCGGCCACCCGGAGGGGGTCATGGAGCGGCAGGACCATGAGCGCCTGGCCGATGGCGACCCGCGAAGTCTGGGCCGCGATGGCGGCCGAGACGGCGAGTGGCGAGGGGCAGTAGCCGTCGGGCGTGAAGTGGTGCTCCGACAGCCACACGTCGTCAAAGCCAAGCTCCTCGACGAAGCGCACCGTCTCCAGCGTCTCGCGGTAGACGGTCTCGTCGGCCCGCCGCATCTCGGGCGGGTTCCGGAAATCGAACATGACCCCGAAGCGCATCAGATGCTCGCGTGATGACCGAAGTACACCTCGCGCAGCTCCTCGCCGCCGCGTAGGCGGTCCGGGCTCTCCTCGAGGGCAATCCTGCCGCTGGCCAATACCAGGACCCGATCAGCGACGTCGAGCGCGAAGGGGATGTCCTGCTCGACGAGGACCACGCCGAGACCGAGGTCGTCGCGAAGTTGGCGGATAGCGTTGCCGAGCTCGACGAGCACGGCGGGCGCGACGCCGAGTGATGGCTCGTCGAGCATGAGCAGAGAGGGTCGCGCCATCAGACCGCGCGCCACCGCCACCATGCGCTGCTGCCCGCCGCTCAGCTGCCCGGCCGGACGCCGCCGAGCGTCGCGCAGCCCGGGAAAGAAGTCGAGCCACCGGTCGCAGTCGTCGCGGATGTCGTCGTCGGACCGGGCGAACGCACCCATCAGCAGGTTCTCCTCGACGGACATCGACGAAAACAGCGTCCGGCCCTGGGCGACCAGCGTGATTCCGCTCGTGACGCGCTCGCGGATGCTCATGCCTGCGATGTCGGCCCCGTCATAGCGCAGTGTGCCCGCTCGCGGGCTCACCAGACCGGCGACGGACTTCACGGTGGTCGACTTGCCGCATCCGTTGGGTCCAAGGAGCGCAACGACCTCGCCGGGCTGCACCGTCATGTCCAGGCCGCGCAGGACCTCGACCTTGCCGTAGGAGACCTCGAGAGCGTCAGCGACGAGCATCGTTCACAATCCCAGGTAGGCGGCACGGACCTCGTGCCGATCAATGATCTCCTGCGGGTCGCCGTCGGCGAGGGTGGCGCCGTTGACCAGCACGACGAGGCGATCACAGATCGGGAGCAGGAAGCTCATCTCGTGGTCGATGACGCAGAGCGAGAAGCCGTCGACCCGGAGCCGGCGGATGATTGCCGAGACATCCTCGGCGGCGACGGGACTGAGCCCGGCGAACGGCTCGTCGAGCAGCAGCACCGAGGGGTTCATCGCCAGCGCCAGCGCGATGCCGAGCAGCCGGGTCTGACCCCACGAGAGGTCCTGGGCGATCGAGTCGAGTACGTGGGTGATTCGGACGTACTCGGCGAGGTCGTCGGCCGCCTGACCCTGCCGACCGGCGAGCTCGGCCGCCCGGATCGCCATCGCGAGGTTCTCGCGCACGGTGAGTCCCGGGAACACCATCGACTCCTGGAACGTGCGGACGAGACCGGCGCGCGCTCTATTGTGCGGCGCCGCCTTGGTCACGTCCCTGCCCTCCCAGCGGATCGTGCCGCTCGCCGGGCGCAGGAAGCCGCTGAGCAGGTTGAACAGCGTTGTCTTTCCCGATCCGTTCGGGCCGATGATCCCGACCACCTCGTTGGGAAGGACGCGGAAGTCGACGGCGTCGACCGCCAGCACGCCGCCGAATCGCTTCGTGAGGCCGGTTGCCTCCAAGATGGGCGTGCTCACACCGACTCCTTCTCGGGCCGGGGTCGGCGGTCGGTCGCGGCGTCGGCGGCTGTCGCTGAGACCGTCCTTGTGGGTGGCTCGTCCTTCGGGGATCGCAGCCACAGGTAGGTGCGCCTGGCCATGCCGCCCAAGCCCATCGGCATCAGGACGATGATCATCACGAGAACGACGCCATAGGCCAGTTCCGACTGCACGGGGTCCAGGTCGAGGACCTCGGGCAGGAAGGAGAACACCGCGGCGCCGATGGCGGGTCCGAGCCACACGCCCACTCCGCCGAGCAGCACGATGAGCTGGACGTTGATCGCCAAGTAGATCGAGAAGCTCCCCGGCTCGATGAACCGCAGGTAGTGGAAGAGCAGTGCGCCGGAGAGGCCGGAGATGGCGCCGAAGATGGCGAAGGCCGTGAGTTTGTCGCGGAAGGCGTTGATGCCAAGGGAGCGGGCCAGCGCCTCGTTCTCCCGGAGCGCGACCAGACGCTGGCCATACCTCGTGCGGTGGATGAGCGCGAGCGCCAGGACTGTGAGGAACAGGAAGCCCACAGCGAGGAAGTAGAAGGACTCGGCGGTGTCAAACGAGAGCGGTCCGAGGTCGTCGGGCGGCCGCGTCGTGACGATGCCGAACGCGCCGCGCGTGACGGACTTCCAGTTGAGGAACACGAGCACGCATAGCTGGCTCAACACCAGCGTCAGGATGACGAAGTACGACGTAGAGGTCCTCAGCGCGATGAAGCCCATGACGAGGGCGACCGCGGTCGCGGCGAGCATGGCGAGTGGGGCCTGGACCCAGAACCCGAGGTCCCAGCGGGAGAGCGCGACAGCGGCGGTGTACGCGCCGGTGCCGATCATCGCCGCTGGCGCCATCGAGAAGATGCCGGCGTGGCGGAACGGGAACCAGAACGCGTAGGCGGCGATCATCAGGATCACCATGTGCGTCGCCACCGACAGCGACCGTGCGGTCGCCAAGGCGGTCGGCGCGATCACCAGCGCGAGCGCCGCCAGCGCGATGGTCAGCCGGCCGGGAATCTCCCGGCGCCACCACGGCAGGACGGCCTCCCGGGCCCGGAGCAGCACGTGCCGGGCGTGGATCTTGGCCTCGTGGTCGCCGAGGGTGAAGTGGCTGCTTCCGCCGCTGCCCGCGCCCCGGAACAGGCCGGCCGGCCGCACCAGGATTATCAGCGCGGTCGCTACGAGACCGAACGCGGGCGCCCACGCCAGGGCGAAGTAGGCAGCGCCGATGGTCTCGGCGAGCGACAGGATGAGGGCGGCAACCACGGCGCCGGGCACGCTGCCGAGCCCGCCGATGATGGCGACGGCGAAGCCCTTGAGCACGAACTCGAAGCCGGAGTAAGCGTTGAAGGGGAAGGTCGCTGCGAGCAGGCCGCCTGCCATGGCGGCGATCCCGCTGCCCAGCAGGAATGTGAGAGAGATGTAGGGCGAGACGGGTACGCCGACGAGGCGGGCCGCGGTCGGGTCCTCGGCGAGCGCCCGGATCCCTCGTCCCGGCTTGGTCCGCTCAAGCAGCACGAACAGCGCGATGACCACGACGATCGTCGCCACGAGCAGGAGCAGCCGGGGCTGGTCGAAGGTGAGGTCGCCGACCCGGAACACGCCGTCGAAGGGAGCGGCGACCGACTGCTGCTCGGGTCCCCAGATCAAGACGACGAGCGACTGGATGGCGACGATGAGCCCCAGGGAGATTACGAAGCCGTTGAGCGGGTTGGACAACGTCCGCCGGAAGAACAGCAGGTCGAGGACTTCGCCCACGATGGCGACCGAGACCATCGCCACGAGGACGGCCACGAAGAACGGGACGTCGTTCCGGACCAGCTCGAAGGTGAGGTAGGAGCCGAGCGTGAGCAGCTGGCCATGCGCGAAGTTGACGATGCGCGTCAGGCCGTAGATGAGGGTGATCCCAAGCGCGACTGCGACGTAGATGGACCCGACGGCGAGCGCGTTGTAGAGCTGCTGGATGAAGGTCACGACGGCAACTCCTGCCGGTCGTCGATCTGCATGCCCGCGTGCGACGCAACCTCGGCCTTGAACGGCGCCATCACCTCGTCGGCGAAGAGCCGGATCGACCGGCGGACGCCGTCGAGGTCGTACGGGGGCGTGATCGGCGCGATGAGATCCGTGAACGGCTTCCGTCGGTACAGTGCCCGGAGCTGCTGCAGGCAATCCGCCGGCGTCCCGTGCAGGAAGCTCATGCCCGACAGCGGGTCGCCCGTGTTGCCCCAGGCCTGCTGGATCTGCTCGTCGTAAGCGACGTCCCGGTTGGCGCCTACCCAACCGGCGTGCCGGCTGGTGAAGTACTCGAACTCACGTCGGTGTCGGTCGAGCTCGGCCGCCGGGTCCTCTGCGACGAAGAAGGGCTTGAAGACCGACACCCGGTGGTCCTGGGGGCGGTGGCCGGCCTCGACCAGCTCGGCCTCGAACGCGTCGCGGATCGTCCGACCGCCGAGGAGGTGGAGGTGGGCGCCCACCCGTCCCGCGCGCCGAGCCGGCACCTCGGCTCGCGCTGCCAGCCAGAGGGGGATGTCGGGCTGCACAGGCTTCGGTGTCACCTCGAGCGGACCGAACCGGAAGTGCCGGCCCTCGTGGCCTGACGACAGCGGCTGCCACGACTGCCGGAGGATCTCGATGCTCTCCTCCAGGAGGCCCGCGCGCGCCGCCCGCGTCACGCCGAACGCGTCCAGCTCCTCCTGGCGGAATCCGATCCCGAGACCGAGCTCGAGCCGTCCGCCGGTGAAGATGTCGATCGCCACGCACTCCTCGGCGACGCGGAGCGGATGGTGGAGGGGCATGAGCAGGACGTAGGTGCCCAGCCGCACGCGCCGGGTCGTCTGGGCGAGCGGTCCGAGCATCAGCAGCGGCGACGCGCTGAAGGCGTCGGCGGCGAAGTGGTGCTCGGCCGACCAGATCGTGTCGTAGCCGAGCTCCTCGACCTCGCCCGCCAGCTCGACGAGCGCCGGCCACCAGCGGGCGGCCGAGTCGGTCCACGGTGGTGCGCTGAAGTCGAAGATGAAGCCGAACCGAGGGGTCGGCGGCGCTGCAATCGTCATGGTCGCTCCTCGAGCTCGCGCTCAGCGCGAGCCGGTCCGTCGCTTCGCGGCACGGGTGCTACGCGCTGCCGTCGGGGGATCGCTCAACGGCCCAGCCGGCCGGTCCGGCGCGAGGGACGAGAGTACGAAGTCGGTGAAGATCTCCGCGACCTCGTCGGAGGTCAGCGGCCCGTCGGGATCGAACCAGCCGTCGAACTCCTCAAGCATGCCGAGCAGCGCGAACGTCGTGATCTTCGTGTTCACCGGCCGGAACTCGCCGGCCGTGATGCCCTCGTCGATGAGGCGGCGGTAGTAGGCCTCGTACTCGTCGCGGCGCTTGACGTAGGCGGCGCGCTGCTCGGGCTTGATCGAGTCGGCGTCGCTCCGGAGCACGATCACAAGGGGCACCCCCGGGTTCTCGGTCTCGAGCTTGAGGGCGGCGCGGATCAGCAGCGACAGGCGCTGGGCCGCCGGGAGCGGGTAGTCGGCGATCTCCCGGGCCCGGTTGCAGAACTCGTCGATGACGAGCATGAGGATCTCGTAGAGAAGGTCGCTCTTCTCAGTGAAGTGGTAGTAGAGCGCCGAGCGCGAGACGTCGATCGCCTCGGCCATCTCTTGCATGCTCGTCGTGCGGAACCCGCCGCCGTTGCTGAAGTACCGCGCCGCGGCCTTCAGGATCTCGTCTCGATCGCGTCGCATGTCGTTCCCCCTTGGCGCCCATGTTGGACCGTACAGATGTGTCTGCGAAAGTGTCAACACCGGCTGTTCAGCAAACAATCTCGTCCGGGACCTTGACACTTCTGTCTGTTCGCCATAAAACCGATCGCGTCGGCGTGAGGCCGGCGTGACCGGGTGTCGATCGATCCGCGCGACACCGAGCCGACTGGAGGACCAGCCGCCGTATGGGTGGACGAGTTGCACAGGTGAGCGACGAGCAGGTCGTCGCCTGGTTCGACGAGTTCTCGAACTGGGGCCGATGGGGGGCCGAGGACACCCTCGGCGCGCTCAACCTCATCACGCCTGAGAAGCGGAAGCAGGCCGCGGCTCTCGTCCGCGAGGGCCGGTCGCTGACGCTCTCCCGGCAGATCGAGTTCGCGCCGAAGCCCGACCCGGGCGAGGCGCTGATCCCGCCCGTGCATTTCATGCAGGCGGCCGGGGAGTGCGCCGACGAGCACGGCTCGGGCACGGCGGTGGACTGGGCGGGATTGCCGCTCCACGGGCTGTACGTCACCCACCTGGACGCGCACTCGCACATCTTCTGGCGGGCCCAGATGTACAACGGCCAGCCGGCGAGCGCCGTGGTGACCGACCGCGGCGCCCTCGCCGGGGGCGTCGACAACGTGCGCGACGGCATCTTCACGCGCGGCGTGCTCCTCGACATCCCTCGAGTCCGCGGCGGCGAGCCGCTCGGCGACGACGATGCGGTCGACGCCGAGGACATCGAGGCGGCCGAGGAGGCCGCCGGCCTCCGCGTGGAGGCGGGTGACGTCGTGCTGGTTCGCACCGGCTATGGCGAGCGCCGCCGGCACCGGGCGCGCGGAGAGACCTCCCGGTCGCAGCCGGGAGTTGGCACCACGTGCCTGCCCTGGATCCGCGACCGCGAACCGGCGATCCTCGGGACGGACACGGCGACCGACCCAACCTGGGCTCACGAGGGCCGGGTCAAGGCGCCCGTGCACTCGGTGTGCATGGTCGCCATGGGGATGCTGGTCATCGACGGCTGCGACCTCGAGACGCTCGCGACCACGTGCGAGCAGCTGGACCGGTGGGAGTTTCTCTTCACCGCCGCGCCGCTCCGACTGAAGAACTCGACCGGGTCGCCGTTCAATCCGGTCGCCCTGTTCTGACGTCGGTCGGCACCAATCACACACCAAATGGGGGGTTCCATGAGAAGGACACGGAAGCTGATCTTCGGCCTCCTGGCGACCGCGCTCGTCCTGAGCGCGTGCGGCGGGGACGACGACGACACGACTGACGCGGCGGACTCGACCACAACGTCAGCAGCGAGCGACGGGGCGACCGAGACCGGGGTGGTCAACATCGGCATCCTCACGTCGCTCTCCGAGCGCTTCGGCGTCTACGGCGAGCCGTTCCGCGACGGCGCGGCCTATGCCGTCGAGCAGATCAACGAGGCCGGCGGATTCAAGGTGGGCGACACCACCTACACCTTCGAGTTGCACGTGGTCGACGACAAGTCCGACCAGGCCGCGGCCGTGCAGGGCGCGACCGAGCTCATCAAGGACGTGGGCGTTTCGGCTCTGATCGGACCGATCGGACCGCTGGGTCCGTCGGTGACGCAGCTGACGGAGGCGGCCGGCGTCCTCAACTTCTCCTCGAGCTCGTCGGTCTCAGCGATCGCCGGGCCGCCCGACAACCCACACACCTTCATCACTAACGGCAGCCCGACGAAGAAGATCCAGGCGGCGGTCGACAGCATCATCGAGTTCGTCCCCGACGTGGAGTCCGTCGCGATCCTCGGCCCCGACGACGAGACCTCCGCGGGCGTCATCCCGGTCTTCGACGAGCTCCTCACCGACGCGGGCCTGTCGATGGAGAGCTACACCTATCCGGTCGACACGACGGACCTGTCGACGGTGATCACCCGCCTCGCGGCCGACAAGCCCGATGTCGTGATCCTCGGCTGGGGCAACCAGGACCGGCTCACCCAGGCGCCCCAGCTCAAGGCGGCCGGGCTCGACCCGAGCGTACCGGTGTTCCTCTACGCCGACGCGCTCGAGACCTGCCGGACGGCCTTCGCCGACCGTCCGTGCATCAACCACCCTCTCGCCGGCGCCGACCTGACCGCCGAGAACCTCGATGCCGAACGTCAAGAGTTCATCGACGGGTTCCTCGAGTTCACCGGTGACAGCGAGCTGCCCACGCAGGTCGCTGCTGTGATCTGGACCTACGACTTCCCGTTCCTCATCGCCAAGGCGATGCAGAAGGCGGGCACCGTCGAGGATGCCGACGCGATCGCCAAGGCACTACGCGAGGTCAGCCACGACGGTCTCCTCGGCACCATCACCTTCGACGAGGGCAACAAGGCGCTGTTCGGATTCGACATCACGCTCCTCGAGCCCGACGGCACCGCGACCACCCAAAACTTCGGCTAGCGGAACGGCGGAGGCCAGAACAGTGACGACGCTCAAATCGCTACTCGATCACCGGATCGAGCTGCCCGACGGGCCCTGGGAGGGACCGGTGCCGGTCCCCGACATCGACTCGACGCCGTTCTGGGACGGCCTCCGCCAGCACCGCCTCCTCATCCTGCGGTGCGACGACTGCGGCTTCTGGGTGCACACGCCGCTCGCCGGTTGCCCGCGCTGCCTATCGCCCCAGCTGTCGCCCCAAGAGGTGAGCGGCCGCGGGACGCTCTACTCCTACACGGTCGTGAACCGCGAGTTCGCGCCCGGCATCAAGCCGCCATACATCGCCGCCTACGTCGACCTGGTCGAGCAGGACGCCCTGCGCCTGCTCACCAACCTCGTCAACATCCGCATCGGCGACGTGCGTATCGACATGCCGGTGCAGGTGGTCTTCCACGGCATCGGCGACGCCACCCTCGCCTTCTTCGAGCCCGCCAAGGAGGGGTCGGCATGAGCCGCAAGAACGAGATCCGGCGCAAGGTGCTCCTTGCTGGCGTCGGGTATTCCGAGATCGGACGGAGCACGGGCCGCAGCGAGGGATCGCTCGCGCTCGAGGCGTCGCGCAACGCCATCGCCGACTCCGGGCTCGCCGCCGACAGCATCGACGGCATCGCCGTGTGGCCCGACCGGGTCTCGAGCGTCTTCGAGGGTCCGTCGATCGCCTACATGCAGCGAGCACTTGGCATGAAGGAGACGCGCTACTGGCAGGCCTTCGGATCCGGTCCGGCGCAGCTGTCCTCGGTGGTTGGCGCCATCCACGCCATCGCGTCCGGCGCGGCCGAGACGGTGCTGTGCTACCGCGCCCACCTCCGCCAGGAGCAGCGCTTCTACGTGGCCGGCAGCACGGGCACCGGTGGGCGGCTGGCCTCGGGCGACCTGGCGTTCAAGGCGCCGTACGGCGTGCCCGCGGGCTCGCCCCGCTTCGCCCTGTGGGCCCAACGTCACGCCCACGAGTACGGGACGACCGACGAGCACCGCGGCGCACTGGTGCTCACGTGTCGCGAACACGCGCAACTGAACCCTCGGGCGGTCTGGAACGGCACCCCGCTGACCATGGACGACTACCTGGCCGCCGACCTCATCGCCAGCCCGCTGCGCATCGTCGACTGCGACATGCCGGTGGATGGCGCCGTCACCCTGATCTTCACCGCGGCCGATCGCGCGCCGGACCTGCGAGCGGCTCCTGTCTACGTCGAGAGCCTCGGCCACGCCACCGGGCCCACGCTCGACTTCGACCTCTGGCCCGACGTCACCCACATGGGTGCGAAGTACGCGGGCGACGAGATGTGGGCCGGGACCGACCTCGGACCGGGCGACATCGACGTCGCCCAGATCTACGACGGCTTCTCGACTCTGGCGATCTCCTGGCTCGAGGACCTCGGATTCACCAACAAGGGTGAGGCGGGCGACTGGCTCGTGGAGGGGCGCGGGAAGCTGGGTGGCGACATGCCGATCTGCACCGACGGCGGCCAGCTAGGCGCCGGACGGCTGCACGGCTTCGGCAAGGTGGCCGAGACGGCACAGCAGCTCCGCGGTGAGTGCGGCGAGCGGCAGGTCCCCGGCGCCGAGGTGGCACTGACCTGCGCCGGTGGTGGCCCGCTCGCCACGTCGATGATCCTGACGCGCTGATGCCGAGGTCGGCCATCGTCGTCGGCGGCACGGGACCGACGGGCCCGGGCACAGTGAACGGCCTTCTGGCACGCGGCGTCGACGTGACGATCCTGCACAGCGGCCTCCACGAGACGACCTTCGATCGCGAGGTCGAGCACATCCACACCGATGCTCACTCGCTCGAAGCGATGGAGACCGAGCTGGCCGGCCGGACCTTCGACGTGGGCATCGCGATGTACGGCCGCCTCCGCCACGTCGCGACTGCGCTCGCCCGCCGTGTCGGCCAGCTCATCGCCGTCGGCGGCGTGTTCTACGAGGGCTGGATCAACGACCAGTTCCACACCACGCCGAACGGAGAGATCGCCGAGACGCCGCGGCCGCCGTACACGTTCCCGCCGGTGCCGATGCCCGAGGACGCTCCGATGGATACGAACCCGGACAACGGGTTCGCGCGCCGGGCGCTGGCCAGCGAAAGGCTGGTCATGGACCTCCACGCTCGCGGCGTCGTCTCGGCCACGATGCTGCGGTTCCCGAAGGTGTACGGGCCCGGGGCGATCGCGCCCATCGAGTGGAGCGTCGTGCGCCGAGCGCTCGACCGACGCCCGGCGATGATCGTCCCGGACGGTGGACTGGTGCAGGAGACGAAGGTCCACGCCGCCAACGCGTCGGCCGCGGTCCTCGCCGTCGTCGACCATCCCGACGAGGCAGCGGGCGAGACCGTCAACGTCGGCGACGACCGCCCGGTGACGACACGCGAGTGGATCACCATCCTTGCTAGCGCGCTCGATCACCGGTTCGACCTCGTCTCGCTCCCGTTCGACGTGGCGGCACCGAGCTTCCCCTACGCGCGAGATCCCTGGACGATCTGCCACCACGTGCTCGATCTCACCAAGCTGCGGACCCGGCTCCGCTGGCGTCCCGTTGTGGGGGTGGAGGACGGCCTGGCGGCAACGGCGCACCATCTGGCGGCCCATCCGCTCGAGACAGGCGGCGAGCAGGAGCGCCAGGCGGGCGATCCCTTCGACTACGAGTGGGAGGACGAGTTCCTCGAGGCGGCTCGGGCGCTCCGCTCGCGTCTCGAGGCGCTCCCCGAACCGGCCTTCCGGTACCGCCATCCCTACCGGCACCCCACCGAGGTGGCGACGTGAAGATCGGGCTGCAGCTGCCGGTGTTCTCTGGCGACGGCGTCGCGATCCGCGACTTCGCCGTCGCCGCCGAGTCGCTCGGGTACGACTCGGTCTGGACCGGCGACCACTACGTCATCCCCGCCACGATCGAGGCGCCCTACCCGTACGCGTGGCGGTTCGCCGGCGACCTCGACGACCTGTTCCCGGTCAAGGCGTTCCTCGAGGCGATCGCCCTGTGCGGCTTCGTGGCCGGCGCGACCGAGCGACTGCAGATCGGCGTCGGCGTGTTCGTGCTCCCAATGCGCAACCCGGTCGCCCTCGCCAAGGAGCTGGCGACGCTCGATGTGCTGTCCGGTGGGCGGGTGATCGCCGGGGTGGGTGCCGGGTGGCTGGCGGAGGAGTTTCACGCGCTCGGCGCCCCCTACGACGAGCGTGGTGCCCGCACCGACGAGTGGATCGAGATCTTGCGCTCGCTCTGGTCGCCTGACCAGCCGGTGGCCCACGACGGCCGCTTCCACCGCTTCGGGCCGGTGCACTGCGAGCCGGTGCCGGTGACTCCCGGCGGCCCGCCGATCTGGGTCGGAGGGCACACGGCTGCGGCGCTGCGTCGCTGTGCGCGGGTCGGGGTCGGGTGGCACGCGATCGAGCTGTCGCCCGCCGACTTCGCGGCGGCGAGCACCCGGCTGGACGAGCTACTCGTCGACGCCGGGCGGGCACCTCGGGAGGTCGTGCGGACGGTCGCGACCCGGCTCCGTCTGGGCGGTGACGACGTCACCGCGGCGATCGAGACGGTCGCCGCGTACGAGGACGCGGGCTGCGACCACCTGGTGGTGGTCAGCACCGCGAGCCGCTCGGTCGCCGAGAACATCGGGCGCGCCCAGCGGCTGCGCGACGCGCTGGCGACCGTGGCGGCATGACGCTTCTAACCGGGATGACCGTGCTCGAGATCGGGTTCATGGTCGCGGCACCCGGCGCCGGGAGGATCCTCGCCGACCTCGGCGCCACGGTCATCAAGATCGAGCCCGTGACTGGCGACGTCGGACGCCGTCTCTTCCCGCTGGGCGAGCTCAGCGTGATGTTCGAGAACAACAACCGGGGCAAGCAGAGCCTGGCGCTCGACCTCCGCACGTCGGAAGGGCGCGTTGTGTTCTGTGACCTCCTCGACGGCGCCGACGTGGTCCTGACCAACCTCCGCCCGGCCTTCCTCGCCGAAGTCGGCGTGACCTGGGAGGCGATCCACGAGCGCAACCGCCGGGTCGTCTTCGGCCACATCACGACCTTCGGGCTCGACGACGAGGAGTCAGGCGCTGCCGGGGGCGACGTCGTTGCCCAGGCCGAGAGCGGGCTGACATCCTTCCAGGGGGAGCCCGACGGTCCACCGCTGATCGGGCAGCATTCGCCGGCCGACGCCGCGGGCGCGATCTTCGCGGTGGTCGGCCTGCTGGCAGCCTACGTCGACGCCCAGCGGACCGGTGTCGGGCGGCTGGTCGACGTCTCGCTCACGGACGTCTTCACCTCGCTCGACATCGGCGTGACACCCGTCGTCGCCGCCTCGGGCGGAGCCGTGCCGGCCCCGCGGACCGGCCGGTTCCACCCGTCGATCACGCCGCACGGCGTGTTCCGGGCGAGCGACGGCTACGTGGTCATCTCCGCGTACGGCGCCGGTGCCCACTCCATGTGGCCTCGACTGGCCACCGCCGTCGGCCGGCCCGACCTCGCCGATGCGGCCGGCTACCGGACCGACGCCGAGCGGACGGCGCGGCGGGAAGAGATCGTCGAGCTCATCGAGTCGTGGCTGGCGCGGTTCCCGGCGAGCGAGGACGCAGTGCGCGAGTTGCGGTCGGGTGGGGTGATCGCCGCGAGGGTGGTGACGCCGCACGATCGCGTCTCGTCACCGCGGGCACGCCGACGTGGTGTCGTGGCGACCGTCGACCATCCGCGAGCCGGGCCAGTCGACGTCATGGGCCTCCCGCTCCGCATCAGCGAGTTCGAGCCCGTGCTCGGACCGGCGCCCGAGCTCGGTGCCGACACCGTCGAGGTGCTCGCGCAGCTCGGCTACGACGACGAACGGATCACCGCGCTCGCCGAGCGTGGTGTCATCGCACGACAGGGGGATGGACCGTGAAGACCGACTTCCTCACCGGGTCACCATCGATTTTGCAGACCGTGTTCGCCGACCACGCGGCGCGCCACGGGGATCGCACCTGGTGCGAGTTCGAGGGCGGTGTGCACAGCTACGCCTCCATCGACGCCCAGGCGAACCAGCTCGCCCACGCGCTCCGCGACGAGATGGGGATCGTCAAGGGCGACGCCGTCGCCGTCTGCATGCTCAACTGCGCCGAGTACTTCGTCGCCATGTTTGCCATCCACCGGCTCGGTGGCGTGTACGTGCCGTGCAGCACCCTGTACTCCGAGGACGAGCTCGCCTACCAGCTCGAGCACGCCGAGGTCCGAGCCGTGATCACCGACGGCCAGAACCTCGACCTCGTCCGGAGGGCGAAGCCAGCCGCCGAGACGGTTCGAGCGGTCGTCGTGCTCGGTGAGGCTGTGGGCGACGACACGGTCGCGTTCGACGACGCCCTCGCCGGTCGGTCCGACGCGCTGCCCGCCGAGGCAGCCGCCGTCACCGCCGACGACATGGCGATGCTGATGTACACCTCGGGGACGACCGACCGCCCCAAGGGCGTGATGTTCAACCAGGGCAACCTCACCTCGGCCGCCCACACGACCGCACACCACTTCCGGTGGACAGCGGCCGACCGCTACCTGCACTACTTCCCGCTGTATCACGCGAACGGCGGCCTCATCGGCGTAGGGCCGGCCATCCTCGTCGGCGCCACCGTCGTCATGATCCCCAAGTTCAGCGCGTCAACGTTCGGGCATTCGCTGGTCGAGCACGACGCCACCTTCGTGCCCGTGAACTCGACTCACGTGAAGATGGTGCTCCGCAACCCCGAGACCGAGTACGACCGGGCCCACCGGGCCACGCGCATGATGCTGGGCCTGTCGCTGACGCCTCCGGAGTTCTCAGCGTTCGAGGAGCGGTTTGCCACGACCCTGATGGGGACCTACGGGCTCACCGAGTCGCTCGGCATCTGCGTGATCGGCGAGCCGGTCGGGCCACGACGCGTCGGTAGCGCCGGCCGGGTCGTCCGCGGCTACACGATGCGGGTCCTCGACGAGGAGGGCAACGAGGTCGGACCCGACGAACCGGGCGAGGCGGTGGTCAGCGCCCACCAGCGGCACGGCCTCGCCATGGGCTACTTCAAGGACCCCGACAAGACCGAGGAGGTCTTCGGCGGTGGCGAGTTGCGGACCGGTGACGTCGTCCGCATCGACGCCGACGGCTACGTGTGGTTCGTCGAGCGCAAGAAGGACATGATCAAGCGCTCAGGCTTCAACGTGGCGGCCGCCGAGGTCGAGCGCGTGGTCCGCACTGTGCCAGGTGTGGCAGAGGTCGCGGTGGTGAGCACGCCCGACATCATGCGGGAGGAGGCGATCGTGGCGTTCGTTGTCCCGGAGCCGGACGCGACGGTCGACGTCGAGGAGGTCTTCGCCCGGTGCGACGCCGAACTCGCCGACTACAAGCGACCGCAGTACGTCGAGCTGCTCGAGGCGCTGCCCCTCAACTTCCTCGGCAAGGTCGAGCGCAAGCGGCTCCGGGAGATGGCCTACAAGTACCGGATCGAATCGACGGACCCGGCGCCGGTCGGCCGCCGCGGGCCGCTCCCGATCAGCGGGGAGGTGTCCGGCGATGCCTGAGTTCGACTCGCCGACCGAGGACGAGGTCGTCGGTTATCTCGCATCGATGTCCAACTGGGGTCGGTGGGGTGAGGATGACCAGCTCGGCACACTCAACCTCGTCACCGCCGAGAAGGTGCGGGCCGCTACCGCGCTCGTGACCGAGGGCCGTTCGGTGTCGCTCGCCCGGGTGGTCGAGTTCGCGCCGAAACCCGACCGGCACGAGGCCGGGGTGCCACCGATCCACTTCATGCAGGCCAGTGGCGACGGCGCGCCGGCCGAAGGGGCCGGTGGCGCGCACGACTGGGCGGGTCTGCCCCTTCACGGGCACTACCTCACCCACCTCGACGCGCACTCGCACCTCTTCTACGAGCGCCGCACCTACAACGGCATCGACGCGGCCGACGTCGTCACCGACCGAGGCGCGATGCGGGGCGGCATCGACGCCGCCGGCCAGGGGATCGTCTCGCGAGGCGTCCTCCTCGACGTGCCGCGAGCGCGGGGGGTCGACTGGCTCGAGGGCAACGATGCCGTCACCACCGACGACCTCGATGCGGCCGAGGCGCTGGCCGGGGTCCGGTGCGAGCCGGGCGACGTCGTGGTGATCCGGACCGGCTACGGGGCCCGGCGCGCATTGGCCGACGGCGGCGCGAGCGGCGGCCTGCCCGGGCTCGGCGCCGGCTGCCTCCCGTGGATCCGCGAGCGCGACCTCGCCGTGCTCGGGACCGACACCGGCACCGACCGGTTCCCGTCGGGGTTCGCCGGGCGGATCACCGCGCCGGTCCACACCGTCTGCATCGTCGCCATGGGCATGTGGATCATCGACAACCTCGATCTCGAGCCGCTGGCGGCCGACTGCGACGCGCTGGGGCGCCGGCACTTCCTGTTCACGGCCGCGCCGCTGCGCCTGAGGAACTCGACCGGTTCGCCGTTCAACCCGCTCGCCGTTCTGTGAGCCGGCGGTGACGGCATCCCTCCGGTTCGGACTCGGTCCGCTCACCGGTCAGACCCTGGGCGGCACCGCCGCCGAGTCGACCGAGGAGCTGGCCCTCGTCGTCGACGCCGCCGTCGAAGCCGAACGGGCCGGGTTCGCGACGGTCTGGGTGAGCGAGCACCACCTCTCCGACGACGGCTACGTCGGCAGCCCGCTGCTCCTCCTCGCCGCCATCGCACGGGCCACCTCGACGATCGGGCTCGGCACCGACGTCGCCCTCGCCCCGCTGCACCACCCGCTCCGGCTGGCCGAGGAGGCCGCGCTAGTGGATCACCTGTCGCGTGGCCGGCTCCTCCTCGGGCTGGGTACCGGCTACCGGGACGTCGAGCTGCGTGCCTTCGGGATCGAACCGGCGCGCCGGGTCGCCGCCCTCGAGCACGCGGTGTCGACCCTGCGTGACGCGTGGGCGGGCCGGCCGGTGCTCGGCGGGACGGTCACGCCGCCTCCGTTCGACCCGGTGGGTCCACCCATCCTGCTCGGCGGCTACGTCGAGCGAGCGGTGCGGCGAGCCGGCCGGCTCGCCGACGGCTGGATCGCGCCAGCGATGGCCGATCCTGGCCAGCTGGCGACGCGCCTCGGATGGCTGGCCGATACCGGCGCGTTCGGCCGCCCGTTCCAGATCGTGGTCAACATCGCCGCGTTCGTCGCTGACGACGCCTGGGCCGTCGTTGGCCGTGGCGTCGTCCACGTCGAGGAGCGCTACCGGCGATGGGCGAGCGAGCAGGGGGGTGCGCCAGGCAACGTCGCTGTCCGCGCCCCGGCGGTCCCGGACCGCCCGCCGGCGCACGTGGTAGTCGGACCGCCCGACGCCTGCGCCGCGGCGCTCCGCCCCTGGTACGACGCCCTGGCGAGCGCCCCGGCGGGCGTCGTGGCCCACCTGAACGTCCGACTCCACTATCCGGGCGTCGGCCGCGACGGGACCCTCGACGCGATCGCGCGGTTCGGGTCCGAGGCGATGTCCCTGATCGAGGAGGGAGAGCGTCAGTGGACGTGACGGACTGGCTCGACCACCTGCGGCTCGGTGCCGAGATCGCCGGTCTCGACCTCCCCGCGCTCCGGCTCCCGGACGAGCGCGACGTGCTTGCCAACGGGCTGCGGATCCACGTGCTCGAGTGGGGCCCGGCCGACGGCCCGCCCGTGGTGTTCCTCCACGGGGGGAGCCTGACCGCCCACACCTGGGACCTGGTGTGCCTCGCGCTGAGCGACCGGTACCGCTGCGTCGCCGTCGACCTCCGGGGCCACGGCGAGTCCGAGTGGCCTGCGGACGCCGACTACCGGCTCGAGGCCTTCGCCGCCGACGTGGGTGCCGTCATCGACACCCTCGGGCTCGACCGCCCGGTGGTGGTCGGGATGTCGCTGGGCGGGCTCACGTCGATGCGGCTCGCGGGTGAGCGCAGCGACCGGCTGCGCGGCCTCGTCGTCGTCGACGTCGGTCCCGACCTGCGCACCGATGGCGCTCAGGAGATCGTCGAGTTCACCAAGCGCGACCAGGAGATGGACTCGGTCGAGGACTTCGTGGCTCGGGTGCTGCGCGACACCTCGACCCGCAAGCCCGAGCTGCTCCGTCGGAGCATCCGCCACAACCTCCGCCAGCTGCCCAACGGCCGCTGGACCTGGAAGTGGGACAAGCGGCGGATGAGCGAGCCCGACTTCGAGGCGATGCGCGCCGATCACGCCCGGCTCTGGGACAGCGTGGCGGCGGTGACGTGCCCGGCGCTGGTCGTTCGTGGTGAGCGCAGCCGCGTGTTCCTCGACGAGGACGGCCGCAAGCTGACCGGCGCGCTCCGGGACGGTCGGTACGAGGTGATCGCCGGCGCTGGTCACACGATCCAGGGAGAGAAGCCACGCGAGCTTCTCGCCGTGCTCATCCCGTTCTTCGACCGCTGCTTTGGAGCCTCGTCGTGAGCGGGATCATCGTCGAGCTCGACGTGCCGGTGCCCGTCCGAGACGGGACGATGCTGCGCGCCGACGTCTACCGTCCCGAAGAGGGCCCGTCGCCGGGCCTGCTCATGCGCACCCCGTACGGGAAGGCGTCGATGCCCGCCCTGCTCACCGTGCTCGAACCGGTCCGCGCCGCCCGCGAGGGATTCGCGGTGGTGGTCCAGGACGCGCGGGGCCGGTTCGCCTCGTCGGGGACCTTCCGCCCCTTCGACGAGGGCGACGACGGTCACGACGCCGTCGAGTGGCTCGCCGGGCAGCCGTGGTGCGACGGGCGCGTCGGCATGTTCGGCAGCTCGTACATGGCCGCCGCCCAGCTGCAGGCGGCCGTGACCGGTCCGCCCGCCCTCCGCGCCATCAGCCCGATCGAGGCCAGTGCGGACTACTACGAGGGGCGCTCCTACCGCGGGGGCGCCTTCGAGCTCGGCTCGCTGGTGACGATCGCGCTCTGGGCACTGAGCCGGGGCAGCCTCGAGCGGTCCGGCCGCGAGCGCTACCGAGCCGGCATGCGCGAGGTGCGGGCGTTCCTGGCCGACCTCCGCGCCCATCTCGCTGACCGCCCGCTCGATCTCTTGGGCCAGGGGATCCTGGGCGAGGTCGCTCCGTTCTTCCTCGAGTGGGCCGAGCACAACGTGCCCGGCGAGTTCTGGGCCGAGCACTCGATCGCTGGGCGCTACGGCGACATCGACGTGCCCGCGCTGCACATCACCAGCTGGTTCGACCAGTTCCATGTCGGCACCCTCGCCAACTACGAGGCGCTGTCGAGCCTTGGGCTCGCCGACCAGGCGCTGGTGGTCGGCCCGTGGTCGCACTACGTGCCGCGCTCGTCGCTGCTCGGTGCCGTGCGGGTGGGCGACGTCGACTTCGGGCTCGATGCCCTTGTCGACCTGGAGGCCCTGCAGCTGCGGTGGTTCCGTCGCCACGTGGCCGACGACGAGCACGCATGGCGGCAGCGGACCCCGGTCCGGCTGTTCGTGATGGGTGACGACCGCTGGCGCGATGAGGCGTCGTGGCCGCTGACGGACACCGAGGTCCGGCCCCTGCACCTGGCGGCCGGCCGCCGACTGGCGTGGTCGTCGCCGCCGACCGGGGGCGTCGACCGCTACGTCTTCGATCCGCGCGACCCGACGCCCACGGTCGGTGGTGCCCACCTCGTACTCGAGTCGACGTGCCCGGCGGGACCGGTCGACCACCGGTGGCTCGCGCCGCGGTCCGACGTGCTCGTCTACACCAGCGACCCGCTCGCCGAGGACGTCGAGATCGTCGGCTGGGTGGACGCGCTGCTGCGGATTCGCAGCAGCGCGCCGTCGACGGACTTCACCGTGAAGGTGCTCGAGGTGTGGCCCGACGGTCGCGTCCTCAACGTCGTCGACGGCATCACCCGGGTCCCGAGTGCCGACCAGCCCGACACCGACGGCTGGGTGGCGGTGACCGTCGAGCTGGGTGCGACGGCGATCGTCGTGCGGGCCGGCCACGCCCTGCAGGTGAGGGTGTCGAGCAGCAGCTTCCCGCGCTTCGACGTCAACCCGAACACCGGCGAGCACCCGTTCCACGCCACCACGACGGTGCGGGCTCGCCAGGAGGTGTGCGTCGGCGGCGACCGCGGCTCGGTGGTGCGGCTGCCGGTGCGCGCCGCGCGTGGGGTGGCCGCATGACGGCACGTCCTGCTGTCGAGGGCTGGTTCAGCACGGGCGCCGTGCCCGAGCTGCTGGGTGACCGGTGCGCGGCATGCGGCGTGGTGTCGTTTCCGCCCGGGCGGTCGGCGTGCGCCGATCCAGCGTGCGGCTCGGACCGTCTCGTGCGGGATCCGATCGGGCGAGCCGGCACCGTGTGGAGCCTCACCGACGCCCGGTATCAGCCACCGGCGCCGTATCGCGCCGCCGAGCCGTACGAGCCCTTCGGCATCGCCGCGGTCGCCGTCGAACCACACGGCATCGTGGTGCTCGGCCAGTTGGCCCACGGCGTCTCGGTCGCTGACCTTGCCGTCGGCGATCGCGTCGAGCTCGTGGTCGAGACCCTGTTCGCCGACGAGTCCGGCGACGAGCTCGTGTGGCGGTGGGCGCCCGAGGTGGCGGGGTGACCAGTCGGGACGACGTCGTGGTCCTCGGCGCGGGCATGCACCCGTGGGGCAAGTGGGACCGGAGCTACGCCGACCTGGGCGTCCACGCGGCGCGCTCCGCCCTGGCCGACGCGGGCGTCGACTGGCCCGACGTGCAGCTGATCGTCGGTGGCGAGAGCGTGCGGAACGGCTATCCCGGCTACGTCGCCGGTGCGACCTTCGCCCACGCGCTTGGCTGGACCGGCGCCCGCATCGCCAGCTGCTACGCCGCGTGCGCGACCGGTGCCCAGGCGATCCAGACCGCTCGGGCCCACATCCTTGCCGGCCTGTGCGACGTCGCCCTCGTCGTCGCCGCCGACCGTGTTCCCAAGGGGTTCCTCGCCCCCAACGCCGGCGACCGGCCCGACGACCCCGACTGGCTCCGGTTCCGGCTGGTGGGTGCCAGCAACCCGACGTACTTCGCGCTCTACGCCCGCCGCAGGATGGACCTCTTCGGCGCGACGTCGGCCGACTTTGCCGCCGTCAAGGCGAAGAACGCACGGCACGGGCTGCACAACCCGAACGCCCGCTACCGGAAGGAGGTCTCCGTGGACGAGGTGCTCGCATCACCCGTCGTCGCCGATCCCTTGCACCTGCTCGACATCTGCGCCACCTCCGACGGCGCCGCCGCCGTGGTGCTCACCTCGGCAGACCGTGCTCAGCGGCTGGACCGGCGCGCCGAGGTCCGGGTGCGAGCGGTGTCGACGGTGTCACCGACGTTCCCGAACACCGAGATCGACATGCCTGACTTCGCGACCGAGGCGGCGAGCGGTGACGTCTCCGCCGGCTCGTTCCGCGCCTCGATCGCCCGAGCGGCATACGAGGAGGCCGGCATCGGGCCGGAGGACGTCTCGGTGGCGGAGGTCTATGACCTCTCGACCGCCTACGAGCTCGACTGGTACGAGCACCTCGGGCTGTGCGCCCCGGGCGAGGCAGAGCGGCTGTTGCGCGACGGAGTCACCACCCTTGGCGGCGCCTGCCCGGTGAACCCCTCAGGCGGACTCGCGTGCTTCGGCGAGGCGCCGCCCGCCCAGGCGATCGCCCAGGTGTGCGAGCTCACCTGGCAGCTGCGAGGGACCGCCGGCGCCCGCCAGGTGGAGGGCGCGACGGTGGGCATCAGCGCCAATCAGGGTCTGTTCGGCCACGGCTCCTCAGTGGTGGTCGTCCGATGACCGACGACGTCGAGGACCTCGACCGCTATCGGGCGACGTGCCGGGCGTGGCTCGACGAGCGGATGCCCCGCCGCGACCGCGCCACGGGGCGCTGGGGCGAGGGCGACGACGACGTCTCGGTGTTCCACGCGCTCGGCCACGAGGAGGAGCGGGCTCTGATCGCCGGAGGGCAGGCGTGGCAGCAGGAGAAGCTGGCCGCCGGCTACGGCGCCATCGCCTGGCCGGAGCCGCTCGGGGGTGCCGGCCTCACCGACGTGCACGAGCAGGTCTTTCGCCATCTCGAGGCGGAGTACGAGGTGCCGGGGAGCCACGAGCTGCTGCGGGTGACGGTCGGGCTGGTCGCGCCGACGATCCGCGAGTTCGGCACCGACGAGCAACGGGCCCGCTTCGTCCGGCCGTTCCTCGCCGCCGAGGAGCTGGTCTGCCAGCTGTTCTCCGAGCCGGGAGCCGGCTCGGACCTCGCCGCCGTCGCCACCCGTGCCGATCGGGACGGTGACGAGTGGGTCGTGACCGGCTCGAAGGTCTGGGCCTCCGGCGCGCAGTTCGCGGAGTGGGGCGAGCTCGTGGCCCGCACCGATCCGGATGTGCCGAAGCACGCGGGGCTGACGACGTTCCTCCTGCCGCTCAACGCGCCGGGCGTCGACGTTCGACCCATCCGGCAGATGTCGGGCGGGTCGTCGTTCAACGAGGTGTTCCTCGACGGCGTGCGGGTCCCGGACTCGCTGCGGCTCGGTCCGGTCGGCGGGGGCTGGAAGGTGGCGCTCACCACCCTGGGCTTCGAGCGGGGCCAGAGCGGCGCCAAGCGCGTCGGCGGCTCCTGGGAGCAGCTACGTGCGCTGGCGGCGTGGTCGGGCCGGACCGCGGACCCAATCGTGCGCCAGGAGCTGGCGTCGGTGTACGCCCACGAGCGGGTCCGCGAGCTCACCCGCCGCCGGGCCGACGCCGCCCGCCAGGCTGGCGCGCCGCCAGGCCCCGAGGGCTCCCTGGCGAAGCTGCTCTGGGTCCAGGGCATGACGAGGATCGGAGAGGCGGCGGCCCGCATCCTCGGCCCCCGGCTCCTGGCCGACACTGGCGAGTGGGGCACCTTCGCCTGGGCCCGGCACCTGCTCGGCGCGCCCGGGTATCGGATCGCCGGCGGCTCCGATGAGATCCAGCGCAACATCATCGGCGAGCGCACCCTCGGGCTCCCGAGCGAGCCGCGCATCGACCGCGACGTCCCGTGGCGCGAGGTACTCCGATGAGCGACGACAGCTACCCGCCCGAGCTCGCCCCGGTCCGCTCGGGAGAGGAGCTCGACTGGCCGGCGGTCGAGACCTACGTACGCGCCCACATCGAGGGTCTCGGCCCGCTCACCGACGTGCGCCAGTTCCCCAACGGATCCGCCAACCTCACCTACCTGCTGGCGTTCGAGGCCCGGCCGCTGGTGCTGCGACGGCCGCCGTTCGGCCATGTCGCGGCCGGCGCGCACGACATGCGCCGCGAGCACCGCGCCCTGTCGGTGCTGTGGCGCAGTTTCGACCGCGCCCCTCGCGCCTACCTGGTGTGCACCGACCACGACGTGATCGGCGCCGACTTCCTCGTCAGCGAGTACCGGGCTGGGCAGGTGATCTGGGGGACCGCGCCACCGTCGATGGCGCACCACGCCGACCTCGGTCGCCGCGTCGGCCTCGCCGTGGTCGACGCCCTCGCCGAGCTGCACGTCGTTGACCCGGACGCCGCGGGGCTCGCCGAGCTCGGGCGCCCCGACGGGTTCCTCGAGCGACAGGTGCGCGGCTGGCGGGATCGGTGGAAGGCGTCAGCCGACGGCTTCGACGTTCCACTGATGGACGAGGTGGGCGATCGCCTCGCGGCGACACTGCCGGCGTCGCCGCGCCCGTCGATCCTGCACAACGACTACAAGGTCGACAACTGCCAGTTCGATCCTGCCGACCCCGACCGGGTGCGCTCGATCTTCGACTGGGACATGGCCACCCTCGGCGACCCGCTCGTCGACCTCGGCATCCTCCTCAACTACTGGCCCGATCCGGCCGACGCCCCGATCGACGGTCCGGTGTTCCCGGAGGGGCTCGACCGGTTCGGCCTGCCCACCCGGGCGGAGGTGGTGGCCCGCTACGGCGAGCGGACTGGGCAGCCCGTCGATGGCGTGCCGTGGTACGAGGCATTCGCGGCGTGGAAGACGGGCGTCGTGCTGCAGCAGCTGCATCGCCGATTCCTGCGGGGCGAGACGACCGACGAGCGGCAGGGCAACAAGGGCGGCGAGCGCGTGGTGTCGCAAGCGCGCCGGGCCGCCCGGATCCTGGAGGGGCTGAGGTGAGCATGGAGCAGCCGTTCGACGGGCGCACGGTCGTGGTCACCGGCGGCAGCCGGGGGCTCGGTCGTGCGATGGCGGCGGGGTTCGCGGCCGCGGGCGCGGACGTCGTCATCGCCAGCCGGCGACTCGAGTCCTGTGAGGACGCAGCGGCCGAGATCGCCGCCGTCACCGGCCGCCGGATCGTGCCGATGGCATGTCACGTCGGCCGGTGGGACGAGGTGACCGCCTTCGTCGAGCGGGTGCGCGAGGAGGTGGGGGACGTCGACGTCTTGGTCAACAACGCCGGCATGGCGCCCCTGTTCTCGAGCCTCACGGACCTGTCGGAGGAGCTGTTCGACAAGACGATCGCGGTGAACCTCAAGGGCCCGTTCAGGCTGAGCGCGCTCGTCGGCGAGCAGATGGTCGCCCGGGGCAGAGGCGTGATCCTCAACGTGAGCAGCGTCGCCGCCATCCGTCCGAAGCCCACCGACCTGATCTACGCCGCTGCCAAGGCTGGCCTCGACACGCTCACCGCCGGCTTCGCGCGCGCCCTGGGACCAAAGGTCCGGGTCAACACGATCATGGCCGGCCCGTTCCTCACTGACATCGCCAAGCACTGGGACATGGAAGTCGTCGGTGCGCGCATCGCCGGCTACCCGCTGCAACGGGCCGGTGAGCCCGACGAGATCGTCGGAGCCGCGCTCCATCTCGCCAGCGACGCCGCGAGCTTCACAACCGGTGCAGTGCTGCGGGTCGACGGTGGCATGGGCGTCACATGACGGCGGGCCGTCCCAATGACCGGCGCGTCCCCCTGCGCGCCGCCGGGGAGAAGGGTGACACGCCCTTCTCCCCGGATCAGACATGACGGCCGACGCCGCCGAGCTGTTCGCGGTTGAGCAGGTCGGCCCGCTGCGGTTCCGTGCTCCCACTCATGCGTTCGGCACACCAGCGGTGTTCGGCGGCCAGCTCTTCGGACTGGCGCTGCTCGCCGCCTCGGGGACTTTCGATGGCGGCCGTTGCCGATCGATCACCGGGTCGATCGTTCGGGCGGGAGTCGCCGGCACCCCGATCGAGCTCGAGGTGGCGCGGCTGCGGGATGGCTCAGTGCAGCGCGTTCGGCGCGTCGATGTTCGCCAGGCAGGTCGTGGGCTCGTCGCGACGTGCGTGGTCTCGACGGGCACATCAGACCAGCCAATCGTCGGTTGGTCGCCGGTCACTGACCCTGCGCGCCTTGGTGAGCAGCCGGCTGAGCCGGGTCCCTCGCCGTTCCGCGACCGATGGAAGATGCACGCGTTCGACTTCGCGCACCCGACCGGTGCCCGATACCACCCGGCCTGGGTGCGGGCTCGGGTCTCGCTGCCCCAAACTGCTGACGCCGCGCTGGATCAGGCCCTCGTCGCCTTCGTGTCGGACCTCGGCATCGTTCTCGCCGCGCCGGAGCCGGGCACCCTGCGGGATGTCATGCCCGCCACCTCGGAGCACGTCGTCTGGTTCCACGCGCCGGTCGCCGCGGGCGAGTGGGTGCACGTCGACATCGACGAGGTGCGGCGGACCGATGGATCGGCACTGGTCCTCGCTTCGCTGCACCGCGCCGATGGCGAACTCGCCGCCTCCGTCGCTCAGGGCGTTGCCCTCCGCCGGCGGCGGTAGGGCGGACAGACCGCCATCAGTTCTCATTCGCCGTCGGCCACCTCGACTGAGCACCTCACGGCGTCGAAGCTCCCAGCGCCAACCATACAAGCGTTGCGAATCTGGAGAGAGCAGGGCGGCGCTAGCTGTAGATCCCAGCCAGGTTCGTCAAGAGGGGTCCTTGAGGCTTTGGGACGCTGGCCGCTGCCGGGAGCGCTGCCTGCCCGAGCACAAGATCCAGTCGTCAGCGCTGCCCAGCATCTTCACGATCGGAACAGCGGACTACAGCGGCCGAGGACCTCGCGCAACTTCCATCGCGGCGGGCTCGGACCAATGGCGGGCGTGGCAGCTGCCGCGCCCACTACCCGCCGCACAATCACTACCGTCCGGCGGTGTGGCGTCCGCGAGGGGACCGTCACCAAGCGGAGGTGGCCGTGAGGATCTTCGGACGTCGACAGGGAAGTCACGACACCGGGGTCCAGCCGCCGCCGCTTCGGTCGGCTGGAGCCACCGCAGGTGCGCCGTCGCTCGAGTCGCTCGCCGGCGGCGCCGACCGCATCGCCGTCGTCGATTGCGAGACGACAGGTGTCTACAACTCCGATCGCGTCGTCGAAGTCGGCATCGTCACGATGAACCTCACCGGCGCAGTCATCGACACGTGGGAAACGCTAGTCCAACCCGAACGCGACGTCGGCGCATCACACATCCACGGACTTACCGCCGTCAGCCTGCGCGACGCTCCCGTGTTCGCCGACGTCGCCGGTGACGTCGCCATCCACCTCCACGGGGCCTGCCTGGCCGCCCACAACCTGCCATTCGACGCTCGAATGCTCAGCAACGAGTTCACCCGGCTCGGCGCAGACCTCACCGTCCTCGCCGGCATCGACACGCTGACAGCGACGCGATGCCGTCTCGGTGTCGCGTGCGACGACCACGGCATCCAGATCGCCAACGCGCACAGCGCCCTCGCCGACGCCTTCGCCACCGACGAGCTGCTCAAGAGAGTCAGCTCAGCGTGCAGACCCGGAAGTCCCGCCGCCGCTCCGACAACGCTCGCCCGCACCAGCCGGGCACTGCCGCGCAGCGCCACCGCGCCGGTCGTCATTCCAGACCCGCCCTACCTGTCGGCGCTCATCGCCGACCTCGACCATGCCGGCGTCGAAGTAGCGACGCTCGCGTACCTCGAGCTCGTCGGACTCGCCCTCGCCGACCTTCGTCTCGACGAGGCGGAGCGACACGAGCTGTCGCTTCTCGCCGCAACACTTGGCCTTGAGCCCGTCGGGGTTGCCCAAGCGCACCGCCGGTTCGTCAACGACCTCGTCGACGCTGCACTCGAGGACCATGTCGTCACCGACGACGAGCTCGACCTCATCCTGCGCGTCGCAAGCGCACTCGACGTCGACCAGTCCCGCGTCGAGCAGCGCACCCGCGCGTGCCGGTCGGTCGATACGACGGTCACACGCGCCGCCGGCATGTGCGCCGTCTTCACCGGCGACGACCCTGAACATCCTCGGTCCGACCTCATCGAACACGCAGCGATGCTCGGGATGACGATCGGCAAGGGGGTGAACAAGACCACCGATCTTCTCGTCGCCTACGAGAGGGACTCGGCCTCGGGCAAGGCCAAGAAGGCGCACACCTATGGGGTCCCGATCGTCTCCGCCCGTCAGTTCGCGACCGCGCTAGCGGGCGACGTCCCCGACGCCGTCGGCACCGGCGGCAGCCGCAAGGTCATCACCTGAACCCGACTGCAAGACCACCTGGACCGTCGACACGCGAGCCGGCGCACGCTCGCAACGCCGATGTGACGACTGCGCCACATCCGCACCCGCGCCGATCTAGCATCCGTGCGATCGAATGTTACGGATCGTCTGTAGATCGATCGTCGACATCGCGGTCGTATCAGGCGATGGCCGAAGACGACGTGCTGCGCCGCTTCGGCGAGCGGGTCCGTCAGTTGCGTCTCGCCGCCGAATGGAGCCAGGAGGATCTGGCCGAACAGTCAGGCCTCCATCGGACCTACATCAGCGGCGTCGAGGGTGGTCACCGAAATGCGTCCGCTCTCGCGATCGTGAAGCTCGCGACGGCTCTACGAGTCGACGTAGGGGAGCTGTTCACGCTGGTGAATACTCGCCGAAGACAGCGCTGACCGCTGCTCATTCAGGGGAGGTCGGCGCGGACGGTCTCGTCGAGCTGGGCTACGCGGCGGAGCATGTCGGGATCGCTCGCAAGCAGGTCGCGAATGGGTTGGTCGAGCACCGTCACCGCGGTGAGCCAGTCGCGATCTGGCCATCGCCGGATCGCCTCGCCGATGGCGAGTACGAGACCTTCGCCGTCGTGGACGCGCCCGATCACTGCGGCGACGGACTCAAATGCCTGGTCGGATAGGTCGGTTCCTTGATCGAGGGTCGAGGCGAGCAGTTCGACTCCCAGGACGATTGCGTACGCGCAAGGGTCGGCGAAATAGGTGTCGTACCGAACCTCGTCGTCGTCATCGACAATGAGCAATCGGCGACGGTCGATCAGGTCGATGTCGTCGAGTACTGGCTGCAGATCGTGAGCGTCCACGAGTGTGGCTTCTGACAGAGCTGTAGCCGCGGCCGGAACCTGGAGAAGCCTCCACGGCAGTCGACCTTCTTCGAGGACAGCGCGCAACTGATGCTCCGAGACCGTGTCCATGGTGTGTAGACTATGCGTCACGTATCCCGCGGACCACATTGCCTGTTCGACCGCCCGGGTCTGCTCTGTGCTCAGTTGGCATGAGCGCTGTCAGAGGCCGCGGCTCGGTGCCCGAGCCGGTTCGCGCTCACCCGGACCACAGGGCATAGGTCGAAGGTCGTGACTGACGAGCGCTCCCCATCCTTCGTTGAGCTCGCCGCCGGGGAACGGCAGCCCGGTGACCTACGCATGCGAGTGCTGCGGCCCGTGGTTGGCGGTGCAATCGCATTTCCTGCGCGACGAGCCGGGCCTCGGCGGGGCGAACGCGGCGGAGGTCCTCGACTTCATCGCCGGCTGGCAGCCGCCTCCAGGAGCCATGGAGGAGGATGATGACTGAGCACGAGATCGACTTCACCGACTGCGACACCGTGCGAGTGACCTTCACGCACGGCCGGGTCGGCATCACCGGCTATCACCGCGGCGGCGCAACCGAGTCGGTCAGCGTCGACCTGCCGACCGCCGGCGTCGCATGGCACGACGAGCGCATCCTCGCACCAAGCTCCATACCGGGCCTGGCACCTGAGGAGGCGATCGCCCTGGCGCTGATTACGGGCGGCGACCCCTACATCGTGCGTCGTCAGGTGGAACGGCTCGAGCGTCTGTTGCCGGAGGTGGCGTGGTCGGCGCACATGGTCCGGGCCATCGGTTCATCCATCGCGACGCGCCCTTACCGGTCGGATCGAGGCTGCGCACGACGAGGTAGAGACACTTCATCGCGGCCTGCTTGTTCGGGAAGTGTCCTCGGGATCGTGTCGCTCGGCGCATGCGGGCGCGCAGGCCCTCGAGGGTGTTGGTCGAGTAGGTGACACGGCGGATCTCGACGCGGCAGTCGAGGAACGGCACGAACTCTGCCCACGCGTTCTCCCACAGCGACGGGACGGCCGGGTAGCGGCCTGCCCGGCTAGCGCAGAACTCTTCGAGCCGAGATCTGGCATCGGCTCCGTTGACGGCGGTGTAGACGGGCTGGAGGTCTTTGGCCATCGCCGCCCAGCGCTGGCGGCTGGCGAGCCGGAAGATGTTGCGGATCAGGTGCAGTACGCAAGGTCTGCGGGGGGTCTCACCGAGGCCCTCGGGTGGGACCGCCGCTCATACCTCTAGTGCGCTCGAACGATCAGTCGCAGACCAGCATCGAAGGTGTCGCGCTCGAGGAGCTCGCCGTGCCGTTCGTGCCAGGCGCCGGAAGCGATGTCGGCCCGCAGCCGATCGAGGCCCTGTCGGAGCCGGGTGGGGTCGCTGAACGCGAGTCCCGATGTGGTCTGTTGCACTGTGGGGTCGAGATACGCCTCCGGCCGTCGCCAGAAGGCCATGAGGAAGCCGTCGGTGCAGTCCGCGGGGATGGGCACAGGGACAATGTCCGCAGGCTCGAGGGCGTCGACAACTTCGGCGAGAGTGAAACCTCGTCGTCGGTCGAGCTCGGCGACCTCGGGAACGTACTCCTGGACGAGCCACAGCTGTGCGTGGACATCGGGGTCGTAGGTGAGGACGACCGTTCGATCAGCGACGCGCCGAAGTTCCCTGTAGCCGGCGGCGCGGTCTTGCCAGTGGTGGACTGTGAGGAACGCGGTCGCGACGTCGAAGGTGCGGTCTCCGGCAGGTAGCGCTTCGGCGGCGGCTCGGATGACCGGAGCTGACGAACGCGGCCGCTGCCTGACCATGGTTGATGATGGTTCGACCGCGACGACGACCCGGTCTTCTGGTTCGTAGGAGCCGGTGCCGGCCCCAACATTAATGACGGTCTCGGCGTCACCGAGAGCCTGGGTGACGAGACGGGCGATACGAGGGTCTGGGCGCCGCCGACGGGCGTAGCCGTCCCCGATGTCGTCATAGACCGTGGAGCCCGCATTCAGTCGCTGGTGCACGCGTCAGCGGGAGCTGCTGGTTGATCCGAGGGTCGGCAGTCGGAGCGCGAGGACCGGCCGGTGGACGACGTGATGGTCCTCGAGCAGCGGGGCGTAGCCGTCGGGGAGAACGGATCGGCGGTGGTCGGGACCGGCGAACCGGTCGAGCGCGTTGCTGTCCCCCCAGATGGTGAGGAATAGCGAGTCGCGGCCGTCGAGGGCGCTGCCGGCCGCTGCGCATGCCACCATCCCCTTCTGCGAGGTGGCGAGGGCGATGGATTCGGTTCGCAGCTTTCGGTTCAGCTCCGCTCCGGCCCCGGGGTGGGGCGTGGCGTAGAACAGCCGCAGGATCAACGGTTCAGGTTCGATGTGGGTGATCGTCCCGGCGATCGACGGCGGCGTCGAGTGCCACTTGCGGGCAGGTGGCTCTAACGGTCCGCGCTACCAACGGCGAGGATGTCGAGGTGGACCGGCTGAGTTTGATGCTGGAGGTGGTGGCCCGAGTGCAGGCGCTGCCGTACGTCTGGCCCTGTCCGCCAACCGCGGCGTCGGCACGGGAGGCCGCGGTTGGTTCGTGCGCGTCGAAGCACGCGCTGCTCCGTGAGGAGCTCGACGCGCTCGGCATCGCCAGTCGGCCGATGTTCGTCGTCGGCGTCCTGGTTCCCGAGCTACTCGCGGACGATCCAGAGATCGCTGCGGGCGCCGGGCTACTGGAGGTTCACGAGTGCCTGACTGCGTCCGTGCCGGACGTGGGCCCCTGCGTGGTGGACGTGACCTGGGACCCGCCGCTGCTCGATCGCGGCCTGCTGGGGACGAGGGACTGGGACGGGAGGTCGGACATGGCGGTGGCGGCCGCCGACCCGGTGGGCTGGTGGGCGCCCGACCCGGCGAGGCTGCGCACGGATAAGGAGGCACTGCGGGCCAGGCTGTACGACGACGGGGATCGGCAGATCCGCGACCGGGTGCTGGCGGCGATGGCCGCCCGGTTCGCCGAGTGGCGCCGGTGACGCTCGCGGCAGGCGAGCTGCTTGCGGCGCTCGGCGTGGCGCATCCGATCGTGGGCGCGCCGATGGCGGGAGGACCAACGACCCCGGCGCTCGCAGCGGCCGTGTCCGACGGCGGCGGGTTGGGGAGCCTCGCGGCCGGCTATTCGCGTCCCGAGCGCCTGCGCGACGACCTGCGGGACGTGCGGCGACTCACTGGACGACCGTTCGCGGTCAACCTGTTCGTGCCGTCGACCCAGCAGCCGGTTCCCGTTCCCGAGGACTTGGTCGCGGTGATCGGAAGGCTCCGCGCCGAGGTCGGCTTGCCGGAGCGTCCGGAGCTGCCGGTGCCACCGGCGTTCGACGAGCAGCTGGCGACCGTGCTGGACGACCCGCCCGCGCTGGTGTCGTTCACCTTCGGAGCGCCACCCTCCGCAGCGATCGACGCGTTGCACGCGGCAGGCTGTCTGGTCGGCGCGACAGCCACGACGGCCGGCGAAGCCGTCGAGCTCGCAGCAGGGGGCGTGGACGTGGTCTGCGCGCAGGGGGCGGAGGCAGGTGGCCACCGGGGCGGATTCCACGACGGGGCGGGCGCGTTGGTGGGCACGATGGCTCTTGTACCGCAGGTCGTGGATGCTGTGACGGTCCCCGTGGTTGCGGCCGGCGGCATTGCCGACGGGCGAGGCGTGGCCGCGGCGCTGGCGCTGGGCGCGGACGCCGCTCAGGTCGGCACCGCGTTCCTCGCGTGCCCGGAGGCGGGCACGGCGCCGGCGTTCCGCCAGAGGATCGGCACGCTTCGCGCCGAGGATCTGGTGTTGACCGACCGGGTGACCGGCAAGCCTGTCCGGGCCGTGCGCAACCGGCTCGTCGACGAGCTCGCCGGCATCGCCCCGGTGCCGTATCCGCAGCTGCACGCCTGGACCGCTGAGCTGCGCCAGGTCGCTGCGGCGGCCGGCAAGGTTGAGCTGATGGGGATGTGGGCCGGTCAGGCGGCGTCGACGGCGGCTGCGGCGCGACCAGCGGCGGCGCTGGTCGAGGAGATGGCGGCGACTGCCAGGACGATCCTGCGATGAGCGCCGAGCGGCCACGGGATGGCTTCGACCTGTCACCCCGGACCGGGCCTTACCTGGATCTCATTGGGCCGGTCTTCACCCGGACCGATGGCGGCTCGACGGTGGTCGGCCTGCGAGTTGACGACAAGCATCTGAATGCCAGGGGCCGCGTGCATGGCGCCGTCCTGTGCGGGCTGGCCGATATCGCGCTCGGCCGGAACGTGGCCGCTGCAGCCGGATCGGCCGAGCTGCCGGTGACGGTGTCGCTCCAGGTACAGTTCGTGACCGCCGCGGAAGCCGGCGATTGGCTGGAGTCGTCGGCGGTTGTGCGCCGGGTGGGTCGACGGGTGGCTTTCGTCGACGGTGCCGTGCATGCCGGCGACCGGCTGGTGGCCACCGCGACGGCCGTGTTCGCCATGACCGGTTGAGCCAGGTCAGCCGGCTGCGGCGACCCCGGTTCGGTCGTCGGCTGCGGTCTGGTCGGCCCATGCGGCGGCGAGACGTCGGACGCCCGTCTCGAGTCGGTCGGGTGGGAGGGCGAAGGACAGACGGAGGTGGCGGGGATGGGCGTCATCGACGCTGGCCGCGCTCCCAGGAAGGAAGAGCACACCGTGCTGCGCGGCGACAGGCGCGAACCCGTCAGCGGTGCCCGACGGCAGCTCCGCCCACAGCGACAGTCCGCCGTCCGGCGAGGTGAACCGCCAGCTGGGAAGCTGCTCGGCGAGAAGGCTCTCCAGCAGGCGGGCACGCTCGGCGTGGCGGCGGCGGAGGCGTTCGACGATCGCGTCGTGGTCGGCCAGAGCCCGGAGGGCCACTACCTGGGCCAGGGTGCTGGAGCCGATGTCGGTGGATGCCTTGAGCCGGCCGAGCTGGGCGGCGATCGGCTCGGGCGCCCGGACCCAGCCGACGCGCAGGCCGCCCCACAGCAGCTTGCTGAGCGAGCCGACGGTCAGGGCCGGAGCGTCGGGCGAAGTGAACGCGGCGACCGGCGGGGGAGCGGTGCCGACGAACACGAGATGGGCGAGGCTGGCGTCGTCGACGACGACCAGGCCCCCGTCGGCGAGCGCGGCGAGGGCCCGCCGCCGTCCTTCGGGCATCACCGACCCGACCGGGTTGTGGCAGGTCGCCACCACGTAGGCGAGGCGTGCCTGCTCGGCAGCGGCGGCAGCGGCGAGGTCGTCGACGCGGACGCCGGCGCCGTCGACATCGACGCCGAGAAGGCGGGCTCCTGCTCGTGCGTAGGCCTCGAGGGCGCCGGGATAGGTCGGCCGGTCGACGATCACGGTGTCGCCCGGCCGCACCAGCAGCTGCGCGATCAGGGCGATGCCCTGCTGCGCGCCGGTGGTCACCACGATCTGGTCTGCCACGGTCGGCAAGCCCGTCGCGGTGTGCAGCTCGGCCAGGCGGTGACGCAGCGCCCGCAGACCGGCGGGCTGGTAGCCGTGCCCGCCGGTAAGCCGTTCGAGCTGGGCCGGGTTGACCGCCAGGGCGTCGGCGCGGAGCTCGGCCGCGTCCGGGAGGATCGACACGCCCAGGTCCACCACATCCGGCGGTCCTCCGGGGAGCCGGCCCGTCAGGCGGCCGGCGCTGACCACCGTCGCCACATCACCGGTCTCGGCATCGACGGCCGCGGTGATCCAGGTGCCGCTGCCGTGTCGTCGCTCGACGACATTGCCATCCCGGAGCAGCTCGTAGGCGGCGACCACGGTTCCGCGAGCCACCGACAGGGTGGCAGCGAGGCGCCGCTCAGCCGGCAGGCACGCCCCCGCTGGCAGGTCCCCCCGATCGATAGCGGCGCCGATGCCGGCGGCGAGACGGCGGTACAGCGGCCCCTGCGAGGTCGCCCACCCGCCGAGCGCGTGGGCCACCGTGCTGGGGGCGATCTGCCGTCGGGGCATGGGCCAATGGAACCACCTTCACCAACCGCGTGTCCGGTCCACTTGTGAAGGAGTGGACCTGGTCGCGGGCGACGGCGGCGAGGAGGATCGACGTCGTGGACCATCCCGCAGCGGAAGCCTTCGCCCAGCGGTGGGTGGCGGACTGGAACAGCGGTGACCTTGACCGGATCCTCGAGCACTACGACGAGGCCGTCCAGCTCACCTCGGCCACGGCACGCCGGCTAGGTGCCTCCACGACCGGGACCGTGACGGGCCGAGCGGCACTGGCCGCGTACTTTCGGACCGGCCTCGACCGTGCGCCCGACCTGTCCTTCGATCTGCTGGCCGTGTTCGCCGGAATCGGCGGCCTCACCGTCGTCTACCGCAACCACGGTCGCCAGCTTTGCGCCGAGACGATGCTCGTCACCGACGGAGTCGTCCACACCGCCCACGTCCACTACGCGCCCGAAGGCCCACGGCCGTGAGCGACGAGATCGCCGCGCTCGCTCGGCGGCTGTGGAACGTCGTCGAACCTGTCCACGCTGTCGTGTACTTCGCAGATGAGGTCCACGCCGCCTACCGCGACATTGGGCTCCGGGGCTTCTGGATGGGCTACTTCGCCGGCCGCGCACATCCGCTCGGTGCCGCACCGCCCGAGCTGGTGACCGCCACCTTCTTCAACTTCCACCCGGCCATGGTCGAACGAGCCATCCCCGACGCCTGGACCTACTCCAGCCCTCATCGGGTCGGCGCCGTCCGCCACGCCGCCGTCAACCAGGCCCTCGGCCGACTCCTCGGCGATCTCGCCGATGGTCCGACGATCGCCGCCGCCGCAGGCCTTGCCGCCGCAGCCGTCGAAGACTGCGACCCGGCCGGACGCGCCCTGTACGGGGCCCACGCCGCGCTGTCGTGGCCCGACGACCCGCTCCTGCGCCTCTGGCACGCCTGCACGCTGCTTCGAGAGCACCGCGGCGACGGCCACGTCGCCGCCAACCTCGCGCACGGCCTGTCCGGCCTCGACGCCCACGTCCTCGTCGCCGCCGACGGCCCCATTGCACGAAGCGACCTTCAACCCAACCGCGGATGGAGCGACGACGACTGGATCGAAGCCGAAGCCGCCCTCACCGAACGGGGTCTCCTCGCCGGAGGACAGCTCACAGCCCGTGGGCGGCACCTGCGCATCGACGTCGAGGCCACCACCGACCGGCTCGCAGCCGAGCCCGTCCGGCGTCTCGGCGCCGATCGAACCCGACAGCTCATCGATCTGCTGCACCCACTCGCTGAGCGCGCCATCAGCGCCGGAGGCATCCCCGTCCCCAATCCCATGGGCGTGCCCTGGCCGCCGCCATGACCGCCTCCTTCATCGGCTTCACCCCCGACGAAGCCCTGGCGTTCGCCCAGCGATGGCTTCCGGCTTGGACGGGCGGCAACGCCGACCGACTCACTGCCTTCTACGCCCCTGACGCCTTCTACCGAGACCCCCATGCCGCCGCCGGCCTCCGCGGCCGGGCCGCCATCGCCCGCTATTTCCGCGCCCCGCTTAGCGCCAACCCCCGCTGGGTCTGGACTCAGACCGCGGCCACCCCGCTGGACGGCGGGTTCCTCAACCACTGGCACGCGCGAATCCCCACCGAATATGGGCCGGTCGACTGCAGCGGCGTCTGCACAGTCCTCTTAGGCGACGACGGGCTCATCACTCGCAACGAGGTCTTCTTCGACCGTCTCCCCCTGCTCGCCGCTACCGCTCCGGGTACACGTTGATGCCTCTCCTCGACGTCACCATCCCCGAAGGTGCCCTCACCTCCGAGGCCGAGCACGACCTCCTCCGCAAGCTCATGAACCTGCTCCTCGAACACGAAGGCGCCGACCCGACCCGCCCGGCGGTCCAAGCCATGGCCTGGACCTTCCTCCACCGTCCCGCAGTCACACTCGTCGGAGGCATCGTCCCCACCGAACCCCGCTACCGGATCGGCGTCACCGTCCCGGACGGCATGCTCAGCCAGCGGCGCCGCGACCGCCTCGTCGAGAACCTGACCGCAGCCGTCCTCGACGCCCAACCGACCGACCGGCCACGCAACCACAATCACGTCTGGGTGGTCATCAACACAGTGCCCGATGGCTCCTGGGGGGCCGGCGGCCAAACCGTCCGACTCGCCGACATCCAAGCGAGGGCGTCGCAGGACTGACCTGACCGGCGCTCAGTGACGCGTGGTCTATGCCCCGCCCGTAGCCGAACCGGGCCCGCTAGCCGGGCAGGCGGACCTGCTCGCGAACCGGTGTGTTCTGTGCGGGTGAGCGACGGGCAGGCGACCGGGAGAGCGCGATGCTGATCTCTGCTCGCGGTTGCGCAATCGTCGGCCTTGTGACGTGGTGGATGACGATGGCGTCGCAGCCTCGGTACAGCTACGACAACGACGACGGCGGCTTCTCGTGGCTCATCATTCCTTCTCGGGGTGTGCGCCGTGCTGGTGGGACTCATAGCACCCCGTGTCGCTGCGGTCAGCGGCGTGCTGCTCGGGTCCCCCGGGTTCTTGCTGTCCCCCTAGACCCGCGCTTCGCGGAGACAACGACCGCTTGTGGCTTCTGATCGTCCCGATGATGGGGGTGCTGATGCTCGTGCTCGCCGGCGTTGCCGCTCTCAACGCAGCGTTGCGGGGATCGGTCATTCGCTTTCGTCGAGCGGACAGGTCGTCCTCGCTCGTAGTCCCCGGCGCCGTCTTCTGCGCCCAGGAAGTGTGCGCGCGAGCCCCGACTCAACATCTGCGCAACAACGCTCATCCGGGTTCAGCATCTCCTCGATTGGGACGAAGCCAGTCGAGACGGCGGAACGACCGTTGTCACGAAACGGCACACCCGTTGCGAGACGGGGCCGCAAAGCCCACGGGGCCCATCGGGCCGGCCGGGTTACCCAATGACAACAGGAGATGACGAAAATGCGAAAGATCAAGATGCTCTTCGGCGGTGTGGCGTTGGCTGGTGTTCTGGCCGCGGGTGGTTCGGCGTTCACTGCCAGCAACTCGATGCCGGCAAGCGAGGTCACCAAGGGCTACGGCTCGCAGACCATCACGGGGGTGACCGCGTCCGAGGTGACCTACAACACCAACACTGCTGGCGACACCATCACGTCGGTCGGCCTGGTTCTCACCGGCGACACGACCTCCAAGACGATCCAGATCGCCTTCGACGACGCGGCCCCGGCCACTTGCTCAGACGCTGGCACCTACCTGGATCCGAGCACGACCTACAGCTGCACGGTGACGCAGGACGTTGGCGACACGACCAAGTTCGCCCTTGTCGCCAACTAGAGCCTTTACCTGATGAGGAACGGCTCGGCAACGAGCCGTCCCTCATGGTCACGGAACGGAGACGTGATGAGCAAGCACGGCCGGCTGTTGGTCGGAGTGGCCGGGATGGCGACTGTGGCCGTATTCATCCTGCTCGCCATCTCTGGCTCGCTCGCCTATGTGACCACTCATGGGGCGAGCATGGAACCTCAGTACCACGACGGCGACCTCGTCCTGATTCGACCGTCCAACACCTACAACGTTGGTGACGTCGTCGCCTATCGGAGCGATGTGCTCGATGCGTTCGTCATGCATCGCATCGTGGGGCGCGACGGCGACCGCTACCTGTTCAAGGGAGACAACAACTCATGGATCGATCCCGACCAGCCCACGCGGGAGAACTTGATCGGCGCCCATTGGCTGCGTGTGCCTCGCGCTGGAGCGGCGGTCGACTGGCTCGGTTCGCACTGGCCGGTTCCCGTCGCGATGTGCGTTGTGCTGATGTTGGGGGCCGGAACGTCTCACCGGCTGCATCGACGCAAGCTCGGCACTCCGATGCGTAGCGGCCGCAGCATCCCCGCAGTGGATGCCATCCGCGGCCTGATTGTGCCGGCGACGCTGCTGCCCGCCGCGGTCGCGGCTGCGGTCGCCTTTGCCGCTCTCGGCGCCGTCGCCTACGCCCGGCCTGCCCAGACTCCTATCGAGGACGAAGTCAGCTACGTGCAAACCGGCAGCTTTGCCTACTCAGCACAGACGCCCGCTGGGCCGGTCTACGACGGCGACATCGGCACCGGCGACCCCTTGTTTCTCAACCTCGTCGACGCCGCCGATGTGCAGTTCGGCTACGAGTTGGAGTCATCGGCACCGGCAGCCATGTCCGGGACGATGAGCCTGATTGCCGAGATTGGCGACTCGAGCGGCTGGGTCCGTCGGGTCGCGCTCTCAGGTCCGTCACCCTTCGATGGGTCCACCGCCGAGATCCGCGGCCGGCTGGACCTGTCACGCATCCGGGCGTTGATCGACGAGACACCGAAGCACTGACCGGCGTCCATGCCGGCACGTACGCCGTCACCGTTGCTGCTGAGGTCGCGGTCAGCGGCACCGTCGCGGGCCAGCCAATCGCCGAGACCTTCGCTCCCCGCCTGGAGTTCCAGCTCGACGCGCTTCGACTTCGTCCGACGTGGAGCACCGCGGACCCCTCGACTGAGGCGGCCCCGCTTGCGCCGTCCAAGCCCGGGTCGGTGATGAGCCCCGGCACCGCACCAGCTCAGCTCTCGGCCTTCGGTCGAAACCTCGACGTCGCCGACGCCAGAGCACTGGCGCTTTTCGGTCTCCTGGCTTCCACGGTCGCTCTGGCTGTAGCGCTCGTGGCGACGAAGCGCCGCCACGGAAACGAGGCCGCTCGCATCGGCGTCCGGCACGGCCACCGGATCGTGTCCGTCGCGGTGGGGAGCGGCGACGCCAACGGGGCGGTGGTCGATGTGACCACCATGGACGACCTCGCCCGGCTCGCCGAGCAGTACGGATGCCTGATCCTCCACCACGACCACACGGGTACGCACAGCTACATGTTCCAGGTCGACCGCACCCTCTACCGCTACCGCATCCCGAAGCTCGCAGCGGCGGCGTCCTGACCGACCCGGCCTCGAGCCGGCAGGTTCTCTCAACGCTTCGGGCGTCGTCTGCCCTTCCTCGGCGGGGTCTGTGGGGTCGTCGGGGGCTGCAACCGCTGGCGATGTATCTGCCACGCGGAGTCGATGACCGCAATGAGGTCATCGTCACTGAGGTCGTGCAGCGCCGACAGCACTCGAGGGAGGGCCATCTGGGCCTCGTCTGGCGCGGCGGCTACGAAGCCGGCGGCGCGCAGGAGCGTCCCCCGGTCCAGGCCGAAGACGTCCTCGATGTCGATCACGCGGGCGGGAGGGGGTACCGCTCCTGCCCGCTCCCAG
>DATLFP010000078.1:0-2276 GCA_035540955.1 Acidimicrobiales bacterium
CAGCTGACCCGACTCGCTTCTGGGCGGGATCTGCCGGTCATGGACCGGCAGATCCCGCCCAGTTGCGCGTCCGAGGACGTTCTCGACCTCGGAGAACGGCTAGAACCCAGCGCGTGGGTGGTCGAGATCCGCGACTGCTGGCGGTCCTCGCAGGGCGGGAGCCGGCGTCGGTCGTGGAGAAGACCTTCGGCATCGGGCCCTACCGGCTGAGCAGCTACCTCGGCGTGGTCGAGGTGCCCGACGATCTCGTCGTGTCGATCCGCGTGCTGGTGCAGGTGGGCGGCGACGTGGTGGTGTGCACCAACGCCGACGAGCGGTGCCACGCCTGGCCCGGCGGTCGCCGCGAGCCGGGCGAGACCCACGTCGAGACCGCGTGCCGGGAGGTGCACGAGGAGACCGGCTGGCTGCTCGACCCTCGGTCGGTGGAGCCCCTCGGCGTCCTCCTGCTCGAGAACCTGGGTGAGCCGTTCGGCACGTATCCCTTCCCCGACGCCCTGCACCTGGTGATGGCGGCCCGGGCCGGCGAGCGGGCGGCCGAGGAGTGGACCGACACCGAGGGCTATGAGCTGTCGTCGCGCCTCGTGGCGCTCGAAGACGCGGCCGGCTGCGTCAGCGTCGACGAGCCGATGTGCATCCCGTTCCTGGAGCTCCTGCGTGCACGAGCCTGAGGGCTACGAGTGCCCGTTCTGCCGGATCGCCGCCGGACACCAGGCCAGGCGCGTCGTGCACCGCACCGACGACGTGATGGTGCTCGTGAACATCAAGTGGTGGCCCAACAACCCGGGTGGGTTGCTCGTGGTCCCCGTCGAGCACCACGAGAACGTCTACGAGCTCCCGCCCGCGCTCGGTACTCCGCTCCAGCGCGCGATCCGCGATGCCGCGCTCGCGCTCAAGTCGGCCTTCGGCTGTGACGGCGTGTCCACCCGCCAGCACAACGAGCCGGCCGGTAACCAGGACGTGTGGCATCACCACACCCACGTGTTCCCCCGCTATCACGGCGACGACCTCTACCGCAGCCGAGGTGCGATGGTGCCGACGGAGGAGGTCGACCGCATGGCGGCCCTGCTGCGCCAGCACTGGCCCGCCGTCGAAGACCAATCGGACCTTGCGGTGACCGTCGCCGGGAAGCCGGCCGCCGCCGGATGCCTGCTGTACGACGACGCCGGACGCATCCTGGTCGTCGAGCCCACCTACCGCGACACGTGGGGCATCCCCGGTGGAGCGCTCGAACCAGGCGAGTCGCCACTCGACGGGCTTCGACGAGAGGTGCTGGAAGAGCTCGGGCTGGCGGTCGAGATCGGCCCGCTCCTGGCGGTCGATCATCGGCGGGCGGTCGATTCGATCCGGTTCGTGTTCGACGGGCCCATCCTGGCGGCCGAGGAGATCGCAGCAATCGCCTTGCCCGCCGACGAGCTCCGCTCGTTCCGGTTCGTCGAGCTGGACGAGGCGACGCGGCTCCTGCAGCCCGACCTCGCCCGTCGCATCCGCACCGCGCTCGACCACCGCGGCGCGGGCGCCGCCGTCTACCTGGAGGACGGCGCCCTCGCCGCGCCCACGCAACCGCGGCCGTCTCCGCCCGCATAGCGGGTCCGACGGGGCCTCAGCCGGGCGCCCGCCGGCCGACCGCCGGGTCCCAGGCGGGCTCGGCGGTCCGGAGGTGGTCCCGCAACGCGGTGAGGAACGTGGCGGGCGTCAGTGACGACTCGCCCTCGTGCGACAGCGTGGGGGCCAGCGCGCCGGCGGCGTCGGCCCGCCACCGCACGTCGTCGGCCTCGGTGAGCCGCCGGGCGAGGGGCAGCAGCGCCACCCGCGTGCGGCGCTGGCGGGAGCGGCACTGCACCCACGTCTCGTAGCGGTCGGTGTAGCGGTAGCGGGCACCGTGCAGGAGGGCGATGCCGCTCATGTCGGTGGCGTTGTGCAGCGCCATCGGGTGCACCCCGTCGTAGTGCTGTCCGGTGAACCGGTGGCCCCAGGTCGCGGGGAGGTCGGGATCGACGGTCACCACGGCGATGTCGAGATCGGGCTCGTCGGCGATGACCACCCGCCCGGCCTCGACGGCTTCCTCGCTGGCCGTCAACCGCTCGTCCTCCCCGATCCACAGGTCGCGGTAGGTGCCGAAGTCGCCGGCGGCGGCGAGGTCCTCGAGGAGTGCCCGATGGCGCATCGCCACGTCCGGTTCGGCAAGGGCGAACACGCCGGCGAGGCCGTCCTGGTCGAAGTGGTTGTTGGTGACGACCTCGGCGTCACCGTGGCGACCCATGCCGCTCTCGACGTAG
>DATLFP010000079.1:0-25594 GCA_035540955.1 Acidimicrobiales bacterium
CGGGTCGAGCAGCGGCGCCGCCATCGCGGTGGACGTCATGCTCCGCTACGGGCACCTGCTCCGAGGCGCCGTGCTCAGCGAGCCGCCGCTCTTCAGTCTCGACCCCGACGCCGGGCGCGAGACCATGGACGAGCTCGGTCCGCTCGTCGAGGAAGCGGTGGCTTCGGGACGGCCCGGCGCCTTCGTCGACGCGTTCTATCCCGCGATGTGCCCGGGGCTCTGGGCCATCATCGGCGAGGCGGCGAAGGACGGCTATCGCGCCAACGCCGAGATCGGCCTCGTCGACCTGATGTCGCCGTCCCTCGCCGTGACACCTGAGGACCTCGCGACAGTCACGACACCGGCGCTGGTCGTGGCCGGCGACCGCAGCCGGCCGGCGTTCAGGAGCATCGCTCGCCGTCTGGCGGGCGCCCTCGCCGATGCCCGCCTGGTCGAGATCGAGGGGAGCGGGCACGTCACCTACGCCGAGCAGCCCGACGCCTTCACCCACGCGGTCTCGGCGTTCGCCGCCGAGCTCGACCGGCGCGCCGCACCCGCGGGACCCTGATCCGAGCGACCGTCGGCCCTCATCCGGGAGATCGTCGGCGGGTGAGCGCCGGGTGGTGGTCGTCGTCGGGTCCGGTCGAGGACCGCCGCCGCCACCACTCCACGCCCTGCCAGCTCAGCTCGAGCACGCCGATGGCCATGGCGGCGACGCCGACGACGGCCAGGGTGAGCACCAGTGGCGGGAGGGAGAGGTCGAAGATCTCCCGGATGCCCGGCGTGGCGAGGGTCACGAGGAAGGTCAGCGCCATCGCCCCGAGCAGGGCCGACTTCCACTCGTTGAAGGGACGGGCGAGGATCACCAGCACCCACATCGCGACCAGGAAGAGCACGATGACCGCGCTGGTCCGCTCTTGGACGAGCGTCACCCCCGCCTCCCGGCCCGCGACCGCGTAGCCGGTGAAGGTGGCGACGGCGGCGACCGCACCGGCGGGCACTGCGAAGCGGGCGACCCGCCCAACGAACCCCGGACGGCTGCGGCGATCGTTGGGCGCCAACGCGAGGAAGAACGCCGGGATCCCGATGGTGAGGCTGGAGATGATCGTGAGGTGGCGGGGGAAGAACGGGAACGGCAGCTGGGCGATGCCCACGGCCACGGCCAGCAGCGCGGCGTACACCGACTTCGTCACGAACAGGTTGGCAACGCGCTCGACGTTGGCGATGACGCGGCGGCCCTCGGCGACGACCGAGGGGAGCGAGGCGAAGGAGTCGTCGAGGAGGACGAGCTGGGCGACGCCTCGCGACGCGCCGCTTCCCGAGCCCATGGCCACCCCCATGTCGGCGTCCTTCAGGGCGAGCACGTCGTTCACGCCGTCGCCGGTCATGGCCACCACGTGACCTCGCTGCTGGAGAGCGCGGACCATCGCCCGCTTCTGGTGAGGCTGGACGCGCCCGAACACGGCCGAGGACTCGAGGACCTGGCCGAGCTCGACGAGGTCCTCCGGCAGGCTGCGGGCGTCGATCGGTGCGTCGCCGCCGGGCACGCCGACCCGTTCGGCCACGGCGCCGACAGTGCTCGGATGATCGCCGGAGATGATCTTGATCTCGACCCCTTGCTCGCGGAAGAACGCGATGGTGTCGGGCGCCTCGGCGCGGATGTCCTCCTCGAGGCCGATCAGGGCCACGGGCACGGCACCGCTCGGCGTCCCGTTGCCGAGGGGACTGGTCGCCGTGGCGAGGAGGATGACGCGGGCGCCCGAGGCGGCCTTCTCGCCGACGGTCCGCTGGAGAGGGTCATCGGCGGCGAGGAGCACGTCGGGGGCGCCGAGCACCCAGGATCCGTGCTCGACGAAGGTGGCGCCGCCCCACTTGCGACCGGACGAGAAGGGCACGGCCTGCTCGAGGGTCCAGCCCGGATCCGAACCCGTCTCCGCGATCGCCAGGAGGCTCGCATTGGGCCGCTCGTCGGCGGCGGCGAGCGCGGCGAGCGCCGCGCTGACGCGGGGCTCGGGGATGTCGCCGACGAGCTCGACCTCGCTGACCCGCAGCGTGCCCTGGGTCAGGGTCCCCGTCTTGTCGACGCACACGACGTCGACGCGGGCGAGGACCTCCACGGCGGCCAGCTCTTGGATGAGGGCGTTCCGCCGGCCGAGTCGGATCACGCCGACCGCGAACGCCACGCTCGTCAGGAGGATGAGGCCCTCGGGGATGATGGCGCCGACGCCCGCCACCGAGCCCCGAAGCGCCTCACCGGTCGAGGACGCGCTCCGGAGCTGGCTGATCAGCAGCAGGACGCCGACCGGGGCGATGACCCACGTCGCGACCTTCAGGATGGTGTCGGTTCCCGAGCGGAGCTCGCTGTGGACCGTGGCGAAGCGCTTCGCCTCCTTCGCCAGCCGGGCGGCGTACGCGTCGTCGCCGACCGCGGTCGCCACGAACCGTCCTCCGCCGGCGACGACGAAGCTCCCCGACAGCATCTCGTCGCCCACGTCCTTGTGCAGCGGATCGCTCTCACCGGTGAGCAGCGACTCGTCGACCTCCAGACCGTCGGCCGTCAGCACGGCGCCGTCGACGGGCACGGCGTCGCCGCTGGCGGCCTCGATGACGTCGTCTACGACGATCTCCTCGACGGGGATCTCGGTCACCGCGCCGTCCCGGACGACCCGAGCCCGGGGTGCGCTGACCACGGCCAACCGGTCGAGGGTCACCTTGGCTCGTGTCTCCTGCACGATGCCGACGAGCGCGTTGGTGACGAGGACGATGCCGAAGAGCGCGTCCGGATACTCGCCGGTGGCGAGGACGACCACGAGGAGCGTGCCCAGGATGGCGTTGAAGCGAGTGAGCACGTTGGCCCGGACGATGTCGGCGAAGGTCCGGCGGTTCTCGTCGGTCGTGACGTTCCGGTGCCCACGGGCGGCGCGCTCGGCGACCTCGCTGCTCGTCAGCCCTCGCTGGCCGTCAGGGGTCACGCCGGTCGATCTCGTCCGCCCCGGTGCGGGAAGCGGCGCCGGAGGGCCTTGTGGGCCTCCATGACCACGAGGACGGTCGATGCGACCGCCACGATGCGGGGCCACGCCGCGGCCTCGAGCGGTGCCACCCGGAGGATGTACTGCGTGGGCGGGGCGTAGAGGGCGGCCACGTGGATGCCGACAGCCGCCAGGGTCGCGACGAGGAGGAACGGGTTCGACACCGGGTTCAGGCGAAAGAGCGAGAGCGACTCCGAGCGGGCGTTGCCCACGTGGAAGGCCATCGCGATCACCATGGTCGTGAGGGCGACGGTCTGCGCGTCGGACAGCGAGTCGGACCGGTCGAGCTCCCAGCGGAACATGACCAGCGTGATGAGCGCCATCACCCCGCCGGCGATGAGCGTCCGCTCCCACAGGAGCGGCGAGAGGATGCCCTCGCTCGGCCGCCGGGGTCGCCGCTGCAGCGCCCCCTTCTCGCCCGGCTCGAACGCAAGCGCCACGTCCTGGAGTCCGTTGGTCACGAGGTTCAACCAGAGCAGCTGCGCGGGCAGCATCAGCAGCGGCCAGCGGGCCCACACCCCGAACAGGATCGCCACGATGGTGGCCACCGCGGTCGATACGAGGAAGAACGTCACCTTGCGGACGTTGTCGAAGGTGATCCGACCTTCCTCGACCGCTGCGGCGATGCTGACGAAGTTGTCGTCGGCAAGGACCATGTCCGCCGCCTCCCGGGCCACATCGGTGCCGCTGCGGCCCATCGCGATGCCGATGGCGGCCGCTCGGAGCGCCGGTGCGTCGTTGACCCCGTCGCCGGTGACGGCCACGACGTTGCCGGCGCGCTGCAAAGCGCGGACGATGTTGAGCTTGTCCTCCGGTGACACGCGGGCGTACACCGAGACCTCGACCACGCGCTCCTGCAGCTGCTCCGGGGTGAGATCCGCGAGATCGGTCCCGGTCAGCACCTCGCCGTGCTCGTCGCCGATGCCGAGGTCGAGCGCGATGGCGCGGGCGGTGATGGCGTGGTCGCCGGTGATCATCACCACCCGGATGCCGGCGGCGTGACAGGTCGCCACCGCCTCCCGCACGCCCGCCCGCGGCGGGTCCATCATCCCCTGGAGGCCGAGGAACACGAGCTCGCTCGGTTCGTCCAGCTCGTCGGGGTCCTCGAGGGGAGTCGGGTGCTCGCGCCAGGCCATGGCGAGCACCCGCAGCCCCTCGCGCGCCAGCTGCCGGGCCGCTGCGTGCACGGCCTCCCGGTCGATCGGCCCTGTGCCCTCGGCGGTCGTGATCCGGTCACACATCTCGATCACGCGCTCGGGAGCGCCCTTGACGAAGGTGACGTGGCGTCCCTTGCGGGACCGAACGGTGGCCGAGTACCGGCGCTCCGGCTCGAACGGGATCTCGCCGACCAGCGAGTAGCCCTCGCGAGCCTCCTCCGGCTCGATCCCCGCTGCGGTCGCCGCGACCAGCAGCGCGGCCTCGGTGGGGTCTCCGGTCAGGTGGAGCCCGTTCTCGTCACGAAAGATCTCGGCCTCGTTGGTGAGGGTGCCGGTGAGGAGCGTGAGGCGAAGCCCGGCGTGGTCCTCGAGCGCGGCGGGTTCGCCGTCGATGAGGGTTGGTCCGCGGCTGTCGATGCGGAAGTGGCGTCCGCCGGCCCACACCCGCTGCACGGTCATGCGGTTCTCCGTGAGCGTGCCGGTCTTGTCGGAGCCGATGACGGTCGCGCTCCCGAGGGTCTCGACGGCCGGCAACCGGCGGATGATGGCGTTGCGCCGGGCCATGCGCCGCACTCCGAGGGCCAGGGTGATCGTGAACACCACGGGCAATCCCTCGGGGATGGCGGCGACGGCGAGCGCCACTGCGGTGAGGAACATCTCGCTCGTCGAACCGCCGAGCGCGATTCCGGAGACGAACGCCACCAGCGACGCGGCCCCGACGGCGAGGCCGATCACCGTGGCGAAGCTCGCCATCCGCTGCTGGAGCGGCGTCTCGGTGAGCCCCTCGGCGCGGATCAGCCCGGCGATGGCGCCCAGTTCGGTGTTGGTGCCGGTGGCCACCACCACGCCCCGTCCGCGCCCGCTCGTCACGATCGAGCCGGTGAACGACATGTTCTTCCGATCGGCCAGCGGCGCCCGTTCCGCGACCGGCGCGGTGCGCTTGGCGACCGGCAGTGACTCCCCGGTCAGCAGGGACTCGTCGACCTGGAGGCCGTTGACCCACGTGAGCCGCAGATCGGCGGGGACCCGCGCGCCCGGCTCCAGGAGGACGACGTCGCCCGGCACCAGCTCGCGGCTGTCGATCTCCCACTCCTGGCCGCCGCGGAGCACGCGAGCGCGCGGCACCACCAGCTGCATCAGCGACCGGACGGCGCCTTCGGCCTTCCGCTCCTGCGTGAAGCCGATGACGGCGTTCAGGGCCAGCACCGCGGCGATCACCGAAGCGTCGATGTACTCCTCGAGCAGCAGGGTCACGACTGTCGCTACGAGGAGGATGTAGATCAGCGGACTCCGGAACTGGCGGAGGAGCACGACCAGGGGCGAGGTCGGCGGCTCTTCCTCGAGCTGGTTCGGTCCATACCGGCCGATTCGGGCCGCCGCGTCGTCGCTGGACAGCCCCCCGGCGTCGGTGCGGAGCGAGGCTTCGACCTGCTCGCTGGTGCGAGCGTGCCAGGGTGCGCGCTCGGAGGACACGACTGGACACCTTGGTCGATCGGGAGACCCGGGACAATCTCGCTCGCGACACGGGCCGCCGTGCGGAGCCCACGACCGCGGCGATGCGCCCCGCGGTAGCGTCCGCGTGGATGCCCATGGGGTGGCGCTGAGGTGAGGACCGCGCTCGTGCGCGTTGCGGCGGTCACGGCCGCGCTTCTCGCCGGCTGTGGCGATGCGAGTGGGCAGGAGCAGACCGCGGCCGAGATCTACGCCGCGGCGATCCGCTGGCTGGTGGACGACGGCCGCGACAGCGAGCCCGTCGAGGGCGAGCGGGTCTTCGTCGAGTCCGTCGACGAGGCCGGGATCCCGCTGGCGGTCCAGGCCGACGTCGTCAACCTGCTCGAGGACGAGCTGTCGGTGCGCTTCATCGACGCGTGGGAGGAGGCCATCGACACCGCGGAACCGGGCGATCCGGTTCGCGACGCCGGCGTGCTCATCGGACTCGGCGCCGTCGACGTCGAGGAGCGATCGCCCGTCCGGATCTACGTCGACCGGTATCGCCATCTTCTGGACGTCGCCGCCTACGACATGCTCATCGAGCGGCGGGCCGGTCGATGGCGGGTGACGGGCGACCCTCGTCCGGTGCCGGTCGTGGAGCGCGACCGCGATCAGCGGGGCTGATCGGCCGGTGCGCCGCCACCCTCGTCGAGAGGGAGCGGTACCGGGCTGCGCTCGACGATGTGGCGGGCTCGGCTGATCGCCAGCGCCGCTTCCGCGTCCGAGATCGGTTCGCCGTCCATCGCCCGCCGTCGCAGACGCTGGAGGAGGTCGGAGACCTCGACGTCGACGTCCCCGACGGGAGCGGCTTCGTCCTCGAGCCCGGCGCGGGTCGCGGCGTCCACGGCCGCCGCGGCCACGACGACGGCTGCGTCGAGGTCACCGCGATCGACGAGGGTTTCGGCGACAGCCAGCAGCCGAGCGGCGGCGGCCCCCGGCGCGGACGCGATCGCCGGGCTGTCGTCGCGCCGGCGACGGACACCGAGGTACGAGAGCGTGGCCAGGCCGGTGACGGCGCCGACGATGAGGAACCCGGCCCAGACCGGGGGCTGCGCGGCGACGGCGAGGAGGGCGCCGAGGACCCACGACAGCTGGAACCTCGTCTCGAAGCGAGCGAAGAGGCGGCCTCGCTCGACGTCGGGAGCGTCGCGTTGCACGAGGCTGTCGAAGGCCTGCCGCCCGGCGTTGGCGCTCAGCCCGACCGCGAGCGCCACCGACGCGATTGCGATCCGGCCGGGACCCACGCTCGAGAAGAGCGACACGATGGCCACGAGCACCAGCGCGCCTACGAGGAGCCGCTCTTCGGTGAGCGTGCGCCGGAGGCGTGGTGCCACGAAGGTGCCCGAGAAGCCGCCGGCGGCGTGCGCCGCGAACACCGCGCCGAAGAGCCAGGTCGGCTCGCCCGACCGCTTGAGCGACATCGCGAGCAGGAACAGGACGAAGCCGACCGCCCCCCGGAGTGCGCCCATCGCCGAGGCCGCCCGCCGGAGACCAGGCGCGTGCAGCTCGCTGCGCTCGACCGCCCGCGAGGCGCGCGGCGTGTGCTGTGGCCGCGGCAGCCGGAGGGAGGAGGCGGCGGCGACGACGTAGAGGGCGCCGGCAACCCGCAGCGTCCACGCGGCGCCGGCGAGGTCGAGCAGGCCGACGCCGACCGCGGCCGCCACCGTCCCGGCATAGGTGGCGAGGCGCGACAGCCGGGAGTTCGACGCGACGAGCGCCTCGGGATCGCCGACGAGGCGGGGGACGAGGGTGTTCTTGGCGACCGAGTACGTCTTGCCGAGCACCAGGATCGAGAAGGCGAGCGGGTAGAAGAGCAGCGTTCGCAGCTCGTCGGCGAGGTTGAAGCACACGAGCGCACGACCGGCGCAGGTCAGGGCGATCAGCGCTCGCTGGCCGCCGGGAAGCCGGTCGACGAAGGGGCCGATGAGCGGCGCCACCACCGCGAACGGCGCCATCGTCACGAGGAGGTACAGCACGATGCGGGGGCGGGCGGCATCGACGGAGACGTTGAAGAAGAGCGAGCCCGCGAGCGACACACCGAAGAAGGCGTCGGCGGCGGCGATGAAGCCGTGCGAGTGGGCGAGGCGGTTGAACGGCGGGCGGCCGAACAGGCGCTCCGCGGTGACGTAGCGGGTGATCCTGGACGGCAGTCCGCCCCATCCGGACCGTTTCGGCGCAGGTGGCCGCGGCGCGTCGTGAGGGTTCACCTGTGCGAGTCCTCGCCCCTTCCGACCGACGGATCAGGCGATGTCTACCCGACGGCGGCCCTGTCCGGCGCCGTCGCCGGTGGTCAGCTGGCGACGCGGAGGTTCTGGACGGCGCAGGGGACGACGACCACGGGGCAGTGGCAGCGGCGGACGCAGGCTGAGGCCACCGAGCCGAGGAGGAGCGACGCGAGCGCGAAGTGGGCCCGAGAGCCGACGACGACGAGCTCGGCGCCGTCGGACGCGTCGATGAGGGCGTCCGCCGCCGCGGCGCTCATGACGAGTCGGCCGGTCGTGGGCACCTTCGGTGCGAGCGACCGGGCCTGCGCCACGTGCTCCCGGAGGAGCTGCTCGGCGTCGGCCTCGTCGGTGCCGAGGGTCGGGTACCAGGCGTGGAGCACGCTCAGGTCGGTGCCGCGGCGCTCGGCCTCTGCCGCGGCCCACTCCAGGGCCCGGCCCGACTCGGGGGAGCCGTCGACGCCGACCACGATCGTCATGGATGCATCTTCCCCGCTCCCCAGCCGACCGGCCAGGGCCCTTGGTCCCACAGGACCTCGGCGCACCCGGGCCGGCTCTACCGGTCCGGGTGCTCCGAGATCTCGTACAGCTGGTCGATGAGGTCGGCGTAGTGGTCCATGACCACCGATCGCTTGACCTTGAGGGTCGGCGTGAGCTCGTCGCGGGCGACGGTGAAGTCGTTGGGCAGCACCCGCCACCGCTTGATCTGCTCGACCGGGGCGTGGTGGCGGTTGACCCGCTCGACGGCCGCTTCGATGGCGGCGAGCACGTCGGTGTCGGTCGTGAGCGCCTCGGCGTCGAGCAGCCGGCCGTGCGCCGTCGCCCATGCCGCGACCTCGACGGGGTCGATGGTGACCAGCGCCACGAGGTAGGACCGGCCGTCGCCGACCACCACTGCCTGGGAGATGAAGGGCTCCTGGCGCAGGTCGGTCTCGATCGGCTGCGGCGCGATGTTCTTGCCCGCCGAGTTGACGATGAGATCCTTCTTCCTCCCCGTGATCCGGAGGTAGCCGTCGTCGAGCGCGCCGAGGTCGCCCGAGTGCATCCAGCCTTCAGCATCGATCAGCTCGGCGGTCGCGTCAGGATCGTCGAAGTAGCCCACGCAGACGTTGGGACCCTTGACGAGGATCTCGCCGTCGGTGGCGATCCGGACCTCGACACCAGGGACCGGCGGGCCCACCGTCCCGACGCGGATCGCGCCGGGCGGGTTCAGCGTCGTCGGCCCGCAATCCTCGGTCTGCCCGTACACCTCGGCGATGGGGAGGCCGATGGCGTGGAACCAGCGGAGCAGGTCGGGGTGGATGGGCGCCGCGCCGGACACGAGGACCCGCGCCTTGTCGAGGCCCAGACGGTGACGCACGAGGTGGCCCAGGCTGCGACCCAGAGCCGCATGGCGCGCGTGGTCGGAGAAGCGGAGCGGCGCTCCGTCCTGCCGGTGGGCGACGACCGCGAGTCCCAGCCGGACGTAGCGATCGAAGAGTCGGCGCATCGGCTCGGGCTGGCCTGCCATCCGCTCCACGAGCGCCTCGTGCAGCTTCTCCCACACGCGGGGGACGGCGAAGAAGATGGTCGGCCGGCAGTCGGTGAGGTCCTCCGCCACCGTCGCCAGGCCCCGGGCGAACCAGGTCTCGCCCCCGGCGATGAGCTGACCGAAGTGGCTCACGGTGCGCTCCGCGATGTGGCTCAGCGGGAGGAACGAGAGGAAGCGATCGTCGGGCCCGATCGGCACGACCGACGTGATGCTCTCGACGGTGGCGATCACGTTCCCGTGGGTCAGCATCGCGCCCTTCGGGCGGCCGGTGGTGCCGCTCGTGTACACGAGCGTGAGGAGGTCGTCGGCCCGGAGGGCGTCGACTCGCTCGTCGACCTCGTTGCCCCCGATCGCGCGCCGACGGGCGCCTGAGGACTCGAGGTCGGCGAACGACACGACGAGGTCGCCGTCCAAGCCTTCGGCGGGCTCGACGAGCACGACGTGCTCGAGCATGGGGAGCTCGTCCCGACGGAGGAGGACCTTGGCCAGCTGGTCGGGGGACTCGACCACGCAGACCCGCGTCGAGGAGTGGGCGAGCATGTACGCCACCTGACTCGACGTGCTCGTGGCGTAGAGCGGGACGGTGACGGCGCCGGCGGCGATGGTCGCCATGTCGGCGAGGTGCCACTCCGGCCGGTTCGTCGAGAGGATGGCCACACGGTCGCCCGGCTCGATCCCGAGCGCGATGAGACCCGCGCTCAGGTTCCAGACCCGCTCCCCGTACCGCTGCCACGTCAGGTGCTCCCACCCGCTCTCGGTCCGCCACCGGAGCGCCGGCCGGAGTGCGTGGCGAGCGACGTTCAGGCGGAAGTGGTCGACGATGGTGCGGGCGGACGGTTCGGACGCCAGTGGGGACGGGCTCGGCGAGACGGTGATCGACATCGGGTGCTCCTTCAGCGGTCGCTCGTGTCCAGGTTCCTCCGCGAGCGCGGCCACGGGGCAGGGTCGAAGGACCACATCTGTCCGCGGGACGTTCGCCCCTGGCCGCCACTGGCATGCCGGCCCAGGCTTGGCAGGAGGAGATCTCCATGGCCGATGACGCCGTCCCGTGCCCGTTGTGTGGCGCCAAGAACCGCGTGCCGCGATCGGCACCCGGCCTCCCGCGGTGCGGCTCGTGCGAGACGGCGCTCCCGTGGATCGTCGAGGCCGGCGAGACCGACTTCGACGAGGTGACGACCAGCTCGATCCTCGTGCTCGTCGACCTCTGGGCGCCGTGGTGCAGCCCGAGCGTGACGATGGCCCCGAGCGTCGTGCGCGCCGCCGCCGACCTTGCCGGGCGCGTGAAGGTCGTGACGGTGGACGTGTCCGAGGCCCCCGGGGTCGCGGCCAAGCTCGGGGTGCGCAGCGTGCCGGCTCTCCTGCTGCTCAGGGATGGCCAGGTCGTCGACCGTCACATCGGTGGCGTGCCGGGCGAGCGCCTCGACGGCTGGATCCGGCAGGCCGGCGTCGCGACGCGGGGCTGATCCGGTCGCCGCCGGCCGGGCGTGCAGACTCCGGTGGTGACCGCGATCGCCATTGCCGGCCTCGTGAAGACCTTCGGCCGCACGCGGGCTCTCGACGGGCTCGACCTGACGGTGGGGACCGGAGAGGTCCACGGGTTCCTCGGACCGAACGGCTCCGGCAAGTCGACGACGATCCGCGTGCTGCTCGGCCTGCTGCGGATCGACGCCGGCAGCGTCCGCCTGCTGGACGGTGATCCGTGGCGGGACGCCGACCGGCTCCACCGCCGCTTGGCGTACGTCCCCGGCGACGTCACGCTGTGGCCCAACCTGACCGGCGGCGAGGTCATCGACCTCCTGGCCCGGTTGCGCGGCGATCTCGATCAGCGCCGCCGCGACGAGCTCCTGGACCGCTTCGAGCTCGACCCGACGAAGAAGGCCAGGGCCTACTCCAAGGGCAACCGCCAGAAGGTGGCGCTGGTGGCTGCCCTCGCGTCCCCGGCGGAGCTCCTCCTGCTCGACGAGCCCACCGCCGGCCTCGACCCGCTGATGGAGGCGGCCTTCCAGGAGTGCATCGCCGAGGTGACCGAAGAGGGTCGAACGGTCCTGCTCTCGAGCCACATCCTCGCCGAGGTGGAGGCGCTGTGCGACCGCGTCACGATCATCCGCGCCGGACGGGCCGTGCAGTCCGGCACCCTGACCGAGCTCCGGCAGCTCACGCGGACGTCGATCATCGCCGTCACCTCGTCGCCGGCGACGCGCATCGCTGAGCTTGCCGGGGTCCACGGTGTCGTCGTCGACGGCGACCGGGTGCGATTCGACGTCGACACCACCGACCTCGACGCCGCCATCCGCCACCTGAGCGAGCTCGGCCTCGTGAGCCTCGAGAGCCGACCTCCCACGCTGGAGGAGCTGTTTCTCCGCCACTACGGGGACGAGGTGGCGCCGTGAGCGAGCTCGTCGCCATGTCTCGCCTCGTGCTCCGACGCGACCGCCTGCGCATCGCGATCTGGACGGCTTCGATCGTCGTGCTCGTCTTCGCTGGCGCCAGCAGCGTGAAGAGCCTCTACAGGGACCCGGCGGACCTCGAGCAGTACGCCCGCACGGTCGAGAACAACGTGGCGGTGATCGCCTTCACGGGCCCGACGTACTCGATCGAGACCCTCGGAGGTCGCATCGCCTTCGAGACCAGCACGCAGGTGGCGCTGGCCATCGGGCTCATGGCGCTCCTCGCCATGACCCGCCACACGCGGGCCGAAGAGGAGAGCGGCCGGGCCGAGCTGCTGCGGTCGACGCCGATGGGGCGCCACACCGGGCTCGTGGCCGCCCTGCTGGTGACCTCCGCCGTCTGTGCGGCCATCGGCGCCGGCACCGCCGCCGCCCTCATGGCCATCGGCCTGCCAGCGGCCGGCTCGGTGACGTTGGGCGCGGTGATCACCGCTGTCGGCCTCTTCTTCGCCGCCGTCGGCGCCGTCACCGCTCAGGTCACCGAGCACACCCGCGGTGCCTCGGGCCTCGCCTTCGCCGTGCTCGGCGTGGCGTTCGTCGTGCGGGCCGTCGGCGACACGAGCACCCCCGTGTTGCGGTGGCTGTCGCCCATCGGCATCGCCCAGCACTCCCGCGCCTTCGCCGGTGAGCGATGGTGGCCGCTGCTCGTCCTGCTGGCGATGGCGGCGGCCCTCGTCGTGCTGGCCGTGCATCTCGCCGGTCGCCGTGATCTCGGCGCTGGGCTCGTCCCCGACCGCCCGGGCCCGGCCCGCGCCGCGCCGTCACTGGGCTCGCCGTTCGGCCTCGCGCTCCGGCTCCAGCGAGGGGTGCTCGTGTCCTGGACGGTCGGCATCTTCGTTTTCGCGGCGCTGATGGGGGCCATCGCCGAGAGCGCCGAGGAGCTCATCGGCGACAGCGAGCAGATGCGCGACATCATGGCCCAGGCCGGGATCACCGACGTCGTCGACTCGTTCCTGGCCACGATGCTGGTGATGACCTCGCTGACGGCGAGTGGCTTCGTCGTGCAGTCGATCCTCCGGCTCCGGAGCGAGGAGACCGCCGGTCGCAGCGAGATGATCCTCGCCACCGGTGTGTCGCGCCGGGGGTGGATCTCGGCCAACGTCGTGGTCACGGTCGTCGGCACCGCCGTGGTGCTGCTGGCCGCCGGTCTCGGAACGGGCGGTGCACACGCGCTGCAGACCGCGGACGCGGCGCAGGTCCCGCGGCTGATCGGGGCCGCGCTGGTGCACGCGCCCGCGGTCCTCGTCCTGGCCGCCGTTGCCGTCCTCGTCTTCGGCCTGGTGCCGAGGGCGATCGGCCTGGTGTGGCTGCCGCTCGCGTTCGCGGGGGTCGTCGGCGTCCTCGGCGACCTGTTGCGGATCCCGGGGTGGCTCGCGGCGCTGTCGCCGTTCGACCACCTGCCGGCGGTCCCGGCCCGCTCAGCCGCCGTCGTCGCGCTGCCCGTCCTCGCGCTCATCGCCGTGGCCGCCACCGGGCTCGGCCTCCTCGCCTACGAGCGTCGCGACGTCGGTTGAGGGGCGGTTCGGCGCTCGCCGCGCGGCGAGGCTGGCGTTCAGCTCGGCACCCACGAGCAGGGCGAGGGCCAGCGCGTACATCCAGAGGAGGACGATGAGCGCACCACCGAGCGCGCCGAGGACCTGGTTGCCGCCTCCCGCGATCGCCAGGTAGCCGCGGAACCCGACCGAGACCAGCGTCCACCCGGCCGTGGTGAGGACCGCACCCGGCAGGTCGTCCCGCCATGCCGACCGGTGGTTGGGGCCGACGTGCAGCACGGTCGTGGCCCAGAGCGTCATCAGGACGAGGGCCGCCGGCCATCGCATCCAGTCCCAGAACGCGGCGAACGCCGACCCGAGCCCGATCGCCTCGGCCACGTCGTGACCGGTGCCGAGCAGCGGGCCGAGCACGACGACCGCGAGGATCACCGCGAGCACCACCACGGTCCCCACCGCGAGCGCGATGGCGAGACCGCGCAGCCGCGGGTAGCTGCGGCGCTCCTCGGCGCCGTACACGACGTCCAGCCCGTGGATCACGCTGGTGAACCCCCGGGATGCCGACCAGAGCGCAGCGGCGGTGCCGATCGTCAGCACGCCGGCGTTCGTCTCCTCGAACAGGCGGTTGACGGCGTCGATGGTGTCGCGGGCGCCGTCGCTGAGCACCCGCTCGAGGAAGGAGACCACCTCGTCCTGCGCGCGGGTCGCCACGTCGCCTCCGGCGATGGCCTCGAGCGAGCCGAGTGCGGCGGCCAGCGCGAGGAAGGTCGGGAACATGCCGAGGACCCCGAAGAAGGCGATCTCGGCAGCCAAGCCGGTGACGCGGTGCTGCTGGAACCCTCGAGCGACGGCGCGCGCGATCGATCGGATGGTCGGCAGCATCGTCGTCCATCCTCCCCCAGGTGGCGATCGCGGACGCCTGCGGACCGATTCGGGTCCAAGGTCCCGCTGAGGGGTGACCATCGCACCGGGACGGGGGCGGTGCCCACCGACAGGCTGGACGCGGTGAAGATCATCGACGGCAACGAGGCGGCGGTGCACATCGCCTACCGGGCGAGCGAGGTGGTGGCGATCTACCCCATCACGCCGGCGTCGCCGATGGGCGAGCTCGCCGACAGCTGGGCGGCGGCGGGTCAACCCAACCTCTGGGGCGACGTGCCGACGATCGTCGAGATGCAGAGCGAGGGCGGCGCCGCCGGCGCCGTGCACGGTGCCCTGCAAGCCGGCGCGCTGGCGACGACCTTCACGTCGTCACAGGGCCTGCTCCTGATGCTCCCCAACATGTTCAAGATCGCCGGTGAGCTCACCCCCGCCGTCATCCACGTGGCGGCCCGCTCCCTGGCGACCCACGCCCTGTCCATCTTCGGTGACCACTCCGACGTCATGGCCGCCCGGATGACGGGGTGGGCCCTGCTGTCGTCGGCGTCGCCTCAGGAGGCCCACGACCTCGCGGCAGTCGCCCACGCCGCAACCCTCGAGGCTCGCGTGCCGTTTCTCCACTTCTTCGACGGGTTCCGCACGAGCCATGAGCTGAACGAGGTCGCGCTGCTGGCGGACGACGAGCTGCGGTGGCTGATCGACGACGACCTGATCCGCGCCCACCGGCGGCGGGCGCTCGACCCCGACCGCCCCGTCGTGCGGGGCACGGCGCAGAACCCGGACGTGTTCTTCCAGGCCCGCGAGGCGTCGAACCCGTACCACCTCCTCACCCCCCGCATCGTCCAGGACGCGATGGATCGGCTGGCGCAGCGCACCGGTCGCCGCTACCGGCTCTTCGAGTACGAAGGCCATCCCGAGGCCGAGCAGGTCATCGTGGTGATGGGCTCGGCCCGCAGCGCGGTGGCCGAAGCGGTCCGGGCCGGCAACGCCGGCGGTGCTCGCCTCGGCATGGTGCAGGTGCGGCTCTACCGCCCCTTCGACGTCGACGCTCTCCTCGATGCGCTGCCCCGATCGGTTCGGCGGGTGGCGGTGCTCGACCGCACCAAGGAGCCGGGCGCCCCCGGCGAGCCCCTCTTCCTCGACGTGGCCGCCGCCGTGGCTCGCAGCGGCCTTCCGATGACCACCCTGATCGGTGGGCGCTACGGCCTCTCGTCGAAGGAGCTCACCCCGCCGATGGCGTCGGCCGTGTTCGACGAGCTGCTCGCCGTGCGCCCTCGGCACGGCTTCACCGTGGGGATCGTCGACGATGTCACCCACCTCTCGATCAGCTACGACCGCGCCCCGGTGGCCGAGCCGTCGGGCGTGACCACCGCGGTGTGCTTCGGGCTCGGCAGCGACGGCACCGTCGGCGCCAACAAGGCGACCGCCAAGATCGTCGGCTCGCACACCCCGCTCCACGTCCAGGGCTACTTCGTCTACGACTCGAAGAAGTCGGGTTCGATGACGACGTCGCACCTGCGCTTCGGCACCCATCCGATCGACGCGCCGTGGCTCGTGCAGCAGGCGCAGCTCGTGGCCTGCCACCAGTTCGCGTTCCTCGATCGGGTCGACGTGCTCGGCGTGGCCGCGCCCGGCGCCACCGTCCTCCTCAACAGCCCGTACGGTCCCGACGAGGTGTGGGATCACCTGCCCGCCGAGGTGCAGGAGTCGATCCTCGAGCGACGGCTGCGCCTGTACGTCGTCGACGCCGCGTCGGTGTCGGCTGCCGTCGGCCTCGGCGGCATCGTGAGCACGGTCCTGCAGACGTGCTTCTTCGAGCTGGCCGGGCTGCTGCCCGCCGAGGAGGCGGCCGTCGCGATCAAGGCCGCGATCGCGGAGGCCTACGGGTCGCTGGGCCCCGAGGTCATGGAGCCGAACGAGCGGGCCGTCGACGCCGCGCTCGCCGCCCTCGGCGAGGTCGACGTTTCGGGTCGCGCCGTCACCGGCCGGCCCCGGTCCGAGATCGAGGTCCCCGACGGGTCCCCGTTCCTGCGCCGGGTCACCGCCCAGATCATCGCCGGCCGCGGCGACCTGCTGCCGGTCAGCGCCCTCCCGCCCGACGGCACCTTCCCGGTCGGGACGGCCCGGCTGGAGAAGCGGGGTATCGCCCACGAGCTGCCCCAGTGGGACCCGGCCATCTGCATCGACTGCGGCAAGTGCGCCATCGTCTGCCCCCACGGCGCCATCCGCATGCGACTCCTCGACGGCGACGCGGTGGCCACCGCTCCGCCGACGTTCCTCACGAAGGTGCCCAAGGACGCCGGTACGCCGGAGGGAGTCCGGCTCACCGTGCAGGTCGCGCCCGACGACTGCACCGGCTGCCGTCTCTGTGTCGAGGTGTGTCCGGCGAAGGACCGAGCCGGTGACGGCCACCGGGCCCTGGAGATGGTGGCGAAGGGCCCCGTGCTCGAGCGCGAGCGGGCGGGTTGGGCGTTCCTCGAGTCGGTGCCGGAGCCGACCACCGGGCGCCCGGTGCCAGTGACGGTGCGCGCCGCGCAGCTGCGTCAGCCGCTGTTCGAGTTCTCCGGCGCGTGCGCCGGTTGCGGCGAGACCCCGTACCTCAAGCTCCTCACCCAGCTGGTCGGTGACCGGTTGCTGGTGGCGAACGCGACGGGCTGCTCGTCGATCTACGGCGGAAACCTGCCGACGACACCGTGGGCCAGCGACGCCGCCGGACGCGGCCCGGCGTGGGCCAACTCGCTGTTCGAGGACAACGCCGAGTTCGGCCTCGGCATGCGCCTCGCGATCGACGCTCGCCGTCGCGAGGCCGAGCGCCGCCTGGCCGGGATGGGCCCCGCCGTGGGCGAGGACCTGGTCGCCGCCATCCTCGGCGCCGACCAGGCCACCGACGCCGGCATCGACGAGCAGCGTCAGCGGGTCGCCGAGCTGCGCGAGCGGCTCGACGGGCGCCACCACGAGCCCGACGTTCCCGACCTCCTCGCCCTCGCCGACGACCTCGTCGACCGCAGCGTGTGGATCGTGGGCGGCGATGGGTGGGCCTACGACATCGGATTCGGCGGTCTCGACCACGTGCTGTCGTCGGGTCTCGACGTGAACGTGCTCGTGCTCGACACCGAGGTGTACTCCAACACCGGCGGGCAGGCGTCGAAGTCGACGCCGAGAGCGGCGGTGGCGAAGTTCGCGGCCGCCGGGAAGCGCACCCGCAAGAAGGATCTCGGCATGATCGCCGCCGCCCACGGCGACGTCTACGTCGCCCAGGTGGCGCTCGGCGCCAACGACCTCCAGACGCTCAAGGCGTTCAACGAGGCCATGTCGTGGCCCGGCCCGTCGCTGATCATCGCCTACAGCCACTGCATCGCCCACGGCATCGACATGACCCATGGGATGGACCATCAGCGGGACGCGGTGCGGTCGGGCTACTGGCCGCTGTACCGGTACGACCCGCGCCACGCAGTGGAGGGCGATCACCCGTTCCACCTCGACTCCAAGGCGCCGACGCTCTCCTTCGAGGAGTTCGCCCGCCGGGAGTCGCGCTTCAGCCTCCTCGCGTCGATCAGCCCCGACGATGCTGCGGGCCTCGCCCGCCAGGCCCAGGACGACATCGACGAGCGCTGGCACCTCTACGAGCAGGAGGCGACGGTCGAGCACTCGCCCTGACCCCCCGCCACCCGCGACAGAGTGGTGCCCTGTGGAGGAGCGGGACGTCGTCGCCATGATCCGACCGGGCCGGGCGATCACCGGGATGTCGGCCGTCCTCCTGCCGCACACCGCCGACGGCAGCGTCGACTGGGCGGCGACGGCGGCGCACGTCGCCCGCACCCACGACGCCGGGCTCACCCCGGCGGTCAACATGGACACCGGCTACGTCCAGCTGCTCGATCCCGCTGACCGGGCGCGGATGCTGGCGCTCGCCGCCGAGGTGACCGGCGGCCGGTTCGTGGCCGGCGCCGTGGTCGACGATGCCGCGGGCGCGGCCTTCGACCTCGCATCCCACGTGGCGGCGGCCCAGGCGGTCCTCGCTGCCGGCGGCACGCCGGTCGTCTTCCCGTCGCACGGGCTCAACGCCCTCGACGACGAGGGATGGGTGGCGGCGCTGGCGGCGATCGGGGCCGAGGTCGATCGCTTCATCGGGTTCGAGCTCGGCGCGATGTTCATCCCCCACGGGCGCATCGTCTCGCTCGACGCGTATCGCGGGATGCTCGCGATCCCGTCGTGCGTGGGCGCCAAGCACTCGTCGCTCGACCGGGCGCTCGAGTGGGAGCGGCTGCGGGCGCGCGACCAGGATCGCCCTGACTTCCTCGTGCTCACCGGCAACGACCTGGCCATCGACATGGTGATGTACGGCTCGGACTACCTGCTCGGGCTCTCGACCCTGGCCCCCGATGTCTTCGCGGCCCGCGACCGGCTGTGGGCCGCCGGCGACCCGCGCTTCCACGAGCTGAACGACCTGCTGCAGCACCTGGGTCTCGTGGCGTTCCGCCCGCCCGTGCCCGCTTACCGTCACGCCGCCGCGATGTTCCTGGAGCTGCGAGGGTGGGCGAGCTCCGACGCGACGCCTCCCGGGATGCCCCGCCGTCCGGCGTCCGACCGGGCGCTCCTGCGCGACATCCTCGACCGGCTGGCGCCGTGGCTGTGAGGTACCCGCAGGTGAAGAACCTGCGCTCGCTCGCCGAGGTGCGGGGCCGGCTCGACGAGCTCGGCGTCGATCTCCCGCTCGCCGACGATGTCGACCCCGCCGGCGTGCTGTCGACACCGATCGCCTTCACCGACGGCTCCGCCGGCGTCCGGACCGCCGCCAACCGGTTCGCGGTGCTGCCGATGGAGGGCTGGGACGGGACGGCCGCCGGAGGGTCCACCGATCTGGTCCGCCGTCGCTGGCGGCGGTTCGGCGCCGGCGGTGCCGGGCTGGTCTGGGGCGAGGCCACCGCCGTCCGCCCCGATGGCCGGGCCAACCCCAACCAGCTCGTGCTCGACGCCACCACCGTGGACGGCATCGCCGAGCTGCGCGCCCTGCTCGATCCCGCGCAGGTGGTGGGTCTCCAGCTCACCCACTCCGGGCGGTGGTCGCGCCCCCGGGGCGTGCCCGCGCCGCGGACGGCCTACGCCCATCGCGTGCTCGACGAGCGGGCCGGTGCCACACCGGGTGACGTGCTCACCGACGGCGAGCTCGACGACCTCGTCGAGGACTTCGTGGCGAGCGCCGCGCTCGCCGCCGAGGCCGGGTTCGACTTCGTCGACGTCAAGCACTGCCACGGCTACCTGCTCCACGAGCTCCTGACCGCCCGCGACCGTCCCGGCCGCTACGGGGGCGATCTCGCCGGGCGCAGCCAGTTCCTGCGCGCCGTCACCGAGGGCATCCGCGGCCGGGCGCCGGGCTTGGCCGTCGCCGTCCGTCTGTCGGCGTTCGACCTCGTCCCGTTCGCGACCGGCGCCGGCGGGGTGGGGGTGCCGGTTGTCGAGGGTCCCTACGACCTCGCGTTCGGGGGTGATGGCACCGGCCTCGGCATCGACCTGACCGAGACCCATGCCCTGCTCGACCTGCTGACCGATCTCGGCATCGGGCTGGTGAGCACGACTGGCGGGAGCCCGTACTACAACCCGCATGCCCAGCGGCCGGCGTACTTCCCGCCGTCGGACGGCTACCAGCCGCCCGAGGACCCGCTGGTCGGGGTGGCTCGCCATCTGGCCGTCGCCGCCGAGGTGGCGGGCCGGCATCCCGAGCTGGTGGTGGTGGCGTCGGGGTGCACCTACCTGCAGGAGTGGCTGCCGCACGCGGCGCAGGCGGTGATCGCGACCGGCGGCGCCTCGATGATCGGCCTCGGACGGATGGCGTTGTCGTACCCGGAGCTCCCCGCCGATGTCCTCGCCGGCCGCCCCCTTCAGCTCCGGCTCCTCTGCCGCACGTTCAGCGACTGCACCACCGCGCCCCGCAACGGGCTGGTCTCGGGGTGCTACCCGCTCGACGGCCACTACCGGGACTCCCCGCAACGGGTGGTGCTGGCGAGGGCGAAGCGGGAGGCGCGAGAGCGGCTGGGGGCGAAGTACGAGCAATGAGCACGACCGAGGTCGACCGCACCCCTCAGCGCAAGGACCCCGACGCGCCCCTGGCGTTCGAGACCAGCGACCCCGAGTTCCGCCGCGACCCGTACTCCCGGTACGCCGAGCTGCGGGAGGCGCCGGGCCTGCACCGCACGCCCGACGGCCTGTGGGTGCTGACCCGCTACGACGACGTGCAGGCCGTGGTGCGCGACCCGCGCCTGTCGAGCCACCCCAAGCACGCCACCGACGGTCGCCGCGCCGCCCGGGGCGACATCCCCTTCCTCGGCGACGGCACGATCCAGATCATGCTGATCGCCGACGCGCCCGATCACACGCGGCTGCGCCGGCTCGCCAACAAGGCGTTCACCCCGAGGGCCGTCGAGCAGCTCCGACCGCGCATCGCCGAGCTCGTCGACGGCATGCTCGACGCCGCCGTCGAGCGGGGCTCCTTCGACGTGATGGCCGATCTCGCCGAGCCGCTGCCCGTGATGGTGATCTGCGACCTGCTCGGTGTGCCCGTCGAGGACCAGGAGCAGTTCAAGCCGTGGTCGACGGCGATCGCCCGCATGCTCGATCCTGATGTCGACCAGTCGATGCTCGAGCAGGCCGTCCCTGCGGTGATGGGCTTCGTGCAGTACTTCAACGGGCTCATCGACGAGCGCCGTGCCGACCCCCGCGACGACCTCCTGTCGGCCCTCATCGCCGCCGAGGCCGACGGCGAGTCGCTCACGACGCCCGAGCTGTTCGCCATGATCATCCTGCTGTTCATCGCCGGCCACGAGACGACGACGAACCTGATCGGCAACGGCACGCTGGCGCTCCTGCGCAACCCCGACCAGCTCGCCGCCCTGCGCCGCGACCCGGCCCTGGCGGTGCCTGCCACCGAGGAGCTGCTGCGGTTCGACTCGCCCGTGCAGGTGACGGCCCGCACCGCCACCGTGGACCTCGAGATCAACGGGATCCCGCTCGAGCAGGGTGAGAGCGTGATCTGCGGGCTGGCCGCCGCCAACCGCGACCCTCGGTACGTGGAGGACCCCGACCGCCTCGACCTCGCCCGGGGGAAGATGACCCACCTGTCGTTCAGCAACGGCATGCACTACTGCCTGGGCGCCCCCCTGGCCCGCCTGGAGGGCCAGCTCGCGTTCGCCGCGATGGCCAGCCGGTTCCCGGCCATGGCCCTCGCCGACGATCGTCCGCCGTACCGCGACCACTTCGTGCTGCGAGGTCTGGCCTCCCTGCCGGTCGCCCTCACCGGCTGAAGTCGGGCGCCCGAGCGGCAAGACTGCAGGCATGGCGCTCCTGGACGCGACCAGGGTCGACCGCTGGCTGTGGTCGGTCCGCGTCTACAAGACCCGCTCGGACGCCACCGATGCGTGCCGGGGCGGGCACGTCAGGGTGAACGGGACGCCGGCGAAGCCGGCCACGACCGTGCGCCCGGGTGACCGGGTCGAGGCGCTCGCGCACGAACGGGAGCGGGTGCTCGAGGTGGTGCGGGTGATCGACAAGCGGGTCGGCGCCGCGGTCGCCGCCGAGTGCGTGGTCGACCACAGCCCGCCCCCGCCGCCCCGCGAGGAGCGGCTGGTTCCGCTGTTCAACCGCGACCCCGGCGCCGGCCGGCCCACCAAGCGAGAGCGGCGGGCGCTCGACCGGCTCCGCGAGCGGTGAGGAGGCACTGATGGCCGAGGACTGGGCCCGACCCGTCGTCCACTGGGAGATCACGGCCCGCGACCCGCAGGGACTCAAGGCGTTCTACGGGGCGCTCTTCAGCTGGGACATCAGCGACGGGCCCATCCTGAGCATCCCCGCCGGTCTCGGGGGGCCGGAACCGGGGCCCGCGGGGCACATCCGCCAGAGCGAGCGGACCGGCGTGAGCCTCTACGTGCAGGTGCGCGACCTGCGCGCCTCCCTCGACCACGCCGTCGCCCTCGGCGGTGCGGTCACGGCCGAGCCGTTCGATGTCCCCGGGGGCCCCACCCTCGCCGGCATCACCGACCCCGAGGGGAACCCGGTCACCCTCGTCCAGCAGTAGCGCCCTTCAACCCCTCGTTCTGGGACCGATCGGGCCGGCCTGACGTACCGGATCGGGCCCGGAACGGCGTTGGTGGCGCGGCTCAGTCGAGCTCGACGTAGCGGCGCACGACGACGGAGGCCGGGTCGACGACGTCGTCGAGCGCGGCGTTGGACGGCGGTGCCGCGTCGGCCTCGGCGTCGGTGCCCCAGAGCGTGACGGTCAGCCAGTCGCCGTCGTCGCCCCGCGCGGTGGTGCGGCGCCGCAGGCCCGGCTGGTGGTAGGCCACCTCGGTCTGGAAGGCGGCGTCGGCGGCGAGGAACGCCGCTTCGTCCGCGCCGGGCCGCAGCCGGAAGGTGCGCAGCTCGATCAGCGGGCGGGCACCGCCGTACGGGCCGCGCCGACGTGGGCCGCACGGCGGTCGCGGGTGGACGACATGGCGTCAGGTTCCCACGGCGGCTCCGACGCCGGCAACGCCCGCTGTCCGCCACCCTGGCTGATACCCTCTGGGGGTATGCGAGGCTACAGCGACGACCGGGAGGCCGTGGTCAAGCGGCTGCGCCGGATCGAGGGCCAGGTCCGGGGCGTGCAACGCATGGTCGACGAGGACGCCTACTGCATCGACGTCCTCACCCAGATCTCGGCCGTCACCAAGGCGCTGCAGGCGGTCGCCCTCGAGCTGCTCGACGATCACCTCAGCCACTGCGTGGCGCACGCGGTGGCGGCGGGCGGCGACGAGGCCGACGCCAAGCTGGCCGAGGCGTCGGCCGCCATCGCCCGTCTCGTCAAGAGCTGAGCCCGGACGCGACTCGGCGCACCCGGCGGCGAGAGCCGCAACCGGGTGCGCCGGAGGGATCGAGCTACTGGACGATGAGGGCGGTCACCATGCCGAACATCCCGTCCGACCGCTCGGCGTGGGTGAGGATGTGGCAGTGCCAGGCCCACACGCCGGGCTCGGTGGCGTGCACCAGCACGGTCATGCGCTCGCCGGGAGCGACGGTGACGGTGTCCTCCATCGACGGGTTGGCGAGCGGGTAGCCGTCCTTGGCGATCACCATCTGCGGCATCCCGTGCAGGTGCATCGGGTGGATCTGCAGCCCCTCGTTCATGTAGTCGAGCTTGATCCAGTCGCCGACGTTGGCGACGATCGGCGCCGTCGCCGGGAACGACTTGCCGTTGAGCGACAGGCCGATCACGCCGGCGTCGTTGAGGACCATCGGCATGTCGATCGCCGGGGTCGGCACGCCATCGGGCAGCGGCATCTCGCCGGCGTAGAACGCCCCGAGGAGGCCATTGGGGACCTGCACCTCGGCGTGGTGGTGCGAGTGGTACATGCCGACCATCGGCTCGCGGACAACCCACTCGTAGGTGAACGAGTCGCCGGGCGTGATGGGCAGCTGCGTGATGTCCGGCACGCCGTCCATCTCGTTCGGGAGCGTGAACCCGTGCGAGTGGAGCACCGTCGACTCCTGCAGCTCGTTGTGGAGCACGATGCGCACGGTGTCGCCCACGTCGACCCGGATCGTCGGGCCCGGGACCTGCTCGTTGTAGCCCCATGCCTGCACGACCACGCCGGGCTCGAGCTCCCAGTCGAAGACGCTGGCCGTGAGCTCGAACACCTTGGCGCCGTCGGCCGCGATGACCGGCTCCATCTCCTGCGCGCCGTGCGCCGACGTCTCGGCCGGGAAGGCGAGCGTCCGCTCCCTCATGATCCGGTCCATCTCCTCGAAGTCGACGGGACCGTGACCGCCCTGACCATCGCCGGCGGCCACGCCGCCGTCGCCGCCGATCGTCAGGGTGCCGGTCATGCCCAGCGCCTCGTGACCGGGGATGGCGCAGATCACCTTGTACGTGCCGGGCGCCAGCGAAGCGAGGCTCAGCGTCTCGCTGTCACCGGGGCTCAGATCGGCGGTGATCACGTCGGTGTCGACGACGCTGAGGTTGTGGACCGACTTGCCGCCGTTGGTGACGATCAGCGAACCGCCGGCGCTCACCGAGATCGACGCGGGCTCGATCGCGAAGTCGACGAGCTCGACCGCGACCGTGGTCGAGGCTGCGGTCGTGCCACGCTCGCCGGCCTCGTCGATGGCGCGCATCCCGAACGCCACACCGAGGGCGGCGAGGAAGAGCGAACAGGCGGCGATGACGATGGAGACGGCACTGAGGCCGTCGCGCCGGTCGGAGGGGGGTGGGGTGTTGGACATGGGGCCAATGCTCGGGGTCGGGGGCCGACCCCCGGCAGGGCCCTCCGTCAGCCCGAGGTGGGACCTTGGTCCCGATTCCGGCGTTCCGCCATGCGGGCGGCGTAGGCGGCCACCTCGGTCCGCCGGCTCATCCCCATCTTCGTGAAGAGGTTCGAGACGTAGTTCTTGACCGTCTTCTCGGCGAGGAACATCGCTTCGCCGATCTGGCGGTTCGTCATCCCTTCACCGATCAGCTCGAAGATCCGACGCTCCTGCGGGGTGAGGACCGACAGCTCGTCGGCCGGATCGGCCCGCAGCCGATCGAGCACGCGGGCCGTGGTCTGCGGATCGAGCAGCGACCCGCCACCGGCGACGGTGCGGATGGCGTCGATGAGGTCGGTGCCCTTGACCTGCTTGAGGACATAGCCGGCGGCGCCCGCCATGATCGCCGCGAAGAGGGCCTCGTCATCAGCGAAGGACGTGAGCATCAGGCAGGCGATCTCGGGATGGCGGGACCGGATCTCCCGGCACACCTCGACACCGTCGCCGTCGGGCAGCCGCACGTCGAGGACCGCCACCTCGGGCCGGGTCGGGGGGATCCGGTCGAGCGCCTCGGCCGCCGTGCCCGCCTCACCGACCACCTCGAGGTCGTCCTCCGCCTCGATGAGGTCGCGGAGCCCGCGACGGACGACCTCGTGGTCATCGAGCAGGAAGACGCGAACGGTCACGGGTCCATTGTGGCCCGGGACCTACGTCCTGCGGATGACAGACCTTGGCCCGCAGCCACAGGGGGTCCTCGACCGGCATCGTGACACCCAAGTGGCTGGCTCCCCGCCGGTCCCAACAGGAGGACGAATCCCGTGAAGAAGCTGTTTCCGATCGTGCTGATGGTGCTCGGTCTCGTGTTCGTGGCCGCTGGCGGCTACACGGTGTACCGGGGACTCGATGCGAGGGACCAGGTCCGGACGGAGCTGGTCGCCCAGAACATCACCACCCCTGAGGATGCGTCGATCCCGAACGCTCGGGTCGACAGCGTGGCCACGGCCCGGTCGATGGCCGACATCATCGATCATCACGCTCGGGACAGCGCTGGTGGCCTGACCTATTCGGAGATGGGCCGGTTCATGGCGGCCAACGGT
>DATLFP010000080.1:0-6078 GCA_035540955.1 Acidimicrobiales bacterium
CCGAGTCGTCGTCGCCGCAGGCGGCCACGAGCGTGAGCGATGCGACCGCGCAGAGCGAAGCCAGCCCCCGCTTCACGCTCCGGAATCGTACGAAAGTGCCCGAAACGCGGTCAACCGCGGCGTTCTGGGCGGGATCGGCAGGTCATGGGCCGGTGGATCCCACCCAGAACGGTCAGAGGAGGCGGAGGACGGGGGCGTCGGCCTCGACGAGGGTGTCGCCGCGGCGCAGGACGAGGTGGTGGGTAGCGCCGATCGATCCGCCGAGGGCGGCGAGCACCTCGCCGAGGGCCACGCCCGTGACCGGGCCGCCGTCGACGGACACGAGCCGGTCGCCGGCCTGCACTGCGGGGGGCAGCCCGGTGACGGCGGCCCCGACCTCCCACTCGCCCTCGTCGTCGAGCACGAGCGTCACGCCCACCTGGTCGGCGTCCCCGCCACCGTCGGCCGGCACCGGCGCCCGCTGCTCGACCCGCACGTCGCCCCTCGAGAGGTCGAGGCCCAGCTTGAACGACCGCAGCACGTTGCCCCCCAGCGAGCCGTCGTAGGGGGCGACGTCGGGATCGGCCCGCCACGTGAACGCCACGCCCGGCACGGTGAACTCGCCCCACTCGACGAGCGGCACCCGTACCATCGGCGTGCGGGCCTCGACCCGGAGGCCGGCCAGGTTCCCCGGTCCCACGCCGGCGGCCGAGGTCGGCAGGTCGGGCACCGACGCCAACCACGACCGCACGGACGTGTCGGCGGCCAGCGAGCACGACACGCCGGTGTCGAGCAGCAGCCGGGCCGCCTCGCCGAGCACCGTCACGTCGAGACCCACGAGACCGGTGTCGCGCACCACCGTGGCCGCCACCCGAACGCCGTCGGCCTCGAGCGTCCCCGGCTCGCCGAACCATGCCACCCCGCCGACGGGATCGAGCACGACCGCGTGGCGGGTCACGAGCGCGGCCGGCAGCGACAGGTCGAGCCCCGAGGCGGCCAACCCGAGCACCCGGGTGTCCTCGAACCCGTACGACGGCAGCCCGTCGGTGTCGAGCTCGTAGCCGCCGACCGACAGGCGCGGCGGCTCGAGCACGGTGAACACCTCGCCCTGCTCCTCCACCGTCTCGATGACCGCGAGGCCGAGGTGGTCGGCCAGCGTCTGCGACAGCATCAGCGCCTTGCCGCCGGTGTCGACCAGCGCTCGCACCCCGCCGTCGACGTCGACGACGGGCCGGTGGTGCACGAGCGTCAGCGCAGCCTCGCCGCCCACCATGCGTGCACCTCCTCGCCGGCGCCGTATGCCGAGCACATCAGCGCGCCGGCCTCGACCACACCGCCCGGGCCGGCGTCCCGCAGGACATCGGCGGCGCTTGCCCAGGCAGCCATGCCCAGAGGCTCTGGGATCTCCCGCACCTGCGGCGCGCCGAGCTTCAGCGCGCCCGGGGTCAGGGCCGTCCCTCCCCACCGTCGGAACGCCCACGCCGTCACCGGCGGGGCGAGCAGCACGGCGAGCAGGAGCCACAGGCGCGCCGGATCACGCGGCACCACGCTGATCACCGGCACGGACGGCACCACGACGCCGTCCGGGTCGGGAGCCGCTTCGATCACCCGCGTCTGCGTGGCGACGACGACCTTCGGCCGCAGCAGCGAGCGGAACCACGAGCGCACCGGCTCGCCCACACCATCGAGGTCGACGCGCGGCTCGAGGTAGCGGCGCTTGTCGAAGCGCACCGAGCGCCGGCCCCACTCCCCCAGGTCGATGGCGCCCGACGTCACCAGCGGCAGGCCGCCGCCGCCCTCGTGCACGTGGCCCCGCAGGCCGTAGTAGTGCTGGCGGAACCCGGCGACCACGTCGCACGACGACGACAGCGGCGCACCATCGAGGTCGCACACCGGCACGGGGTCGAGGCCGGCGTCACCCTCGACGAGCAGAGCCGACCACGTGGGCCCGGGCGGCACCGGCGCGCCGCGCCGCAGCACGAGCACGCACGTGTCGACCTCGGCGTCGAACACCGGCCCGAGCCGCACCATCGACTCGACCCCGAGGCCCGAGGCCCGCGCCGCCCGCCCGTCGTCGGTGGCCAGCACCGAGGTGGGTACCACCATCGCCACCGCGCCACCGATCACGGTGGCATGGGCGAGGAACCGGGCATGCAGCCGGTCGACGTACGGCGGGTTGCCGACCACGAAGTCGAACCGGTCGGCCACGGCCAGGCCGTCCCCCACGTCGATGTTCGCCGCTGCGCCGCCGGCCCACGACGACAGCCGCTCCCGCGCCACCGCCACCGCGGCGGGGTCGACGTCGACCCCGGTCAAGCACGCCGCCGCCTCACGCCTCGTCAGCCCGAGCGTCACCAGCCGCTCGCCCGCCGCCAACAGGAACGTGCCGGTGCCGCACGAGGGATCGCACACGGTGCCGGGGCGCACGATCAGCGCGTCGACCGCGTCGCGGGCCACCGCCATCGGCGTGTTGAACACGCCACGCCGCCGGCGCTCCTCGCGGGTGAGCCGGGCCTCGAAGGCGACGCTCAGCGCGTCGTGGTCGTGCGGGTGCTGGACGGGTCCCCGGTCGTCCGCGGGTGATGGGGACAGCGCCGGCATGGGAGACCAACGAGGGTAGGCGGCGCCCGACGGCGATCGGGCGACCTAGGAGCCGCCGGCCACCAGGCGGACGGGGTGCGCCCGTTCGTGCACCGCGGAGACCGCCGCGCACGTCGTCGCCGCGAACGCCGGACCGTCGATGAAGCAGACGTCGTGGTCGCCGCGCACCTCGAACACCTCGGCCCGCGTCGCCGCCGCCAGCGCCCGCTGCTTGCGAGGCCGCACGAGGCGATCCCTGGTGGTGACGACCACGGCTGCGGGCACGTCGACGTCACCGGCGAACAAGCGGGCGTCGTACGACCCGAGGGCGCGCCCGGCGTCGGCGATCTCGCGCGGATCGCCGCGGTCGAGCTCGGCGCGGAACCAGGCGCGGTGCGCAGCGAGCGACGGTTGCACCCGCGCGGCGCGGAGCAGCGCCCGGTCGACGACCGACGACCGGTGCCGCGAGCGGAAGAACCACTCCACGAACGCCATCGTCTTCCAGATCCACCGCTCCCGACGCGACGCGCACCACTCGAGCGCCGTCGCCTCGAAGACGAGGCCGTCGACGAGATGAGGATGGCGCCGCCACAGCAGCATGGCGATCGGCCCGCCCATCGAGTACCCGACGGCGACGACCGAGCGAACGCCGAGCACCTCGAGGAGCCCGGCGACGTCGTCGGCCGCCCGCTCCAGGGTGAAGGTCTCCTCGCTGCGCATGCCCCGTCCGTGGCCGCGGTGGTCGACGGCGATCACCCGGCCCACACCCCGCAGCGCCTCGTAGGAGGTCCACCAGTTGAGATCGGCACTGACGGTCCAGCCGTGCAGCAGCAGGATGGTCGGCCCGGCGGCGGGGCCGTCCTGCTCGCGCACGAACACCTCGCCCCGTCCGGGCACGAGCACGACCCGGCCCGGTGGCAGGGGCGGCGGGATGGGCGGCTCGGGCACGGCACCAGCCTTACCCGTCGCGGCGCCCGCCGCCTACCGGGGCCGACGTGCCATCGGGCACGTCCCACCGTGGTACGCACGGGGATGGCCCGGCTCACCAAGCGGCAGGTGGAGCGGCTCGTGGCCGACGTCGATCGGGCCGGTGACGACGCCGAGGCCGTGCGGGCCGCCCTGCGCCGGGCCGGGGCGCCGGCCGCGCTGCTCAGGGGCGGTCTCGACGACCTCTTCGACCTGGTGGCCACGCTGAACGAGACTCGGCGGGTGCCCATCGACCCCGAGCTCGCCGCCCGGGCCCGGGCCTGGCTCGCCGACGACCCCGATCCCGAGACGGTGGCCGAGCTCACGGCCCTCCTCGACGCCGGCGACGGGGACGCGGTGGCCGACCGCTTCGCGGCGCGGCTCGGCTTCGGCACCGCTGGCATCCGTGGCGAGCTCGGCGCCGGCCCCCACCGCATGAACCTCGCGACGGTGCGGGCGACCGCCGCCGGCGTGGCGTCGTGGGTGGCGGGCGGCGCGACCGGCGGCGACGGCGACGGCGTGGTGATCGGGCGCGATGGGCGCCACCGGTCGCGCGACTTCGCCCGCGACGTGGCCCGGGTGCTCGCCGGTGCCGGCACACCCGCGCTCGCCCTGCCCGGCGAGGTGCCGACGCCGATCGTCGCGTTCGCCGTGCGCCACCTCGGCACCGCCGCCGGCGTCATGGTGACCGCCAGCCACAACCCACCGCGCGACAACGGCATCAAGGTCTACGGCGGCGACGGGCGTCAGATCGTGAGCCCCGCCGACACCGAGATCGCGGCCGCCATCGAGTCGGTGGGCCCCGTCACCTCGATCCCGCTGTCCGACGACGTGCGCCACCTCGGCCCCGAGGTGCTCGACGCGTACGTCGAGCAGGCCGCGCGCGTCGTGGGTGACGGTCCCCGCGACCTGCTCGCCGTGCACACCGCGATGCACGGTGTGGGGTGGGACACGGTGCGCCGCGTGTTCGCCACCGCCGGGTTCAAGGAGCCGGCGCCGGTGCCGGAGCAGGCACAGCCCGACGGCGACTTCCCGACCGTCGCGTTCCCGAATCCGGAGGAACCAGGCGCCCTCGACCTCAGCCTCGCGCTCGCGCAGCAGATCGGCGCCGACGTGGTCCTGGCCAACGATCCGGACGCCGACCGGCTCGGTGTCGCCGTCCCGTCCGCCGGCGGCGGCTGGCGCGCTCTCACGGGCGACGAGATCGGCGTCCTGCTCGCCGACCACGTGCTCGCCTCCTCCACCGGCGACGACCGGCTGGTGGCGTGCTCGCTGGTGTCGTCCTCCATGCTGGGGCGCATCGCCGCCGCCCACGGCGTGCACTTCCGCACGACCCTCACCGGCTTCAAGTGGATCACCCGCGCCGGCGACGACGTGCCCGGCTCTCGCCTGGTGTTCGGCTACGAGGAGGCGCTCGGCTACGCGGTCGGCGACCTCGTGCGGGACAAGGACGGCATCACCGCCGCCCTCACCTTCGCCGACCTCGTCGCCCGGCTGAAGGCCGAGGGCCGCACCGTCGACGACCAGCTCGAGGCGCTGGCTCGCGCCCACGGGCTCCACGCCACCCGCCAGTGGTCGCTGCGCCGGCCGGTCGAGGAGATCCGGGCGGCCGTGGCCCGCGTGGTCGAGTCCCCGCCCACCGCTGTCGCCGGGCGCGCCGTCGTCGAGGTCGACCGCCCCGCCGACGACATCCTCGTCCTGCACCTCGAGGGCGACAGCCGGGTGGTGATCCGCCCGAGCGGGACCGAGCCGAAGCTGAAGACCTACCTCCAGGTGGTCGCCGAGGACATCGGCGGCTGGGAGGCGGCCCAGGCGGCGGCCGCCGCTGACCTCGAGGACCTGCGCCGCGGTGTGGCCGAGGTCCTCGCCCTGGGAGACTAGGGACGTGGCAGCCGTGGTCCCCGTCGACGCAGTCGGGCTCGAGGAGCGGGCGGCCATGCTCGCCACCCGGTCGATCAAGAAGGAGGCCAAGGCCCGGGCCCTCGACCTGCTCGTGCGCACGTGCGACCTCACCACCCTCGAGGGATCCGACACCCCCGGCAAGATCGCCTCGCTGTGCGCCAAGGCCCGCAGCCCCGATCTGCTCGACCCGACCGTGCCGCCGGTGGCCGCCGTGTGCGTCTACCCGCTGATGGTGCCGGTCGCCGTCGAGGCCCTCGCCGGTTCGGGCGTGCACGTGGCGAGCGTGGGCGGGGCGTTCCCGTCGGGCCTCGGTCCCCTCGACGCCCGCCTCGACGAGGTGACGTGGGCCGTCGAGCACGGCGCCGACGAGATCGACATGGTCCTCGACCGATCGGCGTTCCTCTCCGGCCGCGACGACCGCGCCTTCGAGGAGATCGTCGCCACCAAGAAGGCGTGCGGCGACGCCCACCTCAAGGTCATCCTCGAGACCGGCGAGCTCGGGACCTACGACTACATCCGGCAGGCGTCGATGCTGGCCATGGAGGCGGGGGCCGACTTCATCAAGACCTCCACCGGGAAGATCGGTGTGAACGCCACGTTGCCCACCGCGCTGTGCATGCTCGAGGCCATCCGCGACTTCCACCACGAGAC
>DATLFP010000081.1:0-6637 GCA_035540955.1 Acidimicrobiales bacterium
AGCTGGTGGTAGAGGGCGAGGTGGTCGGCGACCATGCGGGCCGCGGAGAATCTGGCTTCGACGCTGGCTCGGCATGCTCGGCGGTCGAGGGCGGCGACGTGGATGAGTCGGGCGGCCATGTCGTGCTCGTCGGTGCACAGCCAGCCCGTGTGGCCGTGGTCGATGATCTCGGGGGCGGCGCCTTCGGGAAATGCGAGGACGGGGGTGCCGGTGGCGAGGGCTTCGATCATGACCAGCCCGAACGGTTCGGGCCAGCGGATCGGGTTCACGAGCGCCTCGGCGCCGGCGAGCAGGTCGAGCTTGTGCTGGCCTCCGACCTCGCCGACGTAGATGGCGTCGTCGCCGAGGAGCGGCTCGACGCACTCGGCGAAGTAGCGGTACTCGTCGGGTTCCCACATCTTGGCGGCCAGGACGATGCGCTTGCCGGCGGCGCGGGCGATCTCGATGGCGCGGTGGGCTCCCTTGTCGGGGTGCATGCGCCCGAGGAACAGCACGTAGCCGCCATCTCCCGGTCCTGCTGGGAACGTGTCGACGTCGACGCCGTGGTGGATGACCGCCGCCACCGGGATCTCCGGAGCGGTGCGTCGCTGGGCGTGGGAGATGGCCACGATCGCGGCGCCGCCGGCCGCCGCCGATCGGTAGTGACGCCGAGATGTCGGGGTCAGCTCGCCGTGGACGGTGGTGATGACCGGCGTCCCGGGCGGGTGGAGCTCGGCGAGGACCGGACCCGTGAAGGTGTGGTCGTGGATGACATCGACGCCAGCTCGGGCCAGGTCCCCATAGGCGCGGATGACGTGGGCGTACTCGCCGCGTGGGGCCTCTGCGGTTCCGAGCGCCCGCGGGTACAGGGACCGCCGCGGCACCGGACAGGTGGCGTCGCCGGTGGTGAACAGCACGACGTCGCACCCGGCGACGCTCAGGCCCCGGGCGAGCATGTCGATCACCAGCTCCGTCCCGCCGTAGACGGTGGGCGGCACGGCCACCCACGGCGGTGCGATCAGGCCCACCCGCATCCCGGAGACGTGGCGCGCTTCGACCGGCTCACCTTCTCGGGTTGCACTGGTGAGCCCATCCACACCACCACCCAAGCGGGCCCCGCCCGGTCCGCGATAGAGGCAATGGTCCCTTCCACCGGGCCGTTCAGGCGATCCGGCCGCGACCGCGGTCTACGACTGCCCTCCGTGGCGAGCAGGATGCAGGTGTGACGCTGACGCTTCCGGGAGCCGATGTCTGAGTCGCCCTACACCGGCAGGACCCCGGTCGCCACGGTGGCTGCCGGTGGCGCGGCCGTGACGCTCGTCGAGGGCCAGACGTTCTGCGTCTCGGCCGCCAATGGCGATCTCCACGGCGATCAGCCGATGGGGCTGTTCGTCATGGACACCCGCGTGCTGTCTCGCTGGGAGCTCCGGCTCAACGGGCACCGCCCCGAGACGCTGACCGTCGCGGTGACCGAGCCGTTCGCGGCGACGTTCGTCGCTCGCGGGCGGGCCGGCGCCGACCGAGCCGACTCCGACCTGTTGGTGTTGCGAGAGCGGCACATCGGACAGGGGATGCGGGAGCGGATCCGGCTCACGAACCACGGGCTCGAGCCCGCGAGCGTGGTCGTCGAGGTGATCTGCGACGTCGACTTCGCCGACCTGTTCGAGGTCAAGGAGAGTCGGGTGCAGCCCCGCGGGCTGCTGCGCTGTGACCTCGAGCCGTCGACGCTTCACTTCCGGCAGTCGACCGATCGCGGCTCGAAGGCGGTGATCGTGACGTTGTCCGAGCCGGCATCGGTCGAACCCGGGGTGATCACCTGGCGGGTGCAGCTCGCCCCCGGCCGGTCGTGGGAGGCCTGCGCGGAGGTGGCGGTCACGCTGAACGGTTCCGCCCTCGAGCCGCGCTTCCCGTGCGACGGCGACGGTCGCGATGCCGTGCCCGCCATTCGTCTGGCGGCGTGGCGGGCCACCCTTCCGACCGTTGACACCGACCACGAGGGACTCGTCCGGACCATCCGCCGTTCCGGCGAGGACCTCGGCGCGCTGCGGATCTTCGACCCCGAGCATCCCGACACGCCGATCCTGGCCGCCGGCGCTCCGTGGTTCATGACCGTCTTCGGCCGCGACTCGATCCTGACGGCGTGGATGACCCTCATCGCCGACCCGACGCTGGCCGAGGGCGTGCTACGGACCCTCGCCCGCTTCCAGGGCGATGACGTCAATCCCCAGACCGAGGAGGAGCCCGGCAAGATCCTCCACGAGATGCGGTTCGGCGGGGCTGGCGGACTCGCGCTCGGGGGCGGCGACGTCTACTACGGCTCAGTCGATGCCACGCCGCTCTTCGTGATGCTGCTCGGCGAGCTGCGTCGATGGGATCTCGACGACGACGTCGTCGCCGAGCTCCTGCCGAACGCGGATCGCGCCCTGGAGTGGATCGAGCGGTTCGGCGACCGGGACGGAGATGGGTACGTCGAGTACGAGCGGCTGAGCGACGAAGGCCTGGCCAACCAGGGTTGGAAGGACTCCTGGGACGCCATCCGGTTCGCCGACGGGCGGCTGGCCGGTTCGCCGATCGCACTGTGCGAGGTCCAGGGGTACGTGTATGCGGCGTACGTGGCGCGTGCGCACTTCGCACGCGAGGCCGAGGACGAGGCCGCCTACGAGCGGTGGGCTGCAAAGGCGGCGGGCCTGCGGCAGCGGTTCAACGAGGACTTCTGGCTCGACGAGCACGGCTGGTGTGCACTCGCCCTCGACGGCGACAAGCGTCCGGTCGATGCGCTGGCCTCGAACATGGGCCATCTGCTCTGGACCGGCATCCTCGACGCCGATCGGGCGGCGATCGTCGCCGACCGGCTGCTCTCGCCGGAGCTGTTCTCGGGGTGGGGGATCCGCACCCTGGCGTCATCGATGCCGGCCCACAACCCGGTCAGCTACCACAACGGGTCGGTCTGGCCCCACGACAACGCCCTGTGTGCCGCCGGTCTCGCCCGCTACGGATTCGTCGAGCACGCCCACCGGGTGATCGACGCGCAGCTGGCGGTCGCCGAGGCGTTCGGCGGACGGCTGCCGGAGCTGTTCGCCGGCCTGGCCCGAGAGGAGATCCCCGTCCCAGCCGCGTATCCGGCGTCGTGCTCACCGCAGGCGTGGGCCTCTGCATCGCCGCTGCTGTGGCTCCGGACGATGCTCCGCCTCGATCCGTGGACACCGCACGACCAGGTGTGGCTCCATCCCGAGCTGCCACCGTCAGTTCGGCGGCTGCGGGTGTCGGGCATCGTGCTCGGTGAGCGGCGGCTGAGCATCTCCGTCGACGGTGACGCCGTCGAGGTCGACGTGACCGGCCCGAGCGGGCTCGAGGTGATCCGTCGCGCCCGACCGCCGCTCACCGAAGCCCTCCGGCCAGCGTGAGGTGCGGCGTCACGGCCCATCGGTGTCGGGGGGCACGGATGGCTGCGCGCCGCGGCCGAGCAACGCTGCCCACTCGACGGCGCGGGCGACATCGGTGGGGGTCACGATCCCGACCAGCTGGCCGTCGTCGAAGACGAGCGCGCGCCCGTCGGAGTCTCTCGGAAGGCGGGCCAGCAGGTCGACCAGCGGCTCCGCCGGAGCGGCAGTCACCACCTCCTCGAGCGGGCGGGCGACGTCACCGACGCGCACCGAGCTCCGCCGTTCGGGGGGGACCTCCTTGATTCGGGTGAGCGTGACCAGCCCGGTGAGACGCCCACCGACGTCGACGACCGGGAAGGCGGAGAACCGGTTTCGCAAAGCGTGCTCCTCGATGAACTCGTCGACGGTCACCCAATCCGGCGCCACGTGGGGCTCCCGCGTCATGACGTCGCGCGCACACACGCCCGCGAGCGCCCCACGAAGCAGGACGTGGGTCTCCTCGGCACGGGCAGCGTTGAGGAGGAACCAGCCCAGGAACATGAACCAGAGCCCGCCAATCCCCGCGCCCGCCGCGAACTCCATCACGCCGACTCCGATCAGCACATAGCCGAACACGCGGCCCGATCGGGCGGCGGTCACCGAAGCCCGGACACGGTCGCCGTGACGTTGCCACAGCCACGCTCGCAGGATCCTGCCGCCGTCGAGGGGCGCGGCCGGCACCAGGTTGAACACCGCCAGGAGCACGTTGATCACCGCCAGCCAGGCGAAGCCGGCCCCGACCAGCTCCCCGGCCCCGACGACGTCGGTCACGACGGCGGCGCCGGCGAAGACGCAGGCGGCCCCGAGGCTGACCAGGGGTCCCACCCCGGCGATCCGCAGCTCGGCCTGGGGAGTGAGCGCCTCGCCACGGAGCCTGGTCACGCCGCCGAAGAGCCACAAGGTGATGCCCTCGACGGCCAGTCCGTGACGACGGGCGACGACCGCGTGCCCGGTCTCGTGGGCCAGCAACGAGACGTAGAAGAGCAGGGCGGTCACCGTCGCCACCGCCCAGTACGAACCAGCAGCGTGTCCCGGGAGCCGATCAGGAAGCCTCCCGGCGGCAAGGCTCCAGGTGATGAGCCAGAAGACCGCGAGCAGGCTCCAGTTGATCCCCACCGGGATGCCGGCGACTCGCCCGAGGCGAAGGCTCTCCTCCATCTCAGCCCTCGCCGAGACGCCGCGGTGCTTCGACGGCCCGAGGCGGACCGCGGCCGAGCATGGACTCGCTGGCGCGAAGCGCCCTGGCAACCTCGGACGCGACGGGCACGCCGCCACGCGGGAGCCCGAGCACGACCAGCGGCTCGCTGCGTAGGTGCCCGAGGCGCGCCGCGAGGCGCCGTCCCGCATCGAGGCGATCGGCGAAGAGCATGGGCAGGCCCTCTCTGACGTGCGAGTCCACGGTCCCGCGGAGGGGGCGCGAGCACCAGGGCCGATCGTCACGTGCGCCGCGTGGTGTGACCATCGGCCCTGGTGGGCGGGAGCCGTGTCGGTCATGGTGACTCGATGAGGGGCGACGGTTGCCGATCGCCTTCGGCTGGCGAGGGCGGGAAGTCGCGGTGGCCGTCACTCGACTCGCCCCATCCGTGGCGAGCCTGCCGGCAGCGCCGGCGGCGCAACCGGTTGAAGCCGACGATCGAACCGCGTCCCGTTCGTGAAGCAGGACCACCAGACAAGCAGCGAACAAGGAGGTCAGGGCAATGGCTGGACTACTGAAGCGTGAAACGAAGCCGGCCGAGGTGTTCGATCGGTTCGACCGGGTGTTCGACGAGTGGATCAACACCCTTCCATGGCGGCGGGGCCTGGTCTTCGGTCACGACTGGGCGGGCGAGAACGTGATCCGCGTCGACGAGTACCGGGAAGACGACAGCCTCGTGATCCGGGCCGAGCTGCCCGGGATCGACCCCGACAACGACGTCGAGCTGACGGTGTCGGACCACATGCTGCACATCACGGCCGAGCACCGCGAGGAAGAGAAGATCGAAGAGAAGGGCTATCTGCGCCACGAGTTGCGGTGCGGGAGCTTCTCGCGTGAGCTACCGCTGCCCGAGGGCGTCTCGGAGTCGGATGTGACGGCCAGCTACAAGGACGGGATCCTCGAGATCCGCGTCCCAACCCCAACCCCCGAACCGGCGACGAAGATCGCGATCACGAAGAGCTGACCGATCTGGACGTCAGAGGTAGAGGGCTCGTCCGACGAGCTCGATGAGCCGTCGAGGACTCAACTTCGCGCTCCGCCCGTAGTGCTTCGACCAACGGACCGGTCAGGTACGCCTCGCACTCCTGAGCGAGACGATGTCGACCCGAGCGCCGGCGGCGCTAGAGACCCTCGCGCTCGCGCACGACCGTGCTACAGGTCGTTCTCCCGCCGACGCGATGACCGAACCCGCCCCAGCTCGCCCAGAAGGCGATGGAGAGGACGGCACCGATGGCGCCGACGACCATCAGGACCATGCCGGCCGTGCCAACGTTGAAGCCGTTGCCTTCGACGGTGACCGCGAAGCGCATGACCGACGGCGATCATGAACAGACTGACGACGATGCCCATGAGGGTTCGCTTCGTGGCGACCCGCACGATGCGGGCGGCTTGTCGTGCTGATCAGTTCGCCAGAGCGAACGGTCCTTACGTCCTGCGGCCGCTGAACATCCTGAACAGCAGGACGACAACGAGGATCAAGACGACGGTTCCGAGACCGATGAACATGGATGTCCCTCTCTCAGACGCGGGCGAGCGCTGCTCAGCGTCACCGGGGTCTGGAGCAACGCCTCGGCGCAAGCCGCCGAAGCGACACGGACGATCCGCGTTCCGTGTCAAGACCGGTGTACGCCGGTGCCCGGACAAGCGCCAGGGACCTTTGTCCATCTAGCGTTCTCGTCATGCCCGTCTCCGGAGAGCGCGTCACCGTGACCCGCACCATTGCCGCCCCTGCTTCGCGGATCTGGGAGCTGGTGTCCCACCCGCAGGGCCATGTCGACATCGACGGCTCGGGGATGCTCGAAGCCGCGGAGGACGCTCGGCCGCTCACCGCCGTCGGCGACACCTTCGACATGAAGATGGATCGCACGCCGTTGAGCGACATCCCGGGTCTTGTGAAGTACGAGGTACGCAACACCGTCACCCGCTTCGAGCCGGAGACACTGATCGAGTGGAGCATCGGCGCCAAGGAGTCGCCGCCGCTCGGCCACGTCTACGCGTGGCAGCTGTCACCGACGGGCGACGGATCGTCAACCGACGTCAC
>DATLFP010000082.1:0-12262 GCA_035540955.1 Acidimicrobiales bacterium
GTCAGCCGGGGTCGTGCTCGCCTCCAACGACCCCCGGGCGGTCGTGTCGGTGATCCGCCTCTCGCAGGCCAGCTACCGCAAGATGCTCCAGAATCTGACCTGGGCCGCCGGGTACAACGTGGCCGCCATCCCGCTGGCCGCGGGGACGCTCGCGTTCGCCGGGTTCACGCTGTCCCCCGCGGTCGGTGCCGCGCTGATGAGCGCCTCGACGATCGTCGTCGCGATCAACGCCCAGCTGCTGCGCCGACTCGACCTGCGCTCTGCTCCTTCGCCGGCGCCCACGGCGTGACGGAGTCCTCCGACGGCTCGGGGCCGAACATGAAGCCGGTGTGTGCGATGCTGCTCCAGCGGGGTGAGCGCGGAGCACGAACGGAGACCGAGACATGAGCGTCGACGTCACGACCGAGATCGACATCGCCCGGCCCGTCGGGCAGGTGGCGGCCTACGCCGCCGACCCGTCGAACGCACCGGTCTGGTACGCCAAGATCGAATCGGTCGACTGGCGGACCGAGCCGCCGGCCCGCGTGGGGTCGGTCGTCGCGTTCGTCGCCCGCTTCCTCGGCCGGCGCCTCGAGTACAGCTACGAGCTCGTCGAGCTCGTGCCGAACGAGCGGCTCGTCATGCGGACCGCCGAAGGCCCGTTCCCGATGGAGACCACCTACACCTGGTCGCCCACCCCCGAGGGCGGAACCCACATGACCCTGCGCAACCGCGGCGAACCGGCGGGGTTCTCCAAGCTGATGGCCCCCCTCATGGTGCCCGCCATGCGGCGGGCAAACCGCAAGGATCTGGCCAACCTGAAAGCGATCCTCGAGCGAGGCTGATCACGGGTCAGGGATGCGACGGTGCCGGCGGCGCGCCGTCGACCTCGAAGGACAGCTCGTCCGGATAGCACCACCACCAGTTCTCGCCCGGCTCGTACGAGCGGATGAGCGGGTGGTCGGCGTGCTCGTGCCAGTGCGCCGTGGCGTGCCGGTTCGGGGAGTTGTCGCAGCACCCGACGTGCCCGCACCGCATGCACAGCCGCAGGTGCACCCAGCGGCCACCGATCCGCAGGCAGTCCTCACAACCGTCGCTCGATGGGGTGACCTCGGCCACCGTGTCCAGGTGCGAGCAGGTCTCAGCCATGGATGCGTCTCCATTCTGCCCTTCGAGAGCGCCGCCGGCCCACCGCGTCGTCAACGCCGCGGACCTCCCATCAGCCGGTCGCGAAGCCACTCGGCGTCGCGCACGGCGGCACCCTCCCAGTCGTTGTTGAAGTAGGCGTAGACGTCGGCGCCGTCGCCGAGCCAGGCGGCGAGACGGTCCGCCGGCCGCCAGAGCCGCCGCGGGCCGTACGTGCCCCGGTACGGCCGGGCGAGGGCGGCGGGACCGTGGAACCGGACATAGGTCCAGTCGGTCGTGCGCACCCACGGGTGATCGGGGAGGAGGTCGTGGATGCACAGCGCTGCCCCGTGTCGGGCGAGCACCTCGAAGATCTCGTCGTGCACCCACGACGGTTCGCGGAGCTCGACCGCCCACCGCAGTCCCGGGGCGAGGGCGCGACCGGTGGCCAGCAGCTCGTCGAGGCGTTCGGCGTTCCGACGCCAGCGCGGCGGCAGCTGCACGAGCGTGGGGCCGAGCGCGCGACCCAGTCGGCATACCCGGTCGAGGTGGTTCGGGAGCCACGAGGTCGAGTCCCGCAGCTTCATGCGGTGCGACCCGAACTGGCCGAGCTTCGTCGCGTAGACGAACCCGGGCGGCGCCTGCGCGGCCCATCCGTCGACCGCCTCGGGTGTCGGCAGCCGGTAGAACGTGTTGTTGATCTCGACGGTGTCGAAGCGCTCGGCATAGTGCTCGAACCAGCGACGCTGCGGCAGCTTCTCGGGGTACACGACACCCCGCCAGTCGCGGTAGACCCAGCCCGAGCAGCCGACGTGGGCCCGACCCGTCGCGCCGCCCCTCGCATCGCTCTGGTTGTCGGCGGCCATCATCGGTGCCGCCCTACCCACCTCGGCCAGCGAGTGCTGGATCGTGGCAGGCGTGCTCGACCGAGGGGTGGGCGACGACCGACAGCGCCGCTCCCCGACGCACCATCACCACCGCGATCAGGCCGCCAGCCGTCGTGACCGCGGCGGCGATGCGGATCGCGGCGGCGAAGCCCGCATCGAGGCCGACGTCGAGCGCACCGTGTCCGGCGATCCCCGCCAGCGGCGGCAGCGCGGCGACCGCCACGAGCCCGGCCAACCGGGCGACGGCGTTGTTGATCCCCGACGCGATCCCGGCCAGGTCGTCGGCCACGCCACCGAGCACCGCCGCCGTGAGCGGCGCGACGAGCAGGGCCATGCCAAGGCCGAACACGACGATGCCGGGCAGCACGGAGCTGACATAGGTGCTTCCCTCGGTCACGCCGGCGAGCAGGAAGAGCCCGACGGCGGCGACAACCGGCCCCACGGTCATCGGCAACCGCGGTCCGATGCGCTGGCCGAGCTCGCCCGCCGCGGGCGAGAGGAGGAGCATCAAGATCGTGAACGGCACCAGCGCGGCGCCCGCCTCGAGCGCGGAGTATCCGAGCGTCGTCTGGAGCTGGAGGACCATCAGGAACAAGCCGCCGCCGAGCCCCGCATAGACGGCGAAGGTGACCAGGTTGGCCCCTGTGAACTGGTGTGACTCGAAGATCCGCAGCGGGACCATCGGATGGGCGGAGCGGCGCTGGACGGCGGCGAAGCCGGCGAGCGCCAGCACGCCCACGAGGCCCGCCGCTGCGCTCGGCGTGCCGCCGTGCTCGATCAGCGCGAACGAGGCGGCTGCGAACCCGATGGTGACGAGGAGCGCGCCGAGCACGTCGAGCGGCGCCGACGACGAGGACTTCGTCTCCGGCACGTGCCGGGCGGCGATGGCGATGGCGACGGCCGCGAGCGGCACGTTGAGGAAGAAGACCAGCCTCCAGCTGCCGGCATCGATCAGCCACCCGCCGACGAAGGGGCCGATCGAGCTGGCGACGCCGGCGAGTCCCGACCACGCGCCGATCGCCTTGCCTCGATCCCCTGGATCGAAGGTCGCGGCGATGATCGCCAGGCTGCCCGGCACGAGCAGGGCGCCCCCGACGCCCTGGAGCGCCCGGGCGGCGATGAGCACCTCCGAGGACGGCGCCAGCCCGCACAGCGCCGAGGCGACGCTGAAGCCGATCAGGCCGATCACGAAGATCCGGCGGCGGCCGAAGCGGTCGCCGAGCGAGCCGCCGAGCAGCAGCAGCGCGGAGAGCGTGACGAGGTAGGCGTTGACGATCCATTGGAGACCGCCGACCGACGTCCCGAGGTCGCCGCTGATGGCCGGCAAGGCGACGTTGACGACCGTGCCGTCGAGGAACGCGATGCCCGATCCGAGGACGGTGGCGGCCAGCACCCAGCGGGCCGACGCCGAGCCGAAGCGGATCGACCCCCCGCCGTGCTCTCCTCCGCTGCTGCTCACGCCCCCTCCCCGCTCCTGGCTCACCCGCCGAGCGTGGCAGATCGCGAGGTGTCCACGTCATCGAGGAAGGAAGCGGGCGAGGCGTGCAGGTCGCCATGCCATGCGGCAGTCTGCACACCGCACCTGCACAGCGACGCTCGGGGATGGTGATGGACGGCCCGCTGACAGTGAGGACCGCCACGTTGGACGATTGTGATGACCTGGGTGTCATCACGGTGGCCGCATCGTTCGGTTCCTTCATCGGTCGGATCCCCGAGGCGGATCTCGATCTGACGTGGTCGCCTCCGGAGAGCGCCAGCGCCTGGACGCGAACCCTGACCGAGCTCCCACCCGACGATCTCTTCGACGTCGCCGACGACGGCACTCGCGGCGTGATCGGTTTCGTCTGGGCCGGTCCCTCGACACGACGGGCCGGCGCCTTCGGCGAGATCAAGGGTCTCTACGTCCTGCCGACCCAGCAGCGACGGGGGGTCGGTCGACGCCTCATCTCGCACGTCGCCCGACAGCTCCAGGAGCGCTCGATCGCCTCGCTCCTGGTCGGCTGCGTCAGGGAGAACCCGAGCTGTGGCTTCTACCGACGACTCGGGGGCGTCGAGGCGTTCCGCGAGCCGAGCGTGGTGGATCGCTACCAGACCGAGGAGATCTTCTTCTTCTGGCCCGACACGCGGGTGCTCGTCTGAGCTACCTCGATGGCCGTGCTGCCTCTGGGCCCGGTCGGCGGCCGAAGAAGAGTCCGCGCCGCAACAAGCCGTCCTCGATCGCTCGTAGCTGCACTCGCCGGTCGCGCTGGCGCTGCTCGAACGCGGCAGGACCTTCGAGGTCGCGCAGCTCGTCGGCGTGGTGATCCCACTCGTCCAACCAGGCTCGAGCGGTCTCCGCGAACTCCGGTGTGAGATCGACCTCGCCGACGTCGACGAAGCCCGCCGACTCGAGCAGGCGCGGCTGATCCGCTCGCGACGCCACGGCCCGGGGCCCGGACCGATGGGCCCGCCGTCGTGCCGACGACGGCAGCCCCGGCGCGACGTAGATCGTGGTCAGCGCAATCCGCCCGCCCGGGCGGAGGAGGCGTCCGAGCGCTCGCAGCACGGCGAGCTTGGCTCGAAGTCAACACAGGACGTCGGTGAGGACGACCGCGTCGAAGGACTTGGAGCGAAACGGCTGGGCAGCCCCACCGGCCACGACGAAGAAGCCGTTCGGCTCGGCGTTCTCGCTCGCGGACTTCCGCCTCGCGGCAGCAAGGGGTTGGTGTGGCAGGTCGGTGCCGACGACGGCGCATCCGGTCCTCGCCGCCAGATACAGCGCCGGGTATCCCCGACCGGTGCCGACGTCGAGGAGCCGTTGGCCCGGACGCAGCTCGAGCGCCCGCCCGAGCGCGTCCGCTTGGGTCACGGTCGTGTAGCCGTTGACGCCCCACGCCTCGCCGAGCACGCGACGCTCGATCTCCCGCAGCGTGGCTGACGTCGGCACGGCGTAGCGCCCGGAGAAGTCGGCGCAGGCGGCCCGCTCGTCGCGGGTCGTCATCTCCGCTCTGTCATCAGCCGGTCAGACCTGTGCAGTGCCGGAGCCCGCGGGTCGGTCAGCCCCCGGTGGTGGGGTCGATCACCGTCTCCACGGGGGTGATCACCGACGCAGGGAACCCCGAGATCTTCGCGTGCTCTCGGATCGCATCCTCGTCCTCGGCGAGGTAGATGCAGAAGGTCTTGTTGCCTGCGACGTAGCTGTGCTCCCACTGGACGCGGGGTGCGAGCTGCGCCAACGCCGAGTTCGAGGTCGCTGCCGCTCCGGACAGCTCCTCCGATGACGACGCCCCGATGTTCGGAATCTCGCGTTCGATGACAAACCGCTTCAAAGCCATCGCACGGCCTCCTCTCGTGAGCTGATGCCGCACACTAACCCGATGGCGGTGAAGAAGATCCTCACCGACTGCTGAAGCGCAACCCGACGGTCATCTACTCCGACCAGGCGATGCCGAGCCCGACCGACGTCGCCCGAGTGACCTCGCGTTCGTCCGTCCCGTCGCCCTCCATCACCCGGAGGGTGCGCGGGCAGCAGAAACTGGCTTCACGGTCGCCAGCGACGAACGCGATCTGGCCGTGGCGCGACCAGGCGAGTGAGAAGGCGGGCCGGGTCGTGAGCGTTCGACCGGTGCTCCCGTCGGTGCGGATGACGTTGATGCCACACGGGTCGTCGACGCAGAGGTAGGCCAGCCATCGCCCGTCGGGCGACCACGCCGGTCGCCCCCAGGTCCTCGCCGGAAGCGGACGGGCGTTCGTGCCGTCGGCGCGGGCGATCCACAGCCGGGAGTGATCGAGCAGCTCGGTGATCGGCAGGAGGTCTCGACCCGTGAACGCGATCGACTTGCCGTCGGGCGACCACCGCGGATCGCGTGCGGCGACGTCGAGCGGGCTGACCCGGACCGGAAGCGCCGGTTCGTCGGCGGCGACGGTGTAGACGCCGGTGATGCCCCCGGCGTCGCTGACGAAGGCCAGCTTCGAGCCGTCGGGGGACCAATCGAGGGTGTGGGCTTCGCTGGCGTGGAGCGGAGCAACCGGTCGGAGCCCGGATCCATCGACGTCGAGGACGTAGACGTCCCAGCGGTTGCCGGCGAGACCCCAGGTGACGATCTCGGCGGGGTTCGGTGTGAACAGCACGAACGCCAGGCGGCTGCCGTCGGGCGACAACCGGACGTCGTGGATCACGCCGCCGGCGAGCCTCAGCACGGTCTCGCGCCGGGAGGCATCGGCGTTCGCGATCCGCAGCTCGGAGGGCCCGGCGATCCAGGTGGCGCCCATCGCCCTCCCGTACGCGATGCGGGTGCCGTCGGGAGACCACGACGGGTCGAGGAGGCCGTCCCACACCACTGGCGCCGCCGCGCTGCCACTCACGTCGAGCATCCGCTCGCCTCGGCCGTCGGCATCGACCACCCGCAGCACGCTGCCGTCGACGAAGGCCAACCGGGGCACCACCTCTGGAGGCGAGTCCGAGCGGCCGTTCGCGTGAGCGATCGGCGAGGTTGCCGACGCCAGCGCGAGCGCCACACCGACCACGAGGAGTGCCCGCGAGGGTGGCCGTGCCATGGATGGGATCACCCGCGTGATCGAGGTCATGCCACGCTCATTGCTCAGCGGTGGAATGCGGCGATGAGGGTGCCGCCGGCCGACCAGCTGCGCTCACCCAGCACGACGACCCGGTCCCCGAACGCGACGACGGCCATGGTGTTCTCCATCGGCAACCGGATGCTGTGGCCGGCACCGAAGGTGTGGTCCACCGCGCCGGTGGCGTCGACGGCGAGGAGCCGCGTCGTGAGGACGGCGGCCCCATCCTCGTACGCGGTGACGAACGCGCCGGCCCTCGTCACGGCGATGTTCCCTGACCAGAGAAGGGGCACGCCGTCGCCATCGGTGTAGAGCAGCATCACACCACCGCGGCCAAAGCTCACGTCGGGACGACCGTCGGGATGGAGCCTCGCGATCGCCGGCGAGAACCCAGCGCTCGGATCGGGCGAGTCGACCAGGTCGACCCGGCCGGCGATGGATCCCACGATCCCGGCGGCGGTGTACCCGTAGCAGACGATCCGTCCCACATCGTCGACCTTGACGTCGGTGATGAACCTCCAGTCACCGGGAATGGGAACCTGGGCGACCCCGGCGGCACCGAACCCGAGGTCGGGAGCTCCGTAGGGCGTGAACCGCCGGACGAGCAGCTCATATCGGATCGGACCCGCGAGCGTGCTCGTCTCGCCGACGAGGATGCCGCCGTCAGGAGCGATGGCGAGACCACCGAAGAGCGGGAGCGTGCCGGCGGGTGCAAGTGGCGCAAGGCCGTCGGCGCCGAAGGACGCGTCGCGCTCGCCGTCGGCGGTGAAGCGGACGAGCGCGGCCACCGCCGCGCCGCCGTAGTACCCGCCGGCGCCCGTCACACCGAGGACGACGGCCGAGCCGTCGGGACTCGCCGCGAACCCGCCGGGAGCATGGTCGACCGGGGTCAGCTCGCCGGCGAGGGTCGAGGCAACGCCGCCGTCGCCGTAGGAGGCATCGAGCGCACCGTCGGACCCGAGGCGGGCGACGGCGAGGCGCTGTTCGCCGGTGACGGGAGGGTCGTCGCGCAACCAGGCGGCAACCAGCACGGCGCCGGTCGGGGACGGCTGCAGTCCGGCGCCGATCGTCGTGCTCGCGAGGTCGAGCGCGGCGATGCCCTCGTCGCCGAACCCGGAGTCGAGATCGCCATCGGACGTCAGCATGGCGACGAACAACCGGGACCCGGACTGGATGGTCACGACGAGCTTGCCGGTCGTGGTCTTGACCATCGCCGTGGGCACGTTGTCGCCCGGGAGATCGATCGCGACCACCCCGCCGGTGCCGAAGCCCTGAACGGGCGCTCCAGCCTCGGTCGACCGAGCGGCGGGAGCGGCGGTGGCCAGCAGGACGAGCACGATGCCCGTGAGACCGAGCGCGCGGAGCGTCCGTCTCTCTCTCGCTACGGGTGTCGACGTCATGGCGGTGAGGGTGCATCCCGCTGGTCGAGCGCCGGTCGAGCAGCTCCCTCCGCTCCTCGCGCTCAGCGAGCGACGTCGGGCCGCCGGATGAACTCGACGAGGGTGTCACCAAGCGTCCGGGCTTCCTGCGCGGTCGGGAGGAAGTAGCCGGGAAGCTCGACATAGGTGGCCCGCGGGAGGTGGTCGGCGAGCCACCGGGCGTTCGCGGCGCCGTTGATCGAGTGCTCGAGGTGGACGACCAGCACCGGCGCCCGGACGCCGGGGAGCTCGGCCCGGACGTCGAAGCCGTGGACCGCCCGCTGGATGCCGACCGCCTCCCGGGGCGTGGCGATGAGCCGGTTCAGGCGGCCGGTTCGCGCCCTGACCTCGGGGTCCATCCCAGCGACGGGACCGAGGATCGGCACCGGCGGTGCGTCCGTGCCCCAGATCCGCTCCATGAAGGCAAGGAACTCGTCGAGGACCTCGTCGGGATGGCCGGCGTCGTAGCCCTCGGTGGCCGACAGCCGCGCGTAGCCGTTGACGATCGCGACCGACGACACCCGCTCGGGCCGTCGCGCCGCGTAGGCGAGCGCGACCTGCCCGCCGTGACCCCAGCCGGCGAGCGCGACCCGCCCGCACCCGAGCTCGTCGAGCACGGCGTCGACGTCGGCGACGCACGCCTCGGGCGGCGCGAGCATCGCATCCTCGGCGCGGTCGGAGACACCGGTGCCGCGTCGCTGCACGACGACGAGCCGGGTCGCGCGGCTGAGGCGTTCGAGCAACGGTCGGATCTCGGGAATCTCCCAGAGCAGCTCGAGGTTGAAGACCCAGTCCCCGCAGAGGACCACGTCGGGAGGGCCCTCGCCGCGGGTCCAGTAGCCGATGCGCAGGCCATCCGGCGTCGTCGCGTAGCGCGACGTCGGCGGCGGCGCCGACCGGTCCAGGCGGGGGTCGTGGTCGAGAACGGACCGCTCCATCAGTCGCAACCGCTCGCCCGGCTCGACCCCGAGCTCGGCGACGAGAACACGACGAGCCCGCTGGTAGGCGCGCAGGGCGTCGCCCTGCCGGCCGTCCCGGTAGAGGGCGTGCATCAGCAGCGCCCAGAGGCGCTCCCGCAACGGCTCGACGGTGACGAGCGCCTCGAGCTCGGCAACGAGCGACGACGGCGGGTCGATGTCGAGACGAGCCTCGACCGAGTCCTCGATCGCCGCCATCCTGAGCTCATCGAGTCGCGCCGCCTCGGCGGTGTACGGCACGCCGTCGAACCCCTCGTAGGCGCGCCCTCGCCACGCCGCGACCGCGCGATCGAGCTCGGCCGCCCCCTCGGCGACGTCGCCCCGGAGCAACGCCAGCCGGCCAGCGCTGACCGCACGCTCGAACGCGATGGCATCGACCGCCGCGGGCTCGATGGTGAGCAGGTAGCCCGGTGCACGGGTGACGAGCCGATCACCCAGGAAGCGCCGGAGGTGCAAGACATAGGTCTGCAGGGTCTTCGAGGCCGACCGCGGCGGCCGGTCACCCCACAGCGCTTCGATCAGCCGGTCGACGTCGACGACCTGGTTGGCGTGGGCGACGAGGCAGGCCAGGAGCCTCCGCTCCTTGGCGGCCGGCACCGGGATGACGCGGCCGCCGTCGACGACCTCGATCGGGCCGAGCACCCGGATCTCCACGGTGCCGACGGTAGGCCGATCGCCTCGACCACGGCTCGACCGTCGCGTCCGATGATGCCTCCATGCCCCGCATCAAGGCCTACCTCGACTCGGTCGCCGATCTGGCACCCCTGGTCGCGGCGAGCGCAGACCGAGCCGACCGCGACGGGCGTCTGGCCGACGAGGTCGTCGACGCCCTCCACCGCGCCGGTCTCTTCCGGATGCTCCTCGCCGAGGACGACGGCGGCGGCGGGCTGCGTCTCGGCGACACCTTCCCGGTCGTCGAGGCGATGGCGTACGTCGACGGAGCCGCCGGATGGAACCTCGCCGTGGGCGCCAACGCACTCGGGGTGCTCGCGTCGATCCCTGACCCCACCGCCCGTGCCCGCCTCTTGGGTGACCGTGCGGTGCTCGTCGCCGGCAGCTTCAATCCCGCGTGCCTGCATGCCCGGGTCGTCGAGGGCGGTGTCGTCGTCGACGGCCGGATGACCTTCGCCAGCGGCAGCCCCCACGCAACCCTGCTCGGCGCCCTCGCAGCCATCGACGACGGGCCCCCGCTCATCGCGCTGCTCCCGACCGATGCCGCCGAACCGGTCGACTCGTGGAACGCCTGCGGCATGCGGGCGACGGGGAGCCACGACTGGATCGTCCGCGAGGTCTTCGTGCCGGACACCCACTGGTTCCGGGCCACGACGATCGGCTCGCCCGAGGGAGACGTGATGGCACGACTTCCCCTGTTTGCCCTCCTCGGGCCCAGCCTGGCCTTCGTCGCCCTCGGCGTGGCCCGACACGCCTGCGACCTGCTGATCGCGGTCGCCACGTCGACGGCCCCATTTGCCACTCAGCAGCTGCTCGGCGACCGCGCCGACGTCCAGATCGCCCTGGCCCACGCTTCCGGTCTCATCGACGCCGGTCGAGCGCTCCTCACCGCGACGTGGCACGACCTGGAGACGGCGCTGCTGAGTGGGCGCTCGCCCGATCCAAGCGACTTCGCGCGCCTCCGCCTCGCGTCGGTGACGACGACGCACCTCGCGGCCGACGCCACCGACCACATCCAGCGCGTGGCCGGCTCGTCCTCGGTCTACGAACGCGCCGGCATCGCCCGCTGCTGGCGTGACATCCACGCCGTGACCCAGCACGCGATGGTGTCCCACCGCCACCTCGACCGGATCGGTCGCGTGCTGCTCGGCCTGCCTCCCGGCCCCGGCCCGATCTGAGGAGTCCCACCGATGACCACGACCCGATCCCACACCCAGCCGGCACCGGAACGGCCGATGCGCCACCGGAGGACGCTGGCGACCGTTGCGCTCGTCGCTCTCGTGGCCGTCGGCGGGGCCGCCTGCGACGACGACGACACGAACGGCGCGCTCGGCGTCGACGCGTTCATCGACCGCGCCAACGCCGTCTGCCGGGCCGGCATCGCCGAGATCGACGCCCGGATGGCGTCCCTGGGCGAGACGCCCAGCGACGCCGAGCTGGACGCCGCTGTCGACTTCATCGTCGACAACGTCTCCGCGCAGGTCGCCGACATGCAGGCGCTCGGCCCGCCGGCGGCGATCGCCGAGGACATGGAGGAGATCTGGGCCGAGGTGCACGAGATCCTCGCCGACATGCGAGCCCAGGGCCCATCGGTCTTCGAGGGCGAGGACCCGTTCGCCCGGCTGCGACCCCGCCTCGCCGAGGTCGGCCTCACCGACTGCTGACGCGCAGCCCGAGTCAGTCCGAGGTCGGACCTCCGAGGAACCGGGTGACAGCGCGGGCTGAGCGTGGCGGCTCGTCGAGCCATGGGGCGTGGCCACCGCCGTCCATGAGCTCGAGGGTGGCGTGCGGGAGGTGCGCCGTGAACGCGCGAGCGACGTCAGCGCCGCCGAAGGGGTCTGCGGTTCCCCAGAGGAACAACGTCGGGCTCTCGATCTCGTGGAGGGTCTCGGCGGGGATGAGGATGGACTCGTTCAGCCTGCGAAGACCCATGATCCGGGGTCCGGCGTCGATCTCGTTGCGCATGGTCGGCGTGTGACGTAGCAGCGCGGTGAAGCACGCGACCACGTCGTCGCTGGGGTCGGCCACGCCGATGCGTTTCATCATCGAGCGCACCATTCGCTCATTGACCGGCAGGCTCGTCATCAGACGGCCGAGCGCCGGCGCGGAGGCGGCACGCATGACGAACGGCATCCTCCGGGTCGGCGCCCCGACCGACCATCCGAACAGCACCATGCGGTCGATGCGCGCCGGTGTCGCTGCCGCCGAGTGCAACGCCAAGAGGCCGCCGAACGACGTCGCCACGACGTGAGCCCGATCGAGCTCGAGCCCGTCGAGCAGCGAGGCGATGAACGAGGCGGCGAACGAGCGCAGCGAGGTCACGTCTTCAAGCGGCCGCGCCAGCTTCGGGCTCAGGCCGCAGCCGGGTCGGTCGACGGCGATGCACCGGAAGGACCGGGCCAGGTCGCTGATCAAGCTCGCCCACGAGATGCCGCTGTTCGACGCACCGTGGACGAGCACCAGCGGCGGTCCCTCGCCGACCTCTTGCACGCGCATGCCCGCGACAACCCGCTCGGTCGGTTGAACTCCGACCGAGCGGGTTGTCGCGGGCATGCGCGTGCAAGAGGTCGGCGAGGGACCGCCGCTGGTGCTCGTCCACGGTGCGTCGAACAGCGGCATCTCGTGGGCGAGCTTGATCAGCGACCTGGCT
>DATLFP010000083.1:0-6834 GCA_035540955.1 Acidimicrobiales bacterium
CACCTTCACCTTCTCCACCCCGGAGCCGACGGCTTCGACGGTCCCCGCCCCCTCGTGGCCGAGGATGCTCGGCCCGGGGATCGGCAGCGTGCCGTTCAGCACCGACAGGTCGGAGTGGCACAGCCCACTGGCGCCGTAGCGGACGAGGACCTCGCCGACGCCGGGCTCGCCGAGCTCGAGCTCCTCGATCGGCATCTCGCTGCCCTGACCCAGGAACACCGCACCGTTGACCTTCATTCGATCCCCCTCGTCGTGACGTCCCCGGCCGGCGATCCCCGACCCCGATGAGACAGCACGCACATCTTGTCGTATGGGGAGCGGGCGCGCCAGCATGTCCGTGGGCGGATTGCACCCTTGTCGACGTGACACATGACTCGTATCGTGTTGCGACCGCTACCCAGAGGCGGGTTCGATCTGCGCGGGGGGACATGCTCGTCGTCCAAGCTGGCATCAGCGGCCTCTTCACCGGGGCCGGCTACGCGCTCATCGCGGTCACGATCACGCTGATGTACCGGTCGACCGGTGTGCTGTCCTTCGCCCACGCCGCCTTCGCCGCGGTCAGCGCGTATCTCTACATCGATCTCGTCGAGGACGGCATCGCCAAGCCGCTGGCGGCGGCGCTCGCCGTCACGGCGGCGACGGCGTACGGCCTCGTGGTCGAGCGGGTGGTCATCCGCCCGGTCCGCCACGCCGACGCCGCCACGCGGCTGATCGCCACCCTCGGCGTGCTCACCTTCACCAGCGGGGTGCTGCTCTGGCACTACGGCTTCAGCCCGCTCACCGCCGAGCTGCTGCTCCCGGCCGGCTCGGTGACCATCGCCGATGTCGCCGTCTCCTACCAGAAGCTCGCCGTGTTCGGCGTCGCCGCGGTGTCGTCGGTGACCCTGGCGTGGTTCCTCGGGCGCACCCGCTTCGGCACCGCGGTGCGAGCCGTGGCCGAGGATCCCGAAGCCGCCCGGCTGCACGGTGTCTCCCTCGCCACGGTCGCCCGGTTCAACTGGGGCCTCGGGGCCGCGCTGGCCGGCGTGATCGCGGTGCTCATGGCGCCGCTGCAATCGGTGAACGTCGGCACCTTCACCCTCCTGCTGGCCAAGGCCCTCACCGCCACCCTCGTCGGCGGGCTGTCGTCGCTCACGCTGACCTTCGCCGGCGGCCTGCTGGTCGGCGTGATCGAGAACATCGCGGTGGTCCGCTCCACCATCCCCGGCGCCCCCCAGGCCCTGGTGATGGTGCTGGTTGTGGTCGTGCTCGTGGGCCGGCGGCGCTGGCCGGCCGCCCCCCAGTCGGTCAGCTCCTCGGCGGCGCCGGCCCGACACGCCCGGTCGAGCACGCTCGCCGCGGCGCGCGCCCGCCTGCGGCCGCTGCTCGCGCCGCTGGTGGTGGCCGGTCTCGCCGTCGCCGTGGTCGTCCCGGCTCGATCGACGTACTGGTCCTTCGTCGGGGGGCGGGCGCTGTTCTTCGTCATCGAGACGCTGAGCCTCGTGCTCCTCGTGGGCTGGGGCGGCCAGGTCAACCTCATGCAGGGTGCGTACGTCGGCATCGGCGCCTTCGGCACCGCCTGGCTGGTGGTGGAGCACGACCTGCCACTTGCCGCCGCCCTCCTGCTGGCATCGCTCGCGGGCACCGTGCTCGGCGCCCTCGTCGGGCTCCCCGCCCTGCGACTCTCGGGGCTGCTCTTCGCGGCCGGCTCCCTCGCGTTCGCGACCGCGGCGTCGGCATGGCTGTTCGTCTGGGGCGAGCTCCCGCGGTCGATGCCCCGCGGCGACCTGCTCGGCATCGACCTCAGCAGCGACATCGCGGTGTACTTCCTGATGCTGGCAGTGACCGCCGCGGTCTACCTGGCGGCATGGAACCTCCGGCGGTCGACCCAGGGCACGCTCCTCATCGCCGCTCGCGACGCGTCCAGCACCGTCGCCCACTTCGGCTCGTCGCCGGCCCGCGCCCGCCTCGGCGCGTTCCTGCTGGCGTCGTTCGTCGCCACGCTCGGCGGCGGCTTGTACGTGATCCTCGTGACCGGCCTGTCGGCGGCCGACTTCTCGCCGTTCCTGTCGCTCACCCTGCTCGTGTACTTCGTGGTCGGTGGCAGCCAATCGCTGCTCGGGCCCGTCCTCGCGGGCATCGCGTTCGGGATCATCCCCCAGCTCGTGCAGAGCGAGGTCGGCACCAAGGCCAACGCCGTGCCCGGCATCATCGCCGGCGCCGCCGTCGTGGTGCTGCTCGCCACCCGGCCGGGCGGGCTCGCGTCGCTGATCGAACCATCGTCTGTGGCGCCAGCAGACGGCGCCGCACCGGCGCCGGCTGGTCCCTACGCCGATGTTCGTCGCCGGCTGGCAGCCGTCGCCCCGCCCCCGGCCCGCGCCGTCACCGCGTGGGCCAGGTCCCGTCCCCGTCCCGCGCTCCGGAGGTAGCCCCCGTGTCCGACGATCTCACCGACCACCCGCTGCGCGTGACCACCCAGCCCCGCCGCGGCCTCGACCTGACCGTCGCGATCCCGCTCGCGGTGATCGCGATCGGTGCCGTCCTGTTGTTCGCCGGCTACTGGGGGGCGTCCGACACCACCAACCCCGGTGACCAGATCCCCCACCTGGCGTCGGGCACCGTCCCGGGCCTGGCCCTCGTGATCGGGGGCGCCATCCTCCTGCTCCGGCGCGAGCACGAGCGCGACCGGGAGGAGCTGCGGGCGCTGACGGCCCGGTTCGACGCTGTGCTCGACTGGCTCGCCGCCGCCAACGGGCCAGAGGGCGACGCCGTCGTCGCTGACAACGGCGCGACATCCGCACCGGAGCAGGCCCGCGAGCGATGACGCCACTGCTGTCGGTCAGCGAGGTGACCGTCCGCTTCGGCGGGCTGTCGGCCACGCGCGACGTCGATCTCGAGCTCGACGCCGGCGTCGTCGGCGCGCTGATCGGGCCGAACGGTGCCGGCAAGACGACCATGTTCAACGTCATCACCGGGGCGCAGGCGGTGAGCGCGGGCCACGTCCACTTCGCCGGCACCGACATCACCAGCGCGCCCCCGGTCCGCCGCGCCCGGATGGGCATGGCGCGCACGTTCCAGAACCTCTCGCTCGTCCCGACGCTCACCGCGCTCGAGAACGTCGGCGTGGGTGTGGGCCGGTTCCGCCGGACAGGGCTGCCCGGGGCGCTGCTCCGGCTCCCCTCGACCCGGCGCACCGACCAGGCCGTGCACGAGATCGCCCTGGGCGCGCTGGAGTTCGTGGGACTCGGGTCGGTGGCAGCGCGATCGGCGGGTGAGCTGTCGTACGGCGACCGGCGTCGTCTCGAGCTGGCGCGCGCCCTCGCGATGCGCCCTCGGCTGCTGCTGCTCGACGAGCCCACCGCGGGCATGGGCCCAGCCGAGACCGACGAGCTGGCCGCCACGATCCGCCGGGCCACATCCGAGCTGGGCATCGCCGTGCTCGTCGTCGAGCACGACATGAGCTTCGTGCGCGCCCTGGCGACGCGCACGACGGTGCTGGAGTTCGGCAGCGTGATCGCGACCGGCGCCACCGACGACGTGCTCGCCAACCCGCGAGTTGCCGCTGCCTACCTCGGCAGCGCCGCCTGATGCTCGCGGTCCGCGACCTCGCCGTCACCTTCGGGGAGATCCCCGCGGTGCGCGGCGTCGCCCTCGACGTCGGGGAGGGCGAGGTGGTCGCGGTACTCGGCCGCAACGGCGCCGGCAAGACGACGACCCTCCGGACGCTCGCCGGCAGCCTCCCCGCCGGCGCCGGCACCATCACCTTCGCGGGCGAGGACGTCACCCGGGTCCCGGCCGAGCGCCGGGTGCGCCGGGGCATCGTGCTGGTGCCCGAGGGTCGCCGCCTGTTCCCGGGGCTGTCGGTGCGCGCCAACCTGGCGATGGGCGCCTACCACCGGCGCCTCAGCGCGGCCGCCCTGGCCGACGAGGTCGAGCGGGCCACCGAGCACCTGCCGATCGTGCGCGAACGCCTCGACCAGCGCGCCGGCAGCCTGTCGGGCGGCGAGCAGCAGCTCACGGCCATCGCCCGGGCCCTCATGGCGCGGCCCCGCCTGCTCATGGCCGACGAACCATCGCTCGGGCTGGCGCCGATCATGGTCGAGCAGGTGTACGCGCTGTTCGCGGACCTGCGCGCCGGTGGCCTCACGCTGCTCGTGGTCGAGCAGTACGTGCACGTGGCCCTCGGCCTCGCCGACCGCGCCGTGGTCGTCGACAAGGGCCGCGTGGTCCTCACCGGCGACGCCGCCGAGCTGGCCGCCTCACCCGATCTCATCCACGCCTATCTGTCCGGTTCCCAGGAGGTTCCCGCATGACCCGACGACTCCTCGCCATCGTCTTCGTCCTCGCCGTCGTCGCCGCCGCGTGCGGCGGGCGGGGCGACGATGACGACGCCGCGCCGACCGACGGTGGCGCCACAGCGACGACGGAGGCGGCGCCGGCCGAGTCCGACGCTGGTGTCACCGACACCGAGATCCTGCTGGGCGCGACGGTGACGCTGTCGGGACCGACCGGGTTCCTCGGCGAGGAGGTGGTCGGTGCGATCACCGCCTACTTCGAGAAGACCAACGCCGCGGGGGGCATCAACGGCCGGAAGCTGCGCTTGATCACCTACGACGACGGCGGTGACGCCAGCCAGCTGCTCGCCAACATCCGCAAGCTCGTCGAGCAGGACAAGGTGCTCGCGCTCATCACCGGGCTCGCCGACAACGCCCTCGACTACGTCGACTCGAAGAAGATCCCCACGCTCACCTTCGGCGTCTCACCCACCGCCTTCGCGTCGAAGTACCCCACCGTGTTCCCGATCGTCGGCAACGCCCTGCTGTGGACCCAGGAGATCATCGCCGGGCTGCAGGAGAACGACGTCTTCGAGGCCGGCATGAAGGTCGGCATGATCTACGACAACGGCTTCCTCGACATGAGCCCGTACCTCGATGCGCTCGAGCAGTCGTGGGAGAACGCCGGGGCCGAGGTCGTGTCGATCGATCCCTTCACGCTGGAGACCGGATCCTGCGAGAGCCTCGTGCTGAAGTACCGCGACCTCGGCGTCGAATGGTGGGACTTCCAGTCGGCCGCATGGTTCCTGTGCGTCCAGGCCGCCGGCGACCAGGGCTTCAAGCCCCGCGTCGGCTGGGGCGGCTGGCCGGCCAGCGTGCCCACCATCGCCACCATCGCCGGGCCGGCCATCGACGGGGTCTGGGGCGGCTCCAACGGCGACCAGCCCGACGGCGCGCCTCGGGGACCGGCGGACGACTTCACCCGGGAGTTCCTCGACGCGCTCGAGATGTACGCGCCCGACCTCGTCAGCCCCGCCCACCTGGACTCGCCGGCGACGCTCGGCTACTGGGCCGGGGCCAAGCTGCTGGTCGACGCCATCTCGGCCCAGGGCGACGTCATCACCCAGGATGGCATCACCGAGTGGATCCAGTCGGTCGAGGACTACGAGATCGGCGTCACCCCGAACATCGTGTCGATGGCGCCGGACTGCAAGACGGGCTCGGAGTCGGTGTGGATCGGCCAGTGGGTGTGGGACGACGTCACCAAGACCGCCTCGCGCACCCCCGCCGGCGGCTACTTCACCAGCCCGCAGAAGGAGGAGTTCGGCGGGCAGTGCTTCCTGACCAAGCTGTCCGACGAGATCCTCGCCGGCTGAGAGCACCGAGGCGACAATGTCCTCGACGTGCACGACGTCGGGGGACATTGGACCGCTGACGGTCCGCGATGTCGAAGGCCGACTGCGCCACCCCTGGCACGCAGTCGGCCTTCGCGCGTCGCTCAAGTCAGATGGCGCGACGGAGCAGGAGGCGAGCGATGGCGGCCGCTCCGGCCGCCAGCGACCCGACCCCGGCGATGGCGGCCGGCCCTCCGGTGCGCGGGAGGGTGCTCGACGAGCCGAGAACGGCCGAGCCCGACTGGTAGGCCGTGGTGCTCGTGGTCGACGTGCTGCCCGATCCGCTCTCGTCGCCAGGGTCGCCCGCCGCCTGCGGGCAGCCGGCGGTGGAGCCGACCGTGCCGACGGTGTCGGCCACGTCGGCGGGCAGGTCCTGGCCGGCCGTGCCCTCGACGGTGTCCTGGACGGGGCCGACGGTGTCGCCGACGGTGTCGAGCGCACCACACGCCTCGGGCGGAGCGGGCGGCACCTGGGCGGCGGCCGGTCCCGCCCAGAGGAGGAGGGCGACGCCTCCGGCGGCTGCGGCGGTCAGGCGGGTGATGAGCTTGCGGTCACACATGGACTGTCTCCTTGATGGTCGTTGATGAGCTCGAGATCGGGTGTCGGGCGGCGCGCACGAGCGCGCCGGCGGCAGCGGCGAGGGCGATGAGGGTGAGGGCGACGGCGATCGTCAGCGGGCTGAGGCGGGCGGCGCCGGCGGGTCGGGACCCTGCGCTCGCCGGGTTCGCCGCCATGATCGGTCGGTCGCGGGTCGCTCCCGCCGGGTAGGTCAGCACGCCGGGCGGCGCATCGATCTCGGACGGCGCCGCCCGCCTCAGCCCGCTGACGATCGCCGTCGCCCTCACCCTCATCTCCCTCGCCGCGGCCGCCGGCGCGCTCGTGCGCGCCGCCGCCCGACACCCGATCCCGAGCTCACGAACCACGACCAAGGAGACCGTCCATGCGTGACCGCCAGACCATCCCCCGCCTCACCGCCGTCGCCGTCGGAGGCCTCGCCCTGCTCCTCGGGGCAGGGCCGGCAGCGGCGCAGGTGCCGCCCGCTCCGCCCGAGGCGTGCGGGGCGCTCGACACCGTCGGCGACACCGTCGGCCCCGTCCAGGACACCGTCGAGGGCACGGCCGGCCAGGACCTGCCCGCCGACGTGGCCGACACCGTCGGCACGGTCGGCTCCACCGCCGGCTGCCCGC
>DATLFP010000084.1:0-11967 GCA_035540955.1 Acidimicrobiales bacterium
GGCCAAAGGGAGCAGACTGTAAATCTGCCGGCACAGCCTTCGGAGGTTCAAATCCTCCCCGGCCCACCAGCTGTCCGAGCAGGGCGTTCGCGGCGGGAGGCGTGACCTCGCCCGCCGGGGAACGCCCTGCTCCCGGTCCGAACTGCTCGTCCGCGCCCCACTCGGGTGCCGGGTTGCCGACACTCCCCGGTGTCGAGTGGCGACCGCCGGGCTGAGCTTCGGCGCCGCTAGGCGAGCGCGGTCGCCAGTCGACCGGCGAGGTGCGACCACTGGTCGCCGATGAGGAGGGGGCGGACGCCGTCGGCGAGGGCCCGGGCCTCATCGAGCTCACCGCCTTCCATGAGCAGCTCGACCAGCTCCACCGTGGCCCATCGGGTCAGGAGCATGCCGCCGCGCTCGTAGAGGTCGAGCGCGGCGCGGAGGTTGGCGATGGCCGCGCTGGCCCGACCCTCGGCGACGTCGAGCCACGCGAGGAGGTGGTCGCCGGCGACGTCGGCGCTCTCGGCGGCGCCGGTCAGCATCAGGCCCGACCACGGCTCGATGTAGGGCCGAAGGACGGCGGCGAGCCCGCCGTCGCCGAGCCGCCGTACTGCTCGGGCGAGCATTGCTGCGTACGGACTCTGGAAGGCGGCGGGCTGCGTGGCGATCGCCGCCGCCAGCTCGATGGCCATGACCGAGGCATCGTCGCGACCCTCGTGCGCGGCGCGAACCGCGGCCGCGGCGTCCCCGGTGCCGGCCATGAGGCTCGGGTGGCGAAGGGCGATCTGCTCGTAGGCCGTCAACAGCGCGAGGTCATCGCCGCTGACGAGGGCCCGCAGCGCCTGGGCCTGCAGCGAGGCGACCAGCTCCCCGGTCTGGCCGATGACCGAACCGGTCAGCCGGGCCAGCTCGATGAGCTCGGGAGCCTCGGGTTCACCTCGCATCGCGGCCACGAAGGCGAGCAGGGCGCGACCCTCCCAGAGTGCGAGCTGGAAGCGCGCCGGCTCGGCGATGGCAAGGATCTGGTGGGCGGCGGCGGCGACGCCGTCGAGGTCGCCGCGCACCGCGTGCGCGAAGGCCACGTTGTACCAACCTTCTGCGGCGCTGAAGACGTCGCCCGACGGCGTGGCCCGATCGATGCCCTCACGCCCGATGGCCTCCATGGCATCGGGTCGAGGCTCGCCGCGCAGCGCCTGCCCGGCGGACCACAGCGCCCGGGCGAGCACGCTGCTGTCGCCGCTGCGGCGCGCCATGGCGAGCGCAGCCTCGGCGCTGGCGGCCCGGAGCTCGGCGTCGGGGGTGTAGGTCAGCCACCCGCACCGCGTCGTGAGCAGCCGCGCCCGCAGGGCCGAGTCCTCCGGGGGCAGGAGCGCCTCGGCGGCCTCGAGCAGCGCAACTCCTCGCGGGTCGTCGGGCCCCAGCCAGATGGCGGTCTCGCCACCGCCGTAGCCGATGGCGGCCCGGCCGACGATCTCGCCGTCACCCAGCTCGATGCCGAGGTCGCCGGCGGCCGAGAAGTGGACGAGCCCGCCCCGCGGATCGACGGCGTTGTGCGCCTCACCGGCGGCGAGATGCAGCTCGGCTCGCCGACGGGCGTCGGGCGTCAGGTTCTCCTCGGCCTCGAGCGCTCGCTCGAACCAGCGGATGGCCTGCTCCCACGCCAGCGCTGCCATCGCCTCCTCGCCCGCCCGCCGGGCCAGCGCCACCGCGGTGTCGGCGTCGCCGACGACCGCCGCCTCGCAGTGGTGGTGGGCGATCGCGAGGAGCTCGCCGCCGCTGGCCTCGAGTGCGACCGCCACCTGATGGTGCATGCGCAACCGCTTGCCGAGCGACAGCTCCTCGGCGAGGGTCTGGCGGACCAGCGCGTGCGCGAACCGCCAGCGCCGCCCGCTCGCTTCGAGCAGCCCCCGCTGGGTGGCGGTGTCGAGGTGATCGAGCACGTCGACGATGTCGATCCCCGAGACGCTTGCGACCGTCGGCGCGTCGAACTCATGGCCGATCACGGCGGCGACTCGCAGTGCGTCGCTGAGCTCGGGCGGGAGCGCTGACAGCCGCCGCCCGATCACGTCGCGGACGCCTTCGGGGACGCCGAGCGCCTCGATGAGGCCCCGGTCGGCGCTCCACCGCCCGTCGGACTGGACGACGGCCCCCGACTCGACCAGGTGGCGCATGACCTCACCGACGAAGAAGGGGTTGCCGTCGGTCTCTGATTGGAGGAGCGCGGCGAGCGAGTCGATGTCGACGAGGTCGTGTCCGGCGGTGCGCACCAGCACGTCGCTGATGGCGGCGGCGTCGAGGCCGTCGAGGGCGAGCCGCTCGACGCCCGGCTCGCGGCGGAGCTCCCCGAGCACCGACGACAGGGGGTGGCCCCGGTCGACGTCGGTGTCGCGGTAGGTCCCCAGCACCATCACCGGCCGGGTGGCCCGTTCGCGGACGACGTAGCGGAGCATCCGGAGCGTGGAGCCGTCGGCCCAGTGGAGGTCGTCGAGGACGAGCAGCACCGGCATGCGCGCCGCGGCGCGGGCGAGCAGGTCGACGGCGGCATCGAAGAGCCGCAGCCGCTCCTGTTCGGGATCGGCGACCGGTCGCGTCGCATCGGCCCGCTCCAGGAGGGCGACGACCGGACCGAGCGCGCCGCCGTGGGCGGTGACATGGGCCTCGAGGACGTCGGCGTCGGCGTGACGTGCGAGGTGACCGAGGGCGTGGGAGAACGGCCGGTACGGGAGGTCGACCTCCTCGTCGCACCCGCCGTAGAGCACGATGCCGCCGCCCTCGGCGACCACCCGAGCCAGCTCGCCCGCCAGGCGGGTCTTGCCGATGCCCGGTTCGCCGGCGAGCAGCACGACCTGGCCTTCGCCATGGCAGGTCGTCGCCCACGCCGACTTCAGCACCTGCCAGGCGTCGTCCCGGCCGGCGAAGGCGAAGGTCTGGGGCGTGGAGAACACCGTCGGGAGGGGGACACCGGAGACGTCGATCGATGGCTCCCACCCGACCGCCACCGTCGGCACCGGCTCGGAGAGGCCCTTCAGCTCGAGGGCGCCGACGGCCTCGAACCGATGGTCGCCCCGGCCACCGGCGAGCCACCGAACGACCTCGGCGGCGAGGATCTGGCCACCGTCGGCGGCGGCGCACAGGCGGGCGGCCTGGATCACCGGCGTGCCGAAGCAGTCGCCGTCCTCGACGGTCACGTCGCCGGCGGACAGCCCGGCCCGCAGCACGAGCGGCTCGTCGGGCTTGCGGCGGGTGTGGGCGTGCGCCGCCTGCTGGATGTCGACGGCGGCGGCCAACGCCTCGGCGGCGCCGGGGAACATGGCGAGCACGCCGTCGCCCATGCTCTTGACCGCGGTGCCGCCGTGACGGGCGATCGCCTCGGCCAGCAGCCGGTCGTGCTCGCGGCGCAGCGCCTCCGCCCGCTCCTCACCGAGACGGGCGCGCTGCTCGGTGGAGCCGACGAGATCGGTCACGAGGATCGACGCGGTCTGCGTCGTCACCTCGGCGGGTGACATCACCCGACGCTACCGAAGGCCCCCTGCCCGGCACCGTCACCAGGCCGCTGCAGCGCATCGACCCGTGCCCACGCGGGGCACGACTCCGGGTGACCGTTCACCACGCCGCAGGCCTGCAGGGCCGACTCGATGGTGACCGGGCCGAGGAAGCGGAAGCCGAGCGCCTTCATGCGGGTCGCGAGCCCGGCCGGCTCGCCGCCCTCCCACAGCAGCTCGCGCAGCGTGCCGCCGGTGTCGTGGAGCGCCATCGTGGCCCGGGCGTTGCCGATGGCGGCCTCGATCTTGGCGCGGTTGCGGACGATCCCCGCGTCGCCGAGCAGGCGCTCGACGTCGCCCTCGTCGAACCGGGCCACGGCGGCGATGTCGAACGCGGCGAACGCGGCCCGGAACGCCTCGCGCTTGCGGAGGATCGTGATCCACGCCAGTCCCGACTGGAACGACTCGAGCACCAGGCGCCCGAACAGGCCGGGCTCGTCGGTGACGGGCACGCCCCACTCGTCGTCGTGGTAGCGCTCGTAGAGCGGGTCGCCGTCGCCGAAGCAGCGCACGCCCGCTAGTAGGGCTCGACCGTGACCACCGCTCGGAGGACCTCGGCACCGGCATCGGCGGCGGCCCGCTCCGCGGCCCGCTCCACCGCCCAGCGCACGTGCTCCTCGGCGGCGGCGTCGACCGCCACCTCCACGCACACCGCGAGTCGAGTCACCGCCATGCGCTCAACGTACGACCGGCGCGTTGCGGCGGAAAGGAGCATTTCGGCTGGGTGGGGCGTCAATGGTCACGGCGGCGCTCACGGCAGGAGCCGCTCGACGACGACCACGTCGAGCCACTTGCCGAACTTGCGCCCCACCTCCCGCTCGACGCCGATCACCTCGAAGCCGAGAGCCGTGTGGAGCCGGATCGACGCCTCGTGACCGCCCACGATCCGGCCGAACACGGCGTGGAACCCCGAGCGGTTCGCCACCTCGAGCAGGTGGCCGAGCAGCAGGCGCCCGACGCCGCTGCCCTGGTGGGCGCGGTGGACGTACACGGAGTCCTCCACCGAGGTCCGGTAGGCGGGCCGGTCCTTCCAGGGCGACAGCGACGCGAAGCCGATCACCTCGCCGCCGGCCTCGGCGACGATCGCCGAGTGGGCCCCCGACCGCGCCGCCAGCCACGCCCGCTGGGCGGCCAGGGTGCGGGGCTCGAGGTCGAAGGTCACCGTCGAGGTCGTGACCTCGACGTTGTAGATGGCACGGATGGCCTCGGCGTCCTCGAGAGTGGCCGTGCGAACAGCGGGCGCTAGCATCGTCGGGCCCACGCCCCCTTAGCTCAGTCGGCAGAGCGTTTCCATGGTAAGGAAAAGGTCGTCAGTTCGATTCTGACAGGGGGCTCGCAAGCCAGCAGGACCCATCTCCGGGCGCAAGCCACGAGTCCCCCAAAGCCACAAGTTCCAAGGCGGCGTAGCTCAGTTGGTCAGAGCACTCGGCTCATAATCGAGTTGTCGTCGGTTCGAGTCCGACCGCCGCTACGTAGACGAACACCCAGCGAGGAGCACCACCGATGCCGAGGAACGACAAGCGGGTGAAGGTCACCCTGGCCTGCGAGACCTGCAAGCGGCGCAACTACATCACGATGAAGAACAAGCAGAACGACCGCGAGCGCATCGAGATGAAGAAGTACTGCCGCTGGGATCGCCAGCACACGCTCCACAAGGAGACCCGCTGAAGCGGGCGACGAAGGAGCCCTTGCTTCAGCGGAACAGAAGAAGCGCCGCCGCAGGCGACCGACCACGCGCTTCCGCGACCGAAGGTCGCTGAGGCGTCCTCGCAGTTTCAGCGCCGTAGGCGCCGTATTGTAACGACCGTGCAGGTAACGCCTGCGGGTCCCCCCACGTCTGATCCCCCAGTGCCAGAGCCGCTGGCCGAGCTGGTCGCCGCCGCCCGCGACGGTGACCGTGAGGCATTCGACGAGCTGGTCCGGGTGACGTCGCGAGACACCTACACCCTGGCCTTCCGCCTCGTCGGCAACGAGGAGGACGCGAGGGACGTGGTGCAGGAGACCTATCTCCGTGCCTACAAGGGCATCGGCAAGTTCCGGGGCGACGCCCAGTTCTCGACCTGGCTGTACCGGATCACCGCGAACTGCGCGAACACCCACCTGGGCAAGCGCCGGCGGCACCGCCACGACGAGCTGGTCGACGACGCCGTCCTCGCCGACGCCAACCCCGACCGCGATCCCCAGGCCACGGTCATCGCCTCCTCGCTCCGGGACCGGCTCACGGTGGCGCTCGACGACCTGCCCCCCAAGCTCCGGGCGGTCGTGGTGCTGCGTGACGTCTACGACCTGCCGCACGAGGCGATCGCCAGCGAGCTGGGCATCAGCGAGACGGCCGCCAAGGTCCGCCTCCACCGTGCGCGCCGCAAGCTGCGGGAGGCCGTGTTCCCGGCCAGGGGCGACGACGAGGAGACCGAGCGTCATGCAGTGTGAGGAGATCGCCGACGCCCTGGCGGGGTCCGCCGACCACGCCGAGCTCGCTGACCGGCGGGCGCGCAAGCACGTCGAGACCTGCCTGCGGTGCCAGGCCGAGGTCGTCCAGTACCGCAAGCTGCTCAAGGCCCTGCACGCCCTCCGCGAGGACATGGTGGCGACCCCCCACGGGCTCGTGACCGACATCTTCGTGCGCCTGGAGGCCGCCGGCGAGCGCCAGGCGGTGCGCTCGCTGCTGGCCGGCCGCAAGGCCGCCTACGTCGGCGGGATCGCGGTGGCCACCGCCGCCGCCGGGGCCGGCGCCGCCGTGCTCCTCGTCAACCGCTCCAAGCGCCGGCTCCGCTCCGCTGCCTGACCCGGGCGCCGACCGCGTGCGGTGACCGCTTCGCGGTGGGGGTCCCCGAAAGGCCCGCTGCTAACCTGAGTGGGCCCTCTCCGAGGGCAGTAGCTCAATTGGTAGAGCACCGGTCTCCAAAACCGGCGGTTGGGGGTTCGAGTCCCTCCTGCCCTGCCACCGTGCACCGGCACGAACCCCTCGACCTGGAAGTGGTCACGCCATGGCGATGAACCGAGAGCAGAAGCGCATGTTGCGCCGGCAGGGCGAGCTCGCGCCCGATGGCACCCCCGCGCCGCGGCGTCCCGATCAGCGCCCGGCCCCGGCGCCCCGCAACGAGCGGGCCACCCCGCCGCAGTTCGTCCGCGAGGTGCGAGGCGAGCTCCGCAAGGTCGCCTGGCCGTCGCGCGAGGAGGTGCTCCGGTACTCGATCATCGTCCTCGTGACCGTGATCCTGATGACCGGCTTCGTCGCCCTCGTCGACTACCTCTCCACCGAGGGCATCCTCTACCTCTTCGACTGACAGGCATCCCCGTGAGCGACCACGACACCACCAACGATCTCGATGCGCTCTTCGGCACCCCCGCCGCCGGGGAGGAGCCGCCGGCGCCGGCCGAGGCTGCGCCCGCGGCCGAGGCCCCCGCGGAGGTCGCCGACCTGCCGGAGGCGGCGCCGGCCGAGCCCACCGCCGAGGAGTCCGGTCCCGCGGCGGACGCCGCCGGGGAGGACACCGGGGCCGTCGTCGACGTCGAGGACCTCCTCGAGGAGGCGGCCCCGCCGCCCAAGCGCGAGAGCCCGTACGACCGACCCGGCTCCTGGTACGTGGTGCACACGCAGAGCGGCTACGAGAAGAAGGTCAAGTCGAACCTTGAGAGCCGCATCTCCTCGATGAACATGGAGGACTCGATCTTCGAGGTCGTCATCCCCATGGAAGACGTCATCGAGTTCAAGAACGGCAAGAAGGTCGTCGTCCAGAAGAAGGTCTTCCCCGGCTACCTCTACGTGCGGTGCTTCCTCGACGACACGTCCTGGGACGTCATCCGCAACACCCCGGGCGTCACCGGCTTCGTCGGCAGCGCCGGCAAGCCCCTCCCGCTCTCCCGCAAGGACGTCGAGGCCGCGCTCGCCGTCCCCGAGGACGAGGCCGAGGACGGCGCGCCGACCCGCAAGCAGCGGCCGAAGCTCGAGTACGAGGTGGGCGAGAGCGTCCGGGTCAAGACCGGCCCCTTCGCCGACTTCAACGGCCAGATCGCCGAGATCAACGAGGACCAGCTCAAGGTCAAGGTGCTCGTGAACATCTTCGGCCGGGAGACCCCCGTCGAGCTCGAGTTCGCCGAGGTCGCGAAGCTCTAACCCACCGATTGCCGTCCGGCACCGCTCCCGGGCACACTTGTCAGCCGCTGTTCGCGCCCCGATCCGAGAGAAGACCATGGCCAAGAAGAAGATCGCCGCCGTCGTGAAGATCCAGATCCCCGCCGGTGGTGCCACGCCCGCACCGCCGGTCGGCACCGCGCTCGGCCCGCACGGCGTGGCCATCATGGACTTCTGCAAGGCCTACAACGCCCAGACCGAGGCCCAGAAGGGCACGATCATCCCGGTCGAGATCACCATCTTCGAGGACCGGTCCTTCACCTTCGTCACCAAGACCCCGCCCACCGCGGTGCTCATCCGCGAGGCAGTGGGCATCGAGAAGGGCAGCGAGACGCCGGGCAAGGCGGTGGCGGCCACGATCACCCAGGCGCAGCTCGAGGAGATCGCGAAGACGAAGATGCCCGACCTCAACGCCAACGACCTCGAGGCCGCCAAGCTGCAGGTCGCCGGCACCGCCCGCTCGATGGGCATCCAGGTCTCCTAGCCAGCCACGCACCACCCAAGTCCCGGCCGGATCACCTCGCCACCGGGCACACACGAAAGCGAGAGGGAGCCGACATGGCGAATGGCAAGCGCTACACCGATGCCGTCAAGCGGTACGACCCGACCCAGCTGCACGGGCCGGTCGAGGCCATCGACCTCGTGAAGAGCCTGGCTGCTGCCAAGTTCGACGAGACCATCGAGATGGTCGTCCAGCTCGGCGTCGACCCCCGCAAGGCCGACCAGCAGGTGCGGGGCACCGTGGCCCTGCCCGCCGGCACCGGCAAGGACGTGCGGGTGGCGGTGTTCGCGGCGGGCGACGCAGCCGCCGAGGCCCGGGCCGCCGGGGCCGACTTCGTCGGCGCCGACGACCTCGTGACCGAGGTCGAGGGCGGGATGATGGACTTCGACGTGGCCATCGCCACGCCCGATCTCATGGCCCAGGTCGCCAAGCTCGGCCGAGCCCTCGGTCCCCGAGGGCTGATGCCGAACCCCAAGACCGGCACGGTCACCACCGACGTCGGCCGGGCCGTCACCGAGTTCAAGGGCGGCCGCGTCGAGTACAAGACCGAGCGCCAGGGCGCCAACGTCCACGTGCCGATCGGGAAGGCATCGTTCGAGGCCGACCGGCTCCTCGCCAACTTCCGGGCCGTCATCGACGAGCTGCAGCGGGTCAAGCCGGCGTCGGCCAAGGGGCGGTACGTGAAGCGGGTGGCGGTCTCCTCCACGATGGGGCCCGGCATCAAGGTCGATCCCAACCGCTTGCGGGTCGACCCGACGCTGCCGGTAGCCTGATCCACCACCGGCAGGGCACCACCCGGCCGGACACAACCGATCTGCTCGCCGCAGACAGCAGGCAGCACGGAGTCTCCACCGAGGCTCCGGGCGCAAGCCCCGCCGAGGCGAACTCCATGGGTCTCCGGGGTTCGCGTGGCGCGCGAGCCCCGTTCTTCGTTACGAGGTCCCATGCGAGAAGGCGAACCGAGGTCCGAGAAGGTCGCAGTCGTCGACGAGGTCAAGGAGAAGCTGTCCTCGTCGTCGGCGGCGCTGCTGACCGAGTACCGCGGGCTCAAGGTCGGCGAGCTCGCCGAGCTGCGGCGCTCGCTGCGCGCCGCGGGTGGCGAGTACAAGGTCTACAAGAACAGCCTGGTCCGGTTCGCCGTGCGCGACCTCGGCCTCGACATCGCCGAGGACACCCTCACCGGGCCGACGGCCATCGCGTTCGTGGAAGGCGACGCCGCCGCGGTGGCCAAGGCGCTGCGGGACTACGCCCGCTCGAACGCCAACCTGGTGCTCAAGGGCGGCGTGATGGGCTCGAAGGCCCTCACCGCCGACGAGACCCGGGCTCTGGCCGAGCTGCCGAGCCGCGAGGTGCTCCTGGCCCAGCTCGCCGGTGCCCTCCAGGCGCCGATGGCCAAGCTGGCCGGGCTGCTGCAGGCCCTGCCCCGCAACATGGCCTACGGGCTGCAGGCCCTGATCGACCAGAAGGTCGCCGGGGGCGAGGCACCCCCGCCGGCCGCCACTGACGACGCCGCCGAGGCTCCGGCCGCGACGGAGGTCACCGACGCGGCTGAGGCACCCGCCGCGGCCGATGACACCCCCGAGGAGACGGCTGAGGCACCCGCCGCGGCCGATGACACCCCCGAAGAGACCGCCGAGGAGGCGAACTAGATGGCTACCAAGGACGAGATCCTCGACGCGATCTCCAACATGACCGTGCTCGAGCTGAGCGAGCTGCTCAAGGACTTCGAGGAGCGGTTCGGCGTGACCGCGGCCGCACCGGTCGCGGTGGCCGCTGCCGCCCCTGCCGGAGGCGGCGGCGCGGGCGCCGAGGCCGCGGAGGAGAAGGACGACTTCGACGTCATCCTCACCGCCGCCGGCGACAAGAAGATCCAGGTCATCAAGGAGGTGCGCGCCCTCACGAACCTCGGCCTCAAGGAGGCGAAGGATCTCGTGGACGGTGCGCCCAAGCCGGTCCTGGAGAAGGTCAACAAGGAAGACGCCGACAAGGCCAAGGCCGCCCTCGAGGCCGCCGGCGCCACCGTCGAGGTCAAGTAACCCGCAGCATCGTCGATCCGCCCCGCACCACACTGAGGTGGTGCGGGGCGGGACGATCAGCACCGTGCAGGGCGTCGAGGTCTCGAGGCAGCTCTACGAAGGCGCGGTGGCGCCGCTGCTCGACGGGATCCCGCACGCGGCCGGCCGGCTCGGATCGGGCAGCGACGTGCTCGGCCTCGACGACGAGCTGTCGCGTGACCACGACTGGGGCTGCCGCCTGACCCTGCTCGTCGACGCCGGCCACGTCGCCGAGGTCGACGAGCGCCTCGAGCGCGACCTGCCGGCCGACGTCGCGGGCCGGCCGGTCCGGTTCGCCACATCGTGGAAGCCGTCGGGCCACCAGGTCGAGGTGGACAGCGTCGTGGGGTTCGCGACCAGCCGACTCGGGGTCATCCCGACCGACGCCATCGACTGGCTCCTGCTCACCGGGCAGTCCGTCCTCGAGGTCATCGCCGGCCCGGTGTTCCACGACGACACCGGTGAGCTCACCGCGCTGCGCGGCAAGCTGCAGTGGTACCCGCCCGACGTCGAGGCGTACGTCGTGCGCTCGCAGTGGCAGCGCATCGCCGAGGAGCTCCCGTTCATCGGCCGCACCCGCGACCGCGGTGACGAGCTCGGCAGCCGGGTGATCGCCCACCGCCTCGCCCGCGACGTGATGCACCTCACGATGCTCCTCGAACGGCAGTGGTCGCCGTACTCGAAGTGGCTCGGCACGGCGTACGGCGGGCGGGGCCATGCCCTCGACGACGAGGCGAGCATCTGCGCCGCGCTCGACGAGCTCGCCGGCCGGTCGGTGACCGTCCCGTTCTGGGACCGCCCCTTCCGCGCCGTCGACGAGTCGTATCTCTCGTCGTTGCCCGTCGGCCTGCCGCTGCCGGTGGGGATCGGGTCCGTCGAGCAGTGGTGCGACAACGTCAAGGTCATGCACCGGCGCGCCGCGCTGCGGTCCTTCTACGAGTCGCTCTGGGAGGGTGACCGGTGAGTCGAGCACTCGTCCTCGACTTCGACGGGACCATCGTCGACACCGAGACCACGCTGTTCCAGGCGTACGCCGAGGTCTTCGAGGGGCACGGCCACGAGCTCGACCGGGCGCTGTGGGCCTCGATCATCGGGACCGACTCGGACTGGGACCCGCTCGCCGACCTCGAAGCCCGGCTGGGCGCCCCCCTCGACCAGGCCGTGCACGACCGTCGCCGGTCCCGGCGCGACGAGCTGATCGTGGCGGCCGGCATCCGTCCCGGCATCCTCGAGTGGCTCGACGAGGCCGACGCCCTCGACATCCCTGTCGGCATCGCGTCGTCCTCGCCGATCGACTGGGTCGAGCGCCACCTCGACCGGCTGGGCCTGCTCGAGCGCATCGCCTGCTTCGCCTGCTGCAACGAGGTGATCCCGGCCAAGCCCGACCCCACCTCCTACCGGCTGGCCTGCGAGGCGCTCGGGGCCGACCCGCGGCGGTCGATCGCGGTCGAGGACTCGCCGCACGGGGTGGCCGCCGCCACCGCGGCCGGCCTGTTCACCGTGGCTGTACCTCACGATCTCACCTCGTCGCTCGACCTGTCGGCCGCCGATCTCGTGGTCGGCTCCCTCACCGAGCTGTCCCTCGCCGCCCTGATCGCCGGCCTCGAGCGCGACTAGGTCCGCTGGGCGAGCGCGAAGAGCACGGCGGACGCGGTGAGGACCGCGGCCAGCCCCAGCACCACCCAGGTCGTCATCCGCTCCCGCATCCTCCCGCCTCCTAGATGAAGTCGAACCGCTCGGTGTGGATCCGCTCGT